>JBGVNW010000069.1:0-5118 GCA_045125935.1 Bacilli bacterium | reverse complement strand
TTTAATGAAGATATAGAGGAAAGCATGAAAACACTTATAATATTTAAGTCAATTTGGAAAAAATTTGACTATAGATGTTATAGCGTTTTTACTGATGATAAACCATGTACTACTAATATTCTTCCTAAAGATAAAAAAAGATGTTTAAAACAGCCTAGACCTGTTACTTTTAGAAAATTTAGAAGTTTAGAAATTAAAAAGGAGAGTGAAAAAAATGAAACTGAAAAAGTTTAAAAATTATGTATTAACTTTTATTGTATGTCTATTTGGAGCATTTGCTTTCAATTCCATTGAAACTAAAGCAGCTACTATTCCAGATATGACAGCTCAATTCCATTATAACGATAGTATTATATATGTGAATGAAGGTGGTAAACAATTTGATTCTAACGGTGTTGAGACTGGTTATGACGCTTATGAAACTACTTTAACATTGGTTAATTTTAACGGTAAATATATGTTGATATGGAATGACTTTATACGTGATAGACTTATTAATTTTAGACAATGTACAATTACTAAATATAATGGTGGTTTTTCTGGTGAATTTATCTTTGGTGAATTTAATTGTACTAGTATAATGGATGTTTTTAATAATACTAGTAATAGTACAAATAATAGCTATAGTAGAAAGTTTTATTTGATGTCTAGTGGTGATACTACTACTATGTATGATATAGATAAATTATATATACGTATGCAATTTGATAGCGGTGATTATCGTAATTTCTATCAAGATACTGCGCTTTATGGTGAAGGCTACAATGACGGTTATAGAGTAGGTTATGATACAGGTTTTGAATATGGAGAAAATAGTAAAAATACTTTAGTTGGTATGGTTGGTGCAATCTTTACTGGTCCTGTTACTATGTTTCAAGAAATATTTAATTTCAATGTACTTGGAATTAATTTTGCTGAAATGCTTTTAGGATTAGTTACTTTATTAGTTGTTATTTGGCTGATCAAGAAATTTATATAGAGGTGATTAAATGAAAAGAATTTTATTTTTACTCTTGCCTCTATTAGTTGCTATAGGTGTTTTGTTTAGTTTGCAAAGTCGCAGTTTTGATTTTGCTGATATGTTAACTATTTTTTCTAATTGGTCTTTTGCTGATAGTCTTGATGCTTTTGTTGAAATGCGTGATATATTTAATGAAGTTGGTGAAATTTGGAATACAATAGAAGATACTCAAGGCTTTTGGGATACTATTGCTCGTTTAGGTGATCTTGTTGTTACCGTTATTAAAGGTCTTGGTCAATTGGTTTTAGGCTTAGGTTACTTATTTCTTGATTTTGTTAATAATATATTACAGATAGTCGAGTATTTGTTTTTTTATGAATATACGCCACGCCCGTAACCTCGAAAAAGGTTACACCTACTTTTTAAAGATAATTATGCTATGATTTGCAAGTTAGGCAAATTGCGGTACATCTAGCAATTTAGCAGTTTAATGCGTGCCAATTTTAGTACTATGTGAGGTTGTGTGGGGTTATAGGGTGCACCCTATATTGCTATATAAAGGAGAACGCTAGCGTTCCCTTAGTTTCCCTCTTTGGGTTGCTAAGGGCACGCTGGTGTTCTTTTTGTTTGGAATTTTTGAAAAAAATTCCTTTACTTGGGTAACTTACATCTTTTACTCAATGATGTATTTACATAAATAAATAATTATGTTATATTAGTTTTACTCGAATATGAAAGAGAGGTGTAAAAATGGCTAAAGATGTTGTACGTGTGAATTTTGTTCTAGATAAAAATGTATATATTCAATTGCTTAAGCTACAAAAGTATTATACTAGATTAGAAAACAAAAAAAATACACTTACTGATGTTGTTAAGTTTCTTATAGTTCAAGAATATCAAAATGAATTTGATAATGTTAATTCTTTAGAATTAGACTATAATATTTAATAACATAATGTAAATTATGCGTACATACATAAAACCATATGAATAATGATACAAATTAAAAAATCTTTATATGATTATACTATTTCACTTTCTACTGAACAAAAAAATTCGGATTCTACTCAATT
Organism: Bacilli bacterium; assembly: GCA_045125935.1. Lineage (GTDB taxonomy): Bacteria > Bacillota_I > Bacilli_A > RF39 > UBA660 > CAG-877. The sequence goes on along the minus strand of JBGVNW010000069.1, from coordinate 3,084 downwards.
TACTGAGCGTATTATTTGGGACAATAGAGAAACAGGGGAGTGTCATTTTGAAACATCTCAAGAAAAAAAAGAACGTTATTTACAAGAAAGCATTGCTAGATCTAAAAGAGTAGCTATTGATTATTGTAAAAATAACAAGTTTAATTATTTTGTTACCATTTCTTTTGATAGTAATAAGGTTGATGTAAATGATATTATTTATTTGCGTAAGCGTATATGTAAGTATTTTAACAACTTTCGAAATCGCTATGATAATAATTTTCGCTATATAATAGTACCTGAATATGGCGAAAAAAATGGGCGTATACATTTTCACGGCATGGTATACCAAGAAAATAAAAAGTTTTTAAAACATTTAGCGTACGCTGATTATAGAGAAGATAATCTTTTTAATGGTTTAGGTGGTTGTAAATGGCGTAAAATTAATCATTATGATAGCCGTTTGCAAAATTATATTTCTAAATATATAACTAAAGATTTGCTACGTATATATAAATGTAGCTATTTTTGTAGTAAAGGTTTAAAGCGTTCTTCTTTAGTATATTCTAATATAAGAACAAAAGAAGTTAATCATGTTCCTAATTTAAAAGATAGAATGGTGCGTTCTCTTGTTTCTTGGATCCAAGAAAATAATTTATTTGTACATCTAGAGTATGTAGATGTTTTTACTATGTCTGTAGAAATGTTTGATTCTTTTGTTGAAAAACATCATTTTGTTTTAAATCGGCAAGGTAAACAATTATCTTTTAATGATATGGTTTAAGCTTTTATTGAATTATTAAAAGAAAGGGAGGTGTAAAATATGAATTTAGAAATACATGGTTTAACAGATATTTTATTTTTAGATATTTTTTTGTTGTGGTTTGGAGTTACTATTTGTATATTATGTTTTATATGGTGCTTTTTAGTTTTATATATTGATAATGGTCTTTTAACTATACATGATAAAAATATTATTAAAAAAATAATTAAGTTAAAAAACACAGATAAATCTTTATATAATTTTGCTAATAAATTAGATAATGATAATATTGCTTTTTTATTAAGATATAAACTTTATAAGTTTGATAGAGTTGTTTTAACTCCTAAATTTAATCAAAAAGTAGAACCAATTTTTATTAATGATAATGAAAAAAGATTGTTCGAAAAAATTGATAGTATTATTTATTATTATGATTTTGTTAAAAAAATAAAATAAATTATTATATTATGTATTTACATAAATACATAATTTTGCTATTATTTAAGTGTGAGGTGTGTAGTTGCTAACATCTCACTTTTTTATAATATACACACCTTCTATCCCTCTGTATGTTTGCAATTACACTCCTGACATAAAAAAAATAAGTTTTGAAAGGAGAGGTAATATGGATTTATTAAGAGAAACTTATTCATTTATCAATAAGGAAGGAAAGGAAGTTACTGCTTATCGCTATTATGTTGAAGTATATGGTGTTAAGGTTTATCTTGTTTGTAAAGAAAAATCTGATACTAAGTATTTAAATAATATGTATAGAGTACGTGCTATTAAGGATTAATTTTATGGTACTTATTGGTCAAATTTTTATTGCTTTTAATCTTATTTTAGCTGAGTGTTTGTTTATGTTCGGTTTGTATAAGAAGAAGAAAGTAAAAAAACTGAATAATCTTAAAAAATAAATATGTTATTTCTCTGTAAGAAACTAGAAAGGAGTGCTGCTTGAATGGGTGAAATTCTTACAGAGTTTATCGGTCTTTTAGTTGGTGGTATTACTGAATTAGCTACTGGTATAGGTGCTGGATTAAATGGTGCTGTTACTGCTATGTTCTTAGAAACTACTGAAACTGGTATGGTTTTATCAACATTTGGAGGAATGGTTGCAATTTTTGGTGGTATTGCATTAGCTATTGCATTTGTTACTTTGGTGTTCCATTGGCTTGAAAGCATCGGTAATTAGTTTTTAGGCATTCCTTTTGGAGTGCCTTTTTTTTGTTATTGCTAAGAAAGGAGTGATTCAATGACAAGAAAAAAAATAGAAAATTTAATTTTTAATATATTAAAGTTGTTACCTTTAATATTGTTTTTAGGTTGGTATCTAATGGCTATTATTAGAAATCAACACAATACTTTTGATATTACTGCTTTGTCTACTTATCAAACTTTGTTATCATATATAAATTTAGGTTCTCTTAATAGTTTAATTGTGGAGCCTATTGTATATTTTATGAGTGTATTTGGATTGTCCAATGATATAGTGTATGTAGTTTCTAATTATATACAGTATATTGTTGTTATTGAATTAGTACATCTTTTATATGATGTAATAATTTTTATTCCTAGATCATGTAGAAGCATAGTTGAGAGGGGCATGTAATATGTTTTTGTTAATTGTGCTTGTTATTATAATTGTTTTTTTAATAATTATGATGAAGTGTAAATTTTTCAAATGTGGTTGTGTAACTATGATTACAGGAGCACCTAAAACAGGTAAATCTACATTAGCATTAAATCGAGTTATGAAAGAGTATAGAAAATCAATGTTAAAATGGTGGTTTAAGAAGTACATTCTTAGAAAAGATATTGAAAAACCATTATTATATTCTAACATTCCATTGACTTGTGCATATGTTCCTATTAGTGAGGAGTTTATTAGGAGAGTAGAGCGTCCTGCTCTTGGCTCGGTTGCTTATTTGGGTGAGGTTTCTCTTGTGGCTGATTCTCTTTGTATAAATGATAATTTGCTTAATGAGCAATTACAGCTTTTAGTTAAGTTGTTTGGTCATTCTTGTGCTGGTAAACTTATCATAGACACGCAAAGTACTGGAGATTTACATCATGCCGTTAAGAAAGTTTTAGATAAACATCTTTATATTCATAGTTGTATAACATGGATTCCTTTCATAATTATTATGAAAGTTAGAGAAATGGCCTATTCTTATGATAATCAAAGTGCCATGAATGTATTTAATGAAGATATAGAGGAAAGCATGAAAACACTTATAATATTTAAGTCAATTTGGAAAAAATTTGACTATAGATGTTATAGCGTTTTTACTGATGATAAACCATGTACTACTAATATTCTTCCTAAAGATAAAAAAAGA
>JBGVNW010000068.1:0-360293 GCA_045125935.1 Bacilli bacterium | reverse complement strand
TCGTCTCATATAATCATTTATTGTTACTATTTTTTTCTTAAAAATCTCATAGCAACTGAAATCTCCAATATCTCGTTTATATATGTAATAATTGTCGCCGATTTCAATTTGGGTAAAGACATCTCCTTTTTTAGTAAATTTTTTATCCAGTTTTTTTACCTTCATATTACTGTTTTTTATAAATAACATCATCAACTAATCCATATTCCTTTGCTTCGATAGCAGTAAACCAATGATCTCTATCTGCATCTGCATAAATTCTATCGTAAGATTGACCTGTATTTTCAGCTAATACTTCATAAAGTTCTTGTTTTACTTTTTGAATTTCTCTATATTCAATCTCAATTTCTGACGCTTGACCCTGAACACCACCAAGAGGTTGATGTATCAATACTCTACTATGTGGTAGAATTAGTCGTTTGCCTTTCTCTCCAGAAGAAAGAATAATTGAACCCATAGACGCTGCCAAACCAACACATGTTGTTCCAACTTCAGAGTTGATGTAATTCATAGTATCAACAATTGCCATACCATCATATACACTTCCACCAGGTGTATTTACAAATATTGTAATATCATCATCGCCAACACTATCAAGATATAACAATTGTGCAGTAATGATATTAGCAACATCTGAATTAATTCCTTCACCGAGATAAATAATTCGTTCTGCCATCAATCTACTAAATACATCCCACGCCTGCATGTTCATTTCTCTCTCTTCAATAATTGTTGGATTGATGTAATTTTTATAACCATTAAGTTTATTACTACCAATACCTTTGCTCAAGGCAAATCTTTCAAAATCTTTGTTGTAGTTCATTTTTTTAATCTATTTAATCATTTACAATTTAAATATAACAAAAGAAAAAGAAAATGTTCTAAATTTGAACATTTTCTTCAATATTTAATGTCAAATAATTAGGTTTCTGGTCATCATCAACAATCCAAAGGTCTTTTCCGTTTTGCAACGACAATTTAGAAATGCTATCAATTCTCGTGTGTGCAACAACTTGATTGTATCCATCTATTGCACTTTTATAAAGCGATCGAGGTCTAATCCACACACAACTTTGATGCACATTTTCTCCACAACCACTCCAGTCATATGGATAGAACATACAAATATCCGATAATTCATCTGCTGTCCAACCTTTTTTGCAATTCATAATATCATTTACATAATTGCAACCATCATATATATCAATATCATTTAACCAATCTTGACTAACACCAGCATGACTGAATATATAATCTCCAATTTTATATGTTAAATATGACTCTGATAGATTTTGTTCAATAGCATCTGTAATTCTCTGTCTACCTTTCCCATATCTCATTGTTCTGTTCGTAGAGTCATTGACTATTATATATCCTGCAATATCGTGATTTCCAAGTATTGATATGATTCTATCATCAGACTTCCAAATTTTTACAAATTCGTTATATCTTTCAATCATCGTATCAAGATCAATATCTATATATGGATCAAACCAATCTCCCAATACTATTATTTTTTCTACATCAGAATCATTTTCCTGAATATTTTTATAACATTCTAAAAACTTTGTTGTTCCATGAATGTCACCTATTATTGCTACTTTCATTGAACATTGTATTTGTGATTAAACCCAATAGATTTTCTTGTAGAATATTTCATACCAAAATATACACCATTTTTATCCATAAAAATGCCTGTATGTCGCTTCCAAATGAAAACAAAATTATTTTTTCTGATTTCAGACAAAATTCTAAAAATATCATCTTCGAAATCATCCAAATCAAAAGTTGCATCAAAATATACTTTTTCATTCATATCAAATTCAACTCTTACTTCGGCATCATTATTTACAGGTAAAGTTTTATTAGAACCGAGCACTTTTCCCTTCGGGAGAATAATAACTTGTCTTGCATTTGTGGCAATTACATCTTCATTTTCATATAATTCGCTTAAAATATTTTTTTCATCAAACCATTGTTTAACCGCTTCAAATACATCGTTGTTGTCAATGAATTCGATTTCATCATCGAGAATGTTTTCATCGTCTTTTTCTTCATCTGTAAAATCTACAGGTTCATCTTCGTCTTGTTTAGACATTGACATTTCATTATCTGATACAATATTGTCTAAATCAATATTTTGAACATCATAATCACTATCATCTATTTGACAATTTTCAGTATCACATTCATTATCTTTAAATTCAATAACAAATTCATCACCATCAACAAATGTTCTAACATAGTCAAACACATATGTTTGACCTTCTGTATCTTTATTTGATGGTGCAGAAAGTTCTAAAGAATCAAATGTTTTGAAAACAAATGTTTTATCATTAAGATTATATTCATCTGTAAATCTTGTAGCCCAAAATTTAGTGATTGGAAATCTAACCTCTCTTTTATTATTATCAGCTATATCTGCGATAATATCTTTTTTTAATGTAGTTTTAAAAATATTTGCCATATATATTATTTTATTTTATTGATCGCTATCACATAAAGTCTCAATCTCATTAAAGATACGCTTTAATTCTGAATTTTCAAAAACGACATCATTATACTTTTTCTCCAAAGTATTATATTTGTCATTTAATGTATCATGATCTATTTTCAAATCATTATATTTTATTTTAAAAATATTTAACTCATTTTTTGTTTCATTGAGTTCCTTTTCTATCTTTGTATTTAGAGACTCATTTTCAAGTTTTTGAATTTTTTTATCCTTTTGTGTAATTGTATTTTTAAGTTTTCCCAACTCTCTCTTTATCAATAGTATCGTTTTAACATGTGATTTACACAACTCTGATAAATGATCTTTTTCTTTGATAAGAGAATTAATATATTCTTCAGTCTTCATATATTATAATTTTGTTTTTAATATTCTTGATATAGTTTTACCATCAGCACGACCCACAAGTCTTGCATTCAATTCTTTCATTAAAACGCCAATATTAGTTGAACCTGTTTCAGTCATCACTGTATCTATTTCGACAGCAATCTCTTCGTCAGTCAATTGTTTTGGTAGATAACTTTCCAAAACAGCAACTTGTTGCATTTCAATATCAAACAAATCAGTTCTACCAGCAGAATTATATTGTTCTGCAGCATCTTTACCTTGTTTAACAAGTTTAGATATTATTTTCATTATTTCCGCATCAGTTGCTTCTCCATTATGACCTACAGATGTCTCTAATTCTTGTATATTTTTCTTAATAAGTCTTATTGTGTCCAATCTCAACATTTCTCTGTTTTTCATTGCGGACTTTAAATCATCATTTAATTTTTTCTTCATATTCATTTATTTTATTGTCAAACCAATTACCAAAATCATCTGTATTTGGAGCAAAATCTGGTTCATTTTTAACAAGCCAATTACATTGATTTATAAACTCACTTCTAATATCTGATATATCATAGTCACTAAATTTTTTTACATAAGCAAGATATTTAAATATCTCATAAGAATACACTCGCTCATTTGTTTTAGTGCTACCTATAAATGTTATTTCCAACACACTATCTCGCATAAAATGGTTCATTTTAAACCATTTATAATTAAGATTTGAGATATTTCTTGAATCTATAACATTATATATATTACCAAATCTATACACATCACAAAAATATTCTGGTAGACTATCATACGACATTTTTGTATTATATACTCTATCATTTCGATGTGCTTTCAAATAAGAATATTCATATTCAAATCCACTTGTAGATAAAGGATTTGAAGCATATGTCTTTGTATATGAATATACTTTTGCAAATTTTTTATCCATATCTTTATATATTTTTAACTCCACCAACCCCAATGATGTTTTTTCATTATATCAAAAAACTTATCATTATCTTCATTTTTTCTTTTTTCTGATTCATCATATGATTCAAATAAAAGTTTATGAAGGTCTTCTGGCATTTTTTCTAATAATCCATATCTTGAAATCCATTCTTCAACTTCTACGGGATATACAATATAATCGTCTGCAATAAGTCTTTCTCCAATTTCTATACACTCTTCCAAACTTTTAATTAGATCGCCATTATATCCATTATCGTTATAATGCTCTTGATTTCTCAAATCCACAAAACTACGATCAACAACATCTAATTGATAAAGCATATCTTTCATCTTCCACACAATTACTTGGATAAGATATCCATCATCAAAATCATGATTATTCCACATTCTTCTGAACCACTTACAACTTCGTCTTAATTTACGGAAAAAGTTCTTAATATATGATATTATGTTTTTCATCTTATATATAATTTATCTTAATTTAAATATAACAAATAAAAAATATTTTCTAAAATTATTTTACATAAATAAGTCAGATGTGATTATGATAGGTAGCAAGAATAGGTTAGCACCACGAACACATCAAAAAAGGAGTGGATTTTCCACTCCTTATCTTTTTATATATAGCAAATTTATTTTACAAGTTCAGTAAATTCATTTTCGTTAATTTTACCTGAAAGCATCATCTCAAGATTCATAATATCTTCATTAACCTTTTCAATATCCTTAACCATATCTCTCAATGTATCTACTGTGCTTTCACTCAAATTATAAACAGGTTTGAAATTGCTACAAGAATAATCTGGAGTAGTAAGTTTTCTTTGTGAGAACAAATATTTACCACCACTTCTCTCATTTACACATCCAAATGTACAAGCACCATCACAATGACTTACGCAGTTTTTACATTTAGGGGTTTCAACATTTGATTGTTCAATAATCAAATTGATCTTATTTACAATATCGTTATATTTTTCCATTTTATCTGAAATAAACTTATATAAGTTATTTATGAAAATGTGTTTAACATAAATACTTTAAAGTAATTAAAGTTTTTAATAATATGATTCCTAATTTTAAAGAATTTATAACCGAAGGTATGCTTTCTGCATATAAAGCAGAAAAAGAAGGTAAAAAATTAACTTGTGATAATTTACTCGGTAACTTTGATGTTATAATTAATCAACTTATAGAAGAAAGAATTCCTTTCTATTTTGATTGTGAAATGGATGGATACCAACGAGTTGGATATTTAATGCATAAAACTATAAATGGTAACAATTTCAACGGATATATTCTTGACGCAAATAAAAATAAAGAAGGTATTTGTAAAGAATTTAGCGAAAAGGTTTTACCTAATATAGTAATTGATAAACCTGGTAAACTCCATATTGGTAGAAGTGTGTATGCCGATTTAACACAAGCAAATGATATTGAAACTATTTCTGTTGTTGTTAAGGCTTTTAAAGCGTTTGCTAAAGATAAAGGTCTTACTTCAAGAGAAATCACTGGTAATAAATATGAAGCAAATGTTAATATAGATTTCTTATGTGATAGAAATACTGTAAATAACATTATTGATTTTGTATTTTAGCCAAACCCCCGCCTTATATATAAAAAGAGATCCCTTTATAGGATCTCTATTTTTTTATTAAAATAATAATTATTTTTTTATTTCTTGTCTTATAGATTCAAGCATATCTATTTGAGATTGTGTGAGTGATTTAGGCATTTTCACTATAAAATTAACTTTCAAATTGGTATAATCATTTGATTTATACTTTGGGAACCCTTTGCCAGCCGATAATGTATATCCACCATTTTGTGTATATTTAGGAACCCTGATAATAACAGTTTTATCAAACACATCTAATTCCATATTACAACCAAGAATTGCATCTATCCAATCAATAGCAATCACCATTTCAAGTGTTCCATCATTATTAAGATACATTTTATCTGTCGATCTAACATTAATTTTAACATATAAATCTCCATATTTTTCCTGACCTGTCAATGGATCATAACCTTTACCTCCTTGACCTGAATATACTATTATTTTTCCAGTTGTAACACCTTTTGGGATATCTATATTAAAATTTTTTACACCAACTCTAATATTTCTATTACATCCATAGTATGCTTCTGTTAATGATATTTCAATATGAACTTCAATATTTTGTGGCATTGGTCTTGCGTTATGTGAGTTCCATGTCCAAGTAAAACCACCACCATTAGAACCAAATCCAGTAAATCCAGCAAAAGGATTAGGATTATCATATTGTTTTCTCTTTGTTTCGTCACCTAAAGTATCATACGCTTCATTTATCTCCTTAAATTTACTATCATCTCCACCATTTTTATCTGGGTGATATTTTTTAGACAAATTACGATATGCTTTTTTTATTTCATCTTGCGATGCGTTCTTATTAACACCAAGAACATCATAATAGTTTTTCTTCATCTTAAATAAAATTATATTTCTACTTAAATATAACAAAATTACATAAATATAATATGGGTAAGGAAAATTTTATATTAAAGAAAATTAGATATTATCAGGCAACAATCGCCGACTATGAAACTTTCTGGAATGAAAAAATTAAAGAAAGTCAATCGGAAATATCTGATGAAACTAAAGAATTAAAAAAACACAATGATGATCTTAATAAAGATTTTGACATTGTGCCTGTAGAAAAAGACTAATTTATATCAATGGAAGAAATTTTTAAAGATCTTGTGAAATTCAACAGATACAAAAGTGTTGAATCATTTAACAATGCAACAGACATAACATCGAGTACAATATCTATTGTTAAACTCGATGAAAATGTCATGGACATTTATCTCGGAAGAACACAATTAACACACAGCAACTTTCCAAATGTAAGTATTGAATTAAAAAATCTAATTGATTCTTTAAGTAATAGACTCAATGATCTAAAAACAGAATTCAATTCAAATATATCATCAATAGATGAAAAATATAAAAAACAATTATCTGAATCAATTTCTAATTTTGAAAATGATATAAATGATTTGACAAATTACACAAACAATTTATCAAAAGAAATATCATTTATAAAAACAGATTTTAAAAACAAATCAGAAAGCACAGATAAACAAATTAAGGATATACTAAAATCCATATCCGAAATTAACACAACATTAATAGCAGAAAACAAAGTTGTCAAAGATTTATCAAAAAAAATTTCCGAAACTAATACAAAACAAATTTCTGCATTAAATGACATTACAAAAATAAAACAAGACATTAATTCATTAAATGTAGAAGACAATCATATTTTCGAACTTATATCCAAAATTCAATCGGAAATTAAAAAAATAACTACAGATAGCAATGTCAATAATAGTTCTTTAAATAATATTTCGAATAGAGTTTCATCTATTGAAAAAACAACATCAAATATAAATGTAGATATTAACAGTTTAAAATCTAAACTAAATAAAATAAATACCAACTTATCTAATGATATTAAAGCAAATAATAATGATATTTCGTTAATAAAATTAGATATTTTAGAATTGTCAAATATTATATCTGGTATAAAAACTGATTTTTCAAAATTAGATCCAATTAAACAAGAGATAAAAGATTTATCAAACTCTCTTAACGCTGTTAAAAATAAATTATCTGGTATTGATGATAATAAAAAAAGTATTAATAAATTAGATACAAAAACAACATTTATATCTAATAATATTAATAATATTAAAACAGATATATCTTCATTAGCAAGTGATATACGAAAAATAGAAGATAGTATATCTAATATAAAATCTAATCCTGTTAATTTAGAACCAATTAAACAAGAGATAAAAGATTTATCGAATTCACTTAATGCTGTTAAAAATAAATTGTCTGGTATTGACGATAATAAAAAAAGTATTAATAAATTAGATGTAAAACAAAATTCTACATCAAACGATATTAAAAATATAAAAGATGATATAATATCACTACATATAGAAGACAATCATATTTTTGAAATTTTAAATGATATTAAAAAAACAATATCAAAATTTATAGATAAAAACGACGATATTTCTTTAACATATTTATTAGAACAATTATCTAAATTAGAGAATATTGATGATAGTTTGAATATAAAAATCACAAACATTAAAGAAAAAGTAGATAATGTTAAAAGTGATTTGTTAAAGTCTATTAATAATAATAGAACAAATATATCAAATATTGAGATTAAAATAGGAGATATTTATAATAAATTATCTAATATTAATAATACAAACAACAATAATGAAATTGTTGATTTGGAACCTATTAAAAGCGATATTGTTGATTTATCAAAATCTATTGATAATATAAAAGTTATTATAAATCAATACAAAACTAAAATTAATAAACTTGAAAACGATCAGATTTCATCTATAAATAAAATTAAAAATATTAACAACGATATTATTGCTCTTCAGATTGAAGATAATCACATTTTTGAGATAATTTCGAATATTCAAAATAAATTAGATGTTGCTGTCAATGATAATATAATTGTTAAAGAAAATTTTGAAAAAATAAAAAATGATGTCGTTGCCATTTCTGACGACAATAATAAATTAAAAAGAAATGTAATAGATATATCTAATAATATATCTAATATTAATACATCATTGTCTAAAAGAATAAATATTACAGAAAGTGATATTGCAATAATTAAAACAAATATATTAGAACTTGAAGACTTAATAAAAAATGTTGATGATTCTATCATTGATATAAACCCTATTATTTCAGATATTACAAATATTAAACAAAATATAAATGATATATCTAATGAACTATTGAAAAAAATAGAAAACAATATATCTGAAATAAATAAACTTAAAACAAAAGATGTTGGAATTATAAATGATATTTATGAACTAAAAAATGATATTTCTGCTTTAAAAATAGAAGATAGACATATATTTGAAATACTCAATGAACTTTTATCCATTAAAATAGTTATATCCGATATTGAATTTCTAAAAAAAGATAATGAAAATATAAACAATGAAATATTAACATTAAAAGAAAAAATAGAATATTTATCTGGTGTTGATGTAGATAATTTTGAAACATTAGAAGGTGTAAATCGCAGGTTATTAGATTTGGAAAATACAGATAAAGAATTTCAAAAAACAATAAATGAATTAAACGAAACTATTAAAAATGGTGTGAATGCTAAATTAAAATGGTTAATTTTATAAATAAAAAAATAGGAAATTTTATATATAAAATTTCCTATTTTTATGATCTTGATTTAACACATATATATCTTCCCTATTTAAGTTTGTATTTTTTAAATCATCTGTAGATAATTCCTGTATACTAATACCAACATTCGTACATTCTATAAAAGATGTTATAGATTGTGTTTTGTTTTCAACAACAAATCCACCACCTCTGTTTAAAGAAATTGCATTGTTCATACCATTTTCATCTAAAACTTTTTTATTATAAACATTTACTATTGGTCGATTTATATTTATTGACTTTAAACTTTTACCATATTTGTGTGGGTTTTTAATATCTATTGAACCAACAACTTCATACGATGAACTATCAACAGTATTAATTATTTTTATTGTATCTATAATTATTGCTGAATACCCATTTCCAGTGTGTATACATATGGGTCTATATTTTATTGTTGCATCAAATTTTTTTGATATTTCTTCATCCTCGTCATCGTAATGTATATCTATAATATGATGTTCTTTATGTGTTATTTCCGAATGTTTTGTACCATTATACTCCCATGATTCTTTCAAACACAATTCATGCATTATCATATATGCTCTAATATCTTCTCCCATACTTTCAATATATTCAACAAAAGATGGGTAGTTTGAACTCATTTTTGGATTTATAATATAATAATCACCGTCATTAGATTCATATATATCAACAGAAATATCATCAAATCTATTATATATATAAGGAATAGATATAGAGTTTAATTTACGAGTTTTGAATTTTTCATAATTATCTATACCAATTATACAATCACTAGCACCATATACATTAATTCCAATAGGTGTGTTTTTCAATATTTCAATATCTTGAGACTTTAATGCTTTATTAAATTCTAAATTATCATTATTAATAATTGAAAATACACTTGGAATATCAAATTCAATTTGTGTAGTATATAATTTCTCATTATAAAGCATATGTTCCGCTTTATAATCAATATTTGATGTTTTTCTAAACAAAAATGAAGCAAAATACAATTTTGATTTATTATTCATATATGCATAAGCCTGAAAAATTAAAGCATCATAGCCAGCAAAATAATTTCTACTTGTAAAGTGGATAATACATTTATCATATTTAACTTTACAACTTTTACCACTTCCTATAATATTACTATCGTATTTACCATCTTCATATATATATCCAGTATTACCATTTGATGAAAATCTATTTAAAGCATTGAGTGTACTGAAAAAATTCTGATATTTGGTTTTAGCAACCACAAATTGTGTTTCGTTATTATTCAAAGGCAATACAAGATTTGAAAAACTATCTAGTCCTTCCGATTCATTTTTAAAACACATATATTTTGAACCAAATGCTTTTGAATTCAATAATATTGTCGGATTGGTTTTTAAATCTTTTATATTACCTATAATACCACTTACCTTATCACCACCATTAAGTTTTGGATCTCTATCATATATATACTCCAATAATATTTCTGGAGTCAATTGAAAATATCGAATCATTTTATTATATACTTATATAAAATATTTATGAAAAATCTGCATAAATATATATATAAATTATAAAAATATGGCTTCATTTTATAATCAGGCGTGTAGAGTTGACGCTAAAATGGCATTATCTCCACCAGACTTACAAGCATCTGTACTTGATGATGGTCTTACATATTATACACCTAGTAAAGATGGCGTACAATTAGAACTTCCTCATTCTATAATGAATGAGAATGTTGCTATTAATTATAGAACAATCTATAATGGATACCCTCAATGTACTGAAAAAGGTGTAAATAAATTCACAGAGTATGATGATTATAAAAAATGTATGGAAATGGAAAGTTTTTATACTTTGTTTCTTCAAGATAAACAAAATCCAACTTATAAAAATATTTTAAAATATTATAGTGATAAAAATTTTGATCCATATGGTCTGGCTAGTTATAGAATGCAAGACTTTATATATTTAAAATATTATAACCAAATACCAAACAATTATATGATTACTCTTAGAAGGTATACACATCCTTGTGAAGATCATATGTTTGGTCTTGATATGTCTGCTGAAGATTTGACAGCAATGCACGGTTACGAAGAATCACACTTTAATATAGCAACCGCTGTTACATATATGGGCGAAAAAGCTGGAAATAAACTTTCTGATATTTTAAAATTTGAATATGGGGCAAATTATGAAGATAAAGAGGCTAAAGTTGAAATGCTACAAAACTCCGATGGCGGTCTCGCTGCACAAATGAAGCAAAAGTTTAATATATCTGAAAACTTCATGCAGGGGCAAGCAAATAGGCAAAGTGAAGGAGGAGGTTCTAATCTCTTAAAACAGGCATTTAAGTTTTCCGCATTAACTGGTATGCAAAGTGTTACTGTTAATGAAGCGATAGCAGCAAGTCATAAATTTCAAGGTAATGAATATTCACAAGTATATGGTGAAAATATATATGGCGATGTAAATGTTATTAATAAAACAAAAATTCGTTCAAGAGGACTAACATATAGCGGAAATTTTACATTAAATTTTGAATACTCTTTGAAATCATTAAAATGTGTAAATCCAAGGGTTGCTATGATGGATATACTTTCAAACTTTTTGATTCTTACTGGCAATTATGGTGCATTTTGGGGTGGTGAAACAAGATTTTATGGTCAACAAAGTATCGCACCACAATTTGGAGATCCTGCAAAATTAAGAAACGGTGATTTTAAAGGATATTTTCAATCATTAATATCTGATGTGAAGAGTGGGCTTGAAAATATTAGCACATTAAATGGTGGAAATGGAGATTTATGGTCTGGTATTAAAAATTTAGCAGGAGGTGCTCTACAAGGGTTATTGGGTAACTTATTAGGTGGTAATGCGGGTGTACCTGGACAAACACAAGCGACCGTTGCACTATTAAGCGGAGCACCGTCGGGATATTGGCATGTTACAATAGGAAATCCATTAGATCCTATTGCTATGATGGGAAATATGGCGGTTACTAAAACATCTGTTCAATTTAACGATGTTTTAGGATATGATGATTTTCCAACAGAAATTAAATTTACAGTTGAATTAGAACATTGCATGCCAAGAGATAATGCATCAATAGAAAACATGTTTAACGGTGCTAAAGGTAGATTCTACGCATTTACAGATGCTAATTTATTAAATACTTTCGCCGATGTTGATAATATGAGTTCATTTCAACCCAAAAATGCAGACCAAATAAATCAAGAAACAAATATTAAATTTGATCAAAACTCAAGACCAATAACAATGAGTAAATTAAGAGTAATTGGAGCAAATTTAGGCAAATAATTATAATTATGGATAAATTATTAGACAATAAAAGAACATACATATCAAAAGATGGTAATGAATATTTAAACCTTATCCTTCCAACCGTTGATATTAATAAAATTAAAATCAATGAATATATACGAGTAAATCAAGACTGTAAAGGAAGAATAGATAAATTTGTTTATAGTAATGTATCTAAAGATTATAACGCAATAGATATTTTAATGTATGCAAATCATATACTAAATCCTTTCTCTATAGACGAAGGTGATATTTTATACACTCCTTTATATAATGACGAATTATTTTCAAAACCAGAAGAACCTGTTCTTCCAGATAAAACTACATTATCATCAAAAAATAAACAAACTTTGACATACGCTGAAAAAGTTGCACTTTTAGCAAAACAAGGGAAAGGTTGGAAATAAAAAAGAGAGGAAAAATCCTCTCTTTTAATTTATTATAGAAATTTTACTAAATCCATCTGGTTTAGATGTTTCTATCACATTATCAAAAACAACATTCTCAACCTGTGCATGATGAATAAGATAAATATTCATATTCAACTCAACACTTAAATCTTTTAGAATAGACATCATATCTGATACACCATTAATATCAATACTCGCAAGCATTTCATCCAAAAATAACAAATTCATTTCACCCAATTGAAGTTTTAGAAGTTTAATAAAAGAAATAACTGTTGCAAAGTCAATTCTTTTCTTCTCACCAGTGCTTAATGAGTTATATGTTACATTATATCCATTACTTGTTATGGTCGCCTTAAATGTTTTATCAAACACAACATTATAATTAATACCCATAAATTCCATCATTTCTGAAATAATTTGATTAATTGTAGGTATATATTTACTTGCTATATATTCTTTAATACCACCATCACCAAGAATCTGCATCACGCAATCGTAAACCATTTTTCTTTTATCCAACAATTCTCTCTCTTCATTTAGTTGAACAATTTGTTGATCTAAACTTTCTTTTAAATTAATAAGTGGTTTAGAATTGTTTTTCTTTAACGAAATTTTATATTTAAGATCTGACGCTAAATCCATTAATTTACTCTTGTTTATAGCATCTACAAACACATTTCGTTTTGAATCAACCACCTTTATTTTATTCGATAGATCGTTGATAATAGATGTAATATCTGCTATCAAAACTTTACACGATTCATTTTCTTGAACAAGTCTTTCTCTCTCTTTATGAAATTCATCTGTATCAAGAGAACTTCCACAAGTTGGACATTTCTTTGAATCAATAAGTTTAATCTTCTTATTGTTATCTTCAATCTTTCGCTTGAGATCACGAATATCCATATTTTTTTCTGTGGTTTGTTTATCCAACTCCTTTCTGACTTTATCCAACTTCTTTATATTTTCTTCGTTGGTTGCTTTCAGTTTTTTTGCTTCTTTGATTTTTTCTGTTAATTCATCAATTTCTTCTTGTGAAACTTCGTTAGATTTTAATTCGAGCAACTGTTGTTCATATTTTTCAATATTTATTGATGCCGTTTTTAATGAACCATCGTTTGAATTGATAGAACTATCAAGAATTTTAACATCTTCTTTTATCAACTTCAACATCAAATTATATTCTGTGAAACCAAATATCTTATCAATAATATTTCTTTTATCTGACGGATTTAGATCTACAAGTGATTTAAAATCATTGATAGATAATATTAATGTATTTTTAAACACAGAATAAGGTATTTTGTAATAGTTTTCCTCAAGCATCGTTTGGACATTATTTTTACCAGCCGTATCTACAACTTTACCATCTATAGTTACTGTAAATAAATTTGGGGCTAGACCTCTTTCGACTATGACTTCATGTCCATTACAATCAAGTTCAATCTTTACATAAAAGTTTTTATTTATTCGGTTAGGAATATCACTATTATTTGTTCCATCTATCTTACCATAAAGTGCATAAATGATACAATCAGCAATACTACTCTTACCTGTTCCGTTAGTTCCAACTATAAGATTAAGAGAAGGATCATTGTTAAATACCAATTCCGTCATTGCATTGGAATATGATTTAAAATTTTTCCAACTAATCCTTTTTAACTTCATATAATTTTACTCGATTTCAAATGTATTCACATCAAGAACATCAACAACATGTCCTTTAAAAAACTCATCAAACTGATGATATCTACTAATCTCTTCCGCTGTCATATAAGGTGTATATACATACACTATATCAAGATTATCCAATGCACATAAAATAACTTGCTCATCAAACGGATGCATATCTTTCTCATTCACAGCATAATCTAATACACACCCATTGAATATAACATTATTTACATTATCATAATCATATGTTACTTTTGCTGATATGTAAATACCATTTGTTGCATTTACAGACTCTACATTATAATGACTCTCTACTTTTTTAAGGAGTTCTGCATTATTAACTCCACAAACTGCTACTTTCATGTCTATTATTTAATTAAATTTATTATTCAAATATTTTACCAATCTTTTATAAACATCTTGTGGAGTATGACCATCCCAAGTGTTTGCTTTTTCTTTTTCTGGAATTTGAAACAAATCCCAATCCTTCATTTCATAATGATTTGAAATCTGTCCTGTTGGGAGTTCCGCCATTACAATGAACCAGTTTGGATCCCCAAAAGGTATTTCTCCATCAGAATGTAATTTAGATTTATGAACATCAAACAAACTTTGCTTTGATAGTTCATTAAAAAATGCTGCATTATATGCTTTTCTATAATCATACAACTCATTGAATGTGTGATATCCATCTGAAAATTCACCGATATTACTTAAAATTTTCTCAATTCTTTTCATAATTACACAATTACAATTTCATCATCCACCAAATCTACATTGATAATCTTCTTATTATTTAGAACAAGCGGATCTTCTTCTACATAAAGATTTGCAATTTCTTCTTCAATTTCTTGTTGAAGCATTCTGATAATAGGTCTCGCACCATTATCTTCAGACTCAACCTTATCAATAAGCCAATCTTCAACATTCTTTGAAATTCTAACTTCTTTACCTGTGATTGTTTTAATATTCGCATTCATTTCATCAAGTTCTTTATAAAGAATTTTTGTGAGTGTTTCTTTATCAAGACTGTTGAAATAACAAATACCATCAAGTCTATTCAAAAATTCTGGTGAAAATCTCTTATTGAGAGCCTTTCTAATAATATCTTCTTTCTTTTGGTCTTTCTTCTTATTATTATCTGATGTAAATGCTAATGGTGACGACATTTCTTTCGCAGATCTAACGCCAATATTAGATGTAAAGATAATCAAGCATTTATTAGCATCTCTTTTCTTACCATCCGAACCTGTAATAAAACCTTCATCAAGCAATTGCAATAATACATCATAAACTCTTGGATGTGCCTTTTCAATTTCATCAAAAAGAATAACACTTTCTGGTTTTTTATCCAATCCACGCACCAACAAACCAGATTCTTTATATCCGACATAACCAGGTGCAGAACCCAATAGTTTCGTAACATCAATTTCCGCTTGAAATTCGCTCATATCAAATCTCAACATTTCATCTTCGCTTCCATAAAGATACTTTGCTAACTGCTTTGCTAGGTGTGTCTTACCAACACCTGTGCTTCCAATGAAAATAAAATTACCAGCACTATGATTACTCTTTCTTAAACCTAATCTATTTCTTCGGATATTCTTGACAATTCTATCGACAGTTTCATCTTGACCAATAACATTTTCTTTAATGACTGCTGGCATTTCTTTAAGAAATGCTGTTTGATCTTTATCAAGTTTAGACATTCGTATGCCTAAAATAGAACCAAGTGCTTCAAGTAGATCTGAATTTGTTACCTTAACTTTCTTCCTTTTATTTTTGAGTTCATTAACTTTCAATTCAAGTTCTATAATTTCTTCAGACAGTTTCGTTGCTTCATTATATTCATTTGAATTTACTTTTTCACCCAATTCACTCTTTTTATTATTAATATCTACAAGAAGATTTTTAATATCAATATTGCTATTATACTTATTAGAAATATATGAACATGTCTCATCAAGTAGATCTTTTGCTTTACCTGGCATTGCCTTATCTTTTATATATCTATCTGCATTTACACAAATAGTTTCAGCAAATACATCTGGCAATTTAAGTTTAAATTCATTTTCAAAAGTTTCTCTTTCATTAAAGATAATATCTGTTGATTCTTCAACAGTAAGTTCCTTCATTTTTATTACTGTAAAATAATCCAAAAGAGTAGGAAAACTTTCTTCAATATCTTTCAATTCATTATGTGTTGCTGTTGCAATAATTTTAATATCATATTCATTTATATACTTAATCATTTTATTAATAAATGAATAACCAGCATTGCCATATAAATTACTATTTAACAACGATCCAATATTATCGATATTAATTGTCATGTTAAGAACATCATTGTTTCCCGCAATGTAAAAAATATCACTTACAATTCTATCAAACTCATTTGGATTTGTTGCCATTTTGATGATTTCAGAAAAATCAAGATTATATACAACTTCATCATCACCTTTTTCTGAAAGATATTGACAATATCCCTCAATCAATGTTCTTTTACCAGAACCATAATCACCAACCAAAAGAACATTCTTATATAAATACTTTCTTAAAATATTATATATTCTTTTAATCTCATCATCTCTAAACTTGACACCATCTCTCTCACAAACCCAATATCCAATATTATTAAGAACACCAATAATATCTTCCAATTCCTTTGGAATATCAGAATCTGCAATATTCATATTAATTTCATTATAGATTTTTCCCATATTTAAATTTATTTAATTCAAAAATAACAAATAAACTATGATTTTTTCTACTTTTTATAAAAAATTTTAATATTTTTAACTATTTTTGCATTTCTATCTGCAATTCATATATATTTGCCAATAATTCAACAACAGGGTCTATACAGTTTTTTAACTGAAACTGATATTTAGCATTTAAAATCGCAATTGCTGGTAATTTAGAAATGAGATTTGGTTTTGATTTCATTATAAACTCCATAAAAGGCTGACCTAATGATGCGATTGCTTCTTCAACACAGTTAGAATAATTTTTCATTACAAACTTATAATTCTCAACAGGATTATCTTTCATAATAATCATCTCATACAACTCTGCAAATTCCGATGCTGTATCTTTTATATCGGATTCTACAATATTAGTCTTACCCTCAAGTTTAAATCTCTGAAGATGATTCACAATAGAACGAAAATCTGGATAATATGTTTGAACAATTTTTACCGCAGCCATCTTGTCTATAGTTAATCCCTCTTTTTTACAAATATTCATTATTCTCAATATTTGTCCTTTTTTAATTTCATTCGTTTCATCAACACCAAAATTAAAATCAATTAATTGAAATCTAGATTGAATTGGGTCAGGTATCTTCTCAATAAAGTTGCAAGTTCCTATGAATCGAGTGTTAGCAGCACATCTCTCCATTGTTGCACGAAGTGCATTAAATGCTTGCTGACTCAAACCATCCATCTCATCCATAATCACAACTTTAATTGGATTTTCATATGAGATCGCTGACTGATTCATAGCAAAGTCAATGATAGTATCTCTAATCGTATCAACACCATTAGTATCGGAACAGTTGAGATATAAAACATTATGATTGAATTGCTTGCAGATTGCTTTCGCCGCAGATGTCTTACCAATACCCGCTGTTCCATGTAAAAGCATAGATTGAACAACCCCGCCTTCAAAAATTTTCTTAACTCTCTGTGGCACAATTAATTCTGCCAAATTTTTCGGACGATATTTTTCTGTCCATAGAATGTTTTCCAAATTGTTTACTGTCATATATTACTTTAATTTATTTCAAATATAACAAAAAAGTCTGGAAATTTCCAGACTTTATAAAAAAAATTATTTTCCTGTTGAACCAAAACCACCATCACCTCGTTCTGTTTCTTCAAGTGTGGAAACTTCATTCCAATTAACCTTCTCATATTTAGCAACCACCATTTGGGCAATTCGCTCACCTGGTTGGATTACTACAGTTTCTGCTGAAAGATTAATCAATGAAACTTTAATTTCTCCAGTATAATCTGCATCTCAATTTATTATCTTATAGGCTCTTTATCCTATAATTCTCTACTTTCATTATAAAGTTATATGTAGAGTTTAGACTATATCATCACCGATAGAATCGGGCAGGGCACTCGTGTCAGTATTACCATCTTCAGCACTATCTGTTAAGACTCGACTATTAGTCGTTGAACCTTCAATTATATTTCTATAAATGCTTGGCTGCTGATTGTCCTCTTCAGGATTTTCCAGCAATTCACCCTGTTTTACAACCGCTTGATGTTATTTAACGGTTCCTGGTGCATTTGTAACTGTCACACCATACTTCGCAGCAAGACCACTTCTTGGACGAATTTGTGCTTCATAACCTTCTGGTAATTGAATATACATACCTGTTGGAAACAACCATCTCTCCATAGGTTTCAAAGCAATAGGTTCATCTGTGTTTGCTTTCAAATCCATACCCGCACTACCTACAGTTGCATAACTTGGCAACTGATGTTTTGACTTATTTACAATTTTTACATCCATTTTATAAAAGTTTTTAATTAATCATCAAGTTTAGAAAATAAAATAATATAATAATCATCGGGATATATACCAATTTTACCAATAATAACCTTCTCAAATTTATACCTCATTACAGGTATATCCTTTTTAAATCTATGGTAAAATTCAACATAATCATATTCACGATCTTCTAATCGTGCTGTCCAATAAGGTTTGATTTCTCTATAATCAAAATCTATCTTACCATCTTTAATTAACTCATACCACCGCTCATTTACAGGTAGTCTTAAAATTCTTTCTGCCATAAATATTTTATATAAGATTTTATACATTTTAAATATAACAAATAATATGAGTAGTATTGATATGAATACAACAGATTCTATGAATAAAAATCCTGATTTTGAACTACCAGTTGAACCAGGTCATGGAACAATTGTAGGACCTATAATACCCGTAGGAAAACTCTCAATTGATAGGATTGAAACATCTGACACTATTTCTGAATTTATGGAAAAGGTAAACAATAATTTTACCAACATATTAATACATGGTGGAGGACCTCGTGGTGTTGAGGGAGATCAAGGACATCAAGGTGTTCCAACGAAACCAAAAGTTCCTATACATGTTTGGATAGAAGGTGAAAATTACGCAATTGAAAATAAATTAAATGAACGAGAATATGAAATAATTCATAATGAAGATTTAACAAATGTTAAATACCAAGAAGGGCATTTGATTATGCTCCAAAATGCTCATGTATATAAATTAGAAAATATTGATGGTAATTTAACACCTAAATTTATAATTGCTTTACAATCATATGATCCTGGTAGCATTATAAATGGTAAAAATGCATATGTTCATATTGCATATGCTGATAGTTCTAATGGTCAGATTGGTTTTGTAACAGCACAAGAAGTAAGAGGTGAATTTATAGAAGAACAAACAACAACTAACTTAAACAAAACCGATATAAGCAATAAGGCATATATGGGTATGTGTTCTAATGAGAATCAAAAATCTCCAAATCATTACAGTGCATATACTTGGGTTAGAATTCAAGGTAATACTGGTGCTACTGGTTTACAAGGCGAAACAGGATCGCAAGGACCACAAGGACCAAAAGGTGATAAAGGAGATAAAGGAGATGGATATACAGGTCATCCTTTCACTATTGACTTAGAAGGTGATATGTCGACTATTTCTGTTAACATTTATGGTTGTCGTCAATATGAAAACGATTATTGTGAATGTATATTACATGGTTATTATGGTAGTGAAAATGTTAATCTATCAGAGGTTTATACAAAAATAGAAGTAAAATTACCTGAAGAATATGATTATTATGATACTAATAAAACAAATATAGTTCATGTTTCTGATAGAAAAACTATCATTGGTCAAATAACAAAAAATTTAAATGGAAATAATATTATTATTCATTTTAAACCATATGCAAATTTTGTATTTCCTAAAAAAACAATCATTTTTCCAATACATATAGAAGCATCTATAACTGATAAAAATGATGGAAAAACTTATGATTTTGTTAGAGATCTCGTATGGACAGTTAAAGGTATATTATCTACTTTTGAATTAGAAATACAACCACAATATAGAACAATAAAATTAACAGAAGAAGGATATATTCCAAATGTTTTGATTGTAGATGTATATAAAGTTGAAAATACAGAAAGAACAAAAATTATATTTGATGAAAATGGCAAATATGAAGATTTTACACTTTTATATAAAGAATATGGTGTAGAAGGTGAGTGGAAAACATATCCAACTTATGGTATTGACACAACACAAATTGCAACATGCGTAGAAATTAAAGTTGTTAGATATTATGGTTCGATAGATCCTGAAAAACCTGAAGAAATTTGGGATAATGAAGATGTGTGGGTTGTTGCTGATGGTAAGAGTACGCATTATTATCACGCAGATTTGGGTGCTACCGAATCTATGATAGTATTAACAACTGGTGAAAAATTTACTATTGAGAACCAATACGGTGAACATGAGTGTGCCGAACTTAGAAACTCAGAAGGTTATAGTATAACTTTTGAACCTAAATTCTTTGATGGTGCTACCGAACTTAACATAACAAATGTTGGTATTGGTACTAACAGTAGTGAAAAATATTTTAAAAATGGAACATTTGTAGGAAGTTTAAAAAAAGATAATAGTAAATATACATTAACTATAACACAAGTACCTTATGGTGTTGAAATGTTACCAATGTCAATTAATGTTACCGCAAAAGATGATTCTGGAAATTTACATAGTGATTTGGTTTCATTTAATGTATATATAACTACACTTTCTAATACATACATATTAGTTCCAACTGTATCTTCTTATAACACATCAACAGGTAAAGATGGTGATACTATAGGATGTAGTGTGTATAAAAATAATACACTTATAGAAATATCGGAATTAGAACAAAATGGATTAACATTAAACTATGCCGTTCATGATGGTGGAACAGATCCTGCTGTTATTGTTAAATATACGGAACCTCTTATTTATGGAGACGATGATGATTTGGAAGAAAATGAATTTACAGCAAAAGATGTTTCAATAGTATTCATATTATCATATGGTGGAAAAGAAATTGTTAGATCTATCGTTACTTTAGTAAAGGATGGTATTGATGGTAGAGACGGTGACTGCTGGCAATATATCTTCTGTAGATCACCTTATTATCCATTTTCAAAAACAGGAATTTCTGATCCAAGCACATGGGTGAATGATCCAGCACCAAAGGATTCTTCTAATGAATATTTAGGTAACTTTGAAGAAGATTATAACGAATATCCAAATCTACAATGGTATGACGATCATAAAGGAGTAGATAGTCAAAATAGATATGAATATCAAGCATATAGAAAATGGGATAAAGATAAAAAAGAATGGAGTAAATATGGATCTCCTACGCTTTATTCAAACTACAGTGAAAGTGGTAGTGGATATAGCGTATTGTTAAGTAATCCTGTTGCTGTTATACCAGTTGGTGATGGCGATAATGACTGGAAGGTTGATGAAAATAATACAAATCAATACGATTCTACTTTGGTGTATCTATATAATAATACATCTGATATATCATCAAATAAAAATGTTACAATATCATTGCCATCTGATATTGAATTTATCAGACATTTTACGATAACTAAAGACGAAAATGGTATAAATAAAGTTACATTTACACCTGTTAAAGATTTAATAAATAATGGTTTAATAACTAAGAGCATTTTTGATTTTGGATCTAATAAACAATATAAATTACCTATTACATTGAGATACGATTTAGGTGAAGATTTTGATGGTGATGGTGTTAACGATCATTTTACATCTACTATAAACTGGACATTATCTCCAATTAAAGGTTTGGAAGATGTTGAATTATTTGTTGATAAACGTGTAGTTAATGTATCTTCTTCATCTACGCATTCTCTTAAAGTTGGGTATTATATAATATCTTCTAATGGTGGTAAAAAATTTATTGAAGAATATAATGATACCTATGGATATCAAATTAAATTAACAAATGATATTGCAAAATTACCATCTATATATGTAACCGACTGGCAAAATGCTACATATGATTTTGTTTATAATGGTGTAAATAGAAATTGCTATGTTGTTCTTGTTGATTCAGATGGTGAAACAATCATAGATTATGCAGAAGTTATACCTGTAATAGACGGTAATGACGGTAAATCTGCTATTCACTTAGAATTAACACAAGATTATATCGCATTACCAAGTAACCCAGATGGCATTACAACAGATTATGGTGCTGTTCATCCTAAATATGGCAAAGCAGTGCAAGCAACTATGAATCTATATGATGGTATCACATTAATATCAAATATTAAAAAACTTATAACATATAGTTTTAAAATAAATGATATACCACTTAATGAATTTATTAGTGTAAATAAAATTGAAAATGTTGAAGATATACCTGTAGATCAATATGGCGGATTTTCTATCCCAAAACCTTTAATTCTCGGCGATACTAATCTTGAATGTATCGCCACATATAAAGGTGCTTCTTATAGCAAAACAATATTTATAGATCTTGAGAATATACCTTATGAGTTAGAATTAAATAAATCAATATTAACACGTGATCCTAATACAAATAGAATAACAGATACAACTTTAGAAGTTCGTGTCAAATATTGGATGGATGGTCAATGGGTATATGCACCAACAGGTACGGTGGTAATATCCACACCTAATATACAAGAAACAATTAGAATTACATCACCAACTAACAACACTGACGATAAATACACAAGAATAATTTATATTCAAAATCTAACATTTTTTCAACGAGCAGAAAAGGAAATTAGAATATCTTATATTGGTACTTCAGGTAAAGAACTATCTTATGAAATTATTGGTATAATAAGCAATGGTAAAGACGGTCAAAAAGGCGAAGATGGTGCTGCTCCAACATGTATTAAAACAGAAATATTAGGTTATTCTTTGGATGAAAATGCTACTATACCTGATGGTGAGAGTGATGTTAGCAATAAAGTTGGGGATGGTGTAAATCTTTCAACTGGTAAAAACTACATGTGGCAAACACATATTAATAAATTAAATGCGGAACCAGGTGTTACAATTTACATGTTAAATAGATATACATGGGAAACAACAATTGGAAATACAAAACAAACATACACAACATTTGGTATTACAGTCACATTAGCAGGAACACAAGGTATTGAAGGTAAAAGTAGGGTTTTATTCTATTTGGGAAGTTATTATGAGGGCAATCTAGATAAACCTGAAACCCCAACACTAACAGATCCTATTCCAACTACATTCAATGATAGTAGATGTGATTATTATATTGATTCTAAAGGAGTTGCATGGATGAGAACAGGAACAGCAACCGACGCTTCAGATCCAAACGGACCTCAAGCATATACTATTCCAAATGGTCCTGGAGGAGGATCGGGGAATATGTATTGGAAAAAATCTGAAAAAGTCGGTTTCTTACAAGCAGGTGCTATTACCGCAGATATGATAAATACTGGTAGTATAACAGCCGATTCTGCACTTGTAACAACATTATTTGCAGAAGACATTATTGCTAAAAATTTAAAAGTTACTAACGCAAATATAGAAGGAAAACTATCTGCTGATAAAATAGTAGTTGGATCAAATACAGAAGGTATTAATGATGTTGTAGATGGAATAATTCAAGGAACAACAATTGATGGAAATAAAATTACAACAGGAACAATTTCCGCAGATAGACTTAATATTAAACAATTAGTAACAAGCGAAGCGTTTTTAAATAATTTAACTGTTGATGCTGCTAAAATAACAGGTGTTCTTAAAGCTAGCAATGTCATAGTTTCAACAGAAACATTAGATGGTAAGATATCTGCAGATAATATTGATGTTAGTGAATTATATATCGATAAATTAAATACAAAAACTATTGGGAAAAATAGTCATGTGAATATTGAAGAAAATTTTATATCTGTATATGATTCATTAGGTAATACTGTATGTAAATTCTCCGATGATACAATTGATGTTAATATAAACAGTTCATTTAAGGATACTACAGCAACGAAAATTTTTAGAGGAACTAGGTCGAATAATATGTTGTCACCTAATGTAAATATTTCTTATTTTAAAATAAATAAATTTGATCATTCTTTACCTGCATCTACTGTAACAGGAAAACTAATGCCAAATAATTCTATTGAGATTACGAGTGATAAAATGAAAATAGCAAATATATCAAATGGTAAAAATGTAAATGTTAGGTATAGTTTTAACGCAAAAATTAATTTAGTAGATTTATTTAAGGGTACGACAGGACAATATTTAACAATTAAATACAAAATTTTTGTAAATATATATGATAGTACATCTGGTAGTACATCTATTATAAAAACAGATACATATGAAAATAGTGTAACTAAATCTAATGTAAATTCAAATGAGTTAGATATTTATTATACCAATAATTTTAAATTTACAACTCAAAAACAAGATAACTATTATTTTGATGTTAAATTTGTTACATCTTATGAAGGGTCGGGGTTACAAACCACTATTAATTCGCACAAATATACATTAAATAATGGTTATGTAACTGTTGAATATGGTACAGGTAATCAAAGTGCTAAAACAATGATATATAAAGATGGTATGATAATACAGAATAATTTGAATGGTATAATAATTTGTGGCGATGGTATATTATTTAAAGTTGGAGAATATGGTATAAAAATTGAAAATTCTGGCATAAAATATGCAACAAACTTAGAACAAAGTCAACAATATATAGATGCAAACTGGAAATCACTTATTCCAACAACATAAACAAAAAGAGGAGAATTTAAGTTCTCCTCTTTTTTATTTTCGTTTAAATGAAACTCCGAAACCGAAACTTTCTTTAAAACCAGGTTTTAAGTTATAAGTAATAGTTCTATCAAACTCATTTGTTTTACCCATTGAAAATTTGCTATCTTTCATTTTAACCCCACTGCCGACAGCAACAACGGGGAACCCTTTTTTAATTTTAAATTCATTGCTATAACCAATATATTTAAGGTATTCATTTTCAATCAATCTATTATTGATACCCATTCGATCTCCCTTGATATACATGTTTACTTTATCGACTTTATAAAGTTTCAACAGATTTTTTTCAACATATTCTTCAACATCGTCTTCAATGGTTCCTTTATTACCGAATGAATAATTTTTATTTATATATTTAGAGAAAACATCAATTAAATGTTCTTTTAAATATCTTTTCAATCGTTTTTCCAAGAATAGTTGATATCTGACTGTTCTATCGTTAATTTCCTTATACATTATTTCTGTATTTGTATTATCTCTAACATCCATAACAACTTTTTCGTCCCAAAGTTTTCCATTTTCAAAAGTATCAATAAAGATATAATCTGGTAGATTTAGATATTTGCTACCAAACATACACAAAGTATCTTTCATGCTTCCAATGCCTTCACAAACAGAAACATTATTCAAATCATCTTGTGATGTAAAATATCCTTTATCCCAACTACTACTAAATATATTATAATCTCTATAATCCAATGCATATTCATTAATTATAGGATAAATCGGATTTTCAAATGTTAATATATTATCACTTCTATTTACATTTGTTTTGTGATAATACATATTGCGTATTACACCAAAAGCACCATACCCATCATCATAATTATAATCTATATATGTATTAGAATAAGGCATTTCAAAATTCACTTCATTTTTTAATCTACCGACAGATTTAGAATATTTATAATCACCATAATATAAAATATCATTAAAGATAGGGTTATAGAAACCAGAATATCTATTTATAGTCTTAATACCTATTTTATCAACATCTACTTTAAAGTTTATATTTACGCTACCGATAATATTCTTATTATTCTGTGTAACTTTGACAGGGATTGCTTCATATTTATCTTCTATTTCAATACAGTCTGGTTCAATAACTCTAATTTTGTATTTATTATCTTCAACAGTTGAATAATAATCAACATTAAAATCATCATTTATTGTTTCTGTTATACTATAAGCAGATAAATGATTGAAGACAGAGAAATAATCTTTAAATCCAAGTGAATCAAAATTAGTATCAAAAAAGTCTTCTATAATAATATCTATCAACAAACCATCTAAATTAGAAGTTTGAATATAAATATTTGAATTATTGATTGTAATACTACCACTATATATATCAACAATTATATTATCTGTAAATGTTCTATCAACAATTGTACTTCCACTATAATCATGAACACGAATTGATTTAACAGAATTAGTTTTACCCATATTAATTAAGATATTCTGTATAGATTCCGACTTGAAATATAAGTTAGACATATCAACTATAACATCAAAATTATTATCATCAGCATATTTATATTCAACATTACAAATATCAACAAGTCTATTACCTTTTAGTTCAATATCTGGAGCATCTATTGTACATTTTACATAACCATAATATTCAAATTTATTAAATCCATAAATTGTAGTATCATATTCTTCAAAATATTTTTCCCATATAATATTAAAACTATCGCTATTAGGATCATCTATTGAATTGAATGTTGTTTCTAATGGTTTTACTTTTTTAATAGATCCAACAACATTGCCATTAATAATATCAAATTCACCTATGATATCTTCTTTTTTCTTAATGGTTGATTTTGTAGTAACAAACATTTTATTATCACTTATCCACAAGTGAAATTGTTTTGCATCATAATTATCATTCCAAACATCATTATATTCAACATCAATTCCACTACCATTAATATTACTATCTTTAGTAGTATACAACACCAAATTAAATCCATAAGGGTTTAAATTTTCAGGGCGAATTATATCTTTACATGCTGCATATAAAAATCCCTTACTAAAATAATCGACTTTATATTGGAAAATATTATGATCATATGTTCCAAGCATAGTATTTACAAAAACAATACCTACGATAAATTTAAAAGTATCATTTTTTACAAAATATACATTACTACTAAAAACCATAGTGTTGATCATCACAGGAATATAAACAAATGAAAATTTGTAATCGTTATATTCATGTGATCTCTTTTCAACATCATTATAATATCTAACAGCTTCAAACTTTACACCTCTGAATAATGTTGTAGGATTATGAAATTTATCTCCTCCTGATAGTCTTGAATATTTTCTGTCAAATCTATTACCATATTTTTTACCACTGAAAAAATGTGCAAACATATCGTCTTCAGTATTCATAAACACATTTATCCAATAGTTCTTACAATCAGAAAATGTTTCGAAAGCACTATCTCCATCATTAATATAAATATCACTATCTCCATTATCAACAATGTAATGTTTGCTATATGTTTCATCACTTGCTATATATTGATAGTCCTTTAAATAATCAGGAGTATCCATTGTCATATAATAAGGCATATTATGTGTGTATTCACATTCGTCACAATTTCTCAAATATGTATTTGCGGACAAATTGCTAACACCAAACACCTTACTAACATTCAATCTATATGGGTTTTCGCAACTATCTTTTTGTTCATCATAATAACCCCATTTAGAAATAAACGGAACTGTTTTACTTACTAAACACAATTTAGGAAGAACTTGTTCATTATAATAATCGTATTCTGTTGATAAATAATTATTATAGTCATCAAAGAAAGGAGATTTAGCGAGTTCTTTTATTCCAGATATTGAATCACCTTGTGTAGTTTTGCTTTCCGAATTTTTTAGAGTATCTCTGGTATTATATTTTCTTTCATATTTAATCTTTTTACTTAATACATCACACTCATCAGCAAATGCTCTATATTCACCATATGTTGAATAATTTATATCAAAATCAAAATCTTTTACTGGGAACCAACTCAATATACCATGATTAGGTTTAAATTTATCCATTATTTCTACTTGATATGTAGAAGATACAGATACATCATAATCACTATTTCCTATTTTATCAATAGGAGCATCATCAATAATTACAAGTCTGTAATTAGGATCAATCTTACCTTCTGCGTCTATATAGAACATATTTGCGCAAATTCTTCGACCTCCTCCATTATTTGTTTTCAAATATCTATCAATATCATAAATCACATATTCTTCAGCATATATTTTAAAAACATTCTTATAAGTTTCCGTTCTTGGATTGATTTCAGTAGCACATGCTCCACAGAAATAATCTTTATAATAATTACCGAAAGAAGACTTTTCATAATTGATTTGTATATCATCACTATCACTTCCATCAATAATAGAATTAATGACAGGAACAATACCATCAGTATAAGAAATATCTTCTATTGGATGTTCATTTGCATTAATATATTCTATATATTTAGAAATAGGCAACGAAACTTTTCTATTATATATCAACGATGATTCTATAAGAATTTTAGTTCCACCGTTTTTACTACCATTATATTTTACACCTTCTCTTTTAGCATAAATTGCAACAACATTATCTGAATATCTTGCTTCAAACTTACCCTTTATATTACTATTAATACATTTAGCCAATGCTTCTGCAATATCATTTACGGTGCTATTTTCGCTAACAGAAAATCTAAAATCATGATATTCGCCAATTAACATGTCTGTTTTAACGCCTTTATCAGCATCAACATAATTTTTATTATCTGCAAAATAACACTCAACATAGTGATCTACGACTTCACCTTTATCGTTAAACTCTTTATACTCTATACCAATCCAGTCACCTGGTTCTAAAGGTTTCAATATCTCAAATCCATATTGTGCTCTATTTATAAAACCTTCATATATATCTAATGGTTCAGCATATCCATTGATTCTATCTTTTTCAAAACCTGTTATGAGTTTAGTGTCAAAATATTTACTATCTTTACCGTCTATTTTAAGACCTGTATATTCACTACCATCACTATCTTCATCTTCACCATTAGTATATCTATGTAGTTTATCTTTAATATCCTCAAAATAATATATAGCATTATCTTGAGTATATCCAGATTTACTCAATTCATCTAAAGTTTCAAATTCGCCAAATTCAATAGTGTTACAATAAACACCAATATATCTTGCAAAATCATAAGTTTCTTTACCATTTTGTGTAAAGGTTTCATCATTAAACAAGTATTCAATATTCATTATATACGGAAAGATAAGTCCATTTCTTTCAAAACCTTCTGTAAACCATTTGTCATTTTCTGTTACAGTATTATCG
The DNA here is from genome assembly GCA_045125935.1 of Bacilli bacterium. Lineage (GTDB taxonomy): Bacteria > Bacillota_I > Bacilli_A > RF39 > UBA660 > CAG-877. The sequence goes on along the minus strand of JBGVNW010000068.1, from coordinate 330,543 downwards.
TTTCCCAACAATTCATTCTCAAAATTCTCAACTATCTTTTCAAAAACACCATCTGTTTTATTAATACCATAATATGTAACTTCGGCATTTGAGAAATTAACATACATTGATTTGTCAAATTCAAATTCTTCTTGATCAACATAGTTATGAATATAATTACCTAATACAGAACCTTCTCTCAAATCAAATGTTTTAATTAAAACCGCTTTATCAAGAATATCTGTTTTAAAATCAAATGTTGAATCTTTTGGTTTTTTAGTTTCTTCATCAATAACGAAATTATAATTAGATGGTGAATCTAATCTAAATATTAAAAAATAATTCGGCAATTTTTCTCTCAAATATAATGGTGCTACAAATCCTATCTCCTCATCATAAAAAGAAGAATCTATATATTCAGCACCACACCAATAGAATGTTTCAAACTGATTATCATAACTATTACTAATAACTATATTACTTAAATTTTGATACACTTTATATGCTTGAGAACCAGACCCCGTTAAAAAATTAGCAATATCTTTGTTATATGTACTATTTTGTTTCACAGACACATTTTTATATGTAGATCTATTCAACAATTCGCTGGATGCATATGATTCCATATACATCTTCTTTCCATTATACATTAACTTTGTATTTGTTGTTAGTTTAGGATTTGTTCTAACAAGAGAAAAACTAACACCATCATCTAGTTTTACATATTTAGTTTTTTGAGAAACTTCTGCCATTGTTATAATTTAAATATATCTTATGCTGTATTTATGTGAAAAAGGGCGATAGCATTACTATCACCCTTTATAAAACAACGAATCTTCAAATTCATCATATATTCTATTAATCAACTCTTTATACATTAAGTTTCTCGATTCAAGTATCCTTCTATCAATATTTGGATTTTTGTTATTATGTGTTTCTTTACAAAATTCACAAACAAAATTTTCTGGATCATTTTTTCGTCTATCTATAATAATATCATGACCACAAATAGCACATTTCCAATCCATACACCCTATGTGCTTTTCATAAACACATCTCTCACAAACACATTTAAAAAACGGATCATAAATCAAATCCAAATATTGATTTTCAATATTTTTCAGGTCATCTTTAAATCCTATCAAATCCAAGATTTCCATCTTGTTTTTATCAACTTCCATTTAAAAAATAATAATTATTTTTATAAAAAATGAATCAAAGCAAAAACACCAGCAGCAATTAAAACAGGTAATCCAACAAATATACAGAAAACACTCAAAGGTTTAACATATTGTTTTGTAACATCTTCTGCTGGTGTAAATTTAATCAAATATCCATTCTCAAAAATTTCTTCACTACCATCTTTACTTATTTCTGTTGATTCTAATGGAATTAATTCATATGCCAACAAATCAATAATATTCAACTTAACAAGAATATTTTGAATACCATTCAATTCTTTCATTAAGAGAACCCTATCTTCTTCACTACCCAACTTTATATTTGGATCTCTATTAATTACGGTATATATATGACCAAGCCAATCATATTTTAAACCAGAATTTTCAAGAAATTGTTTATTCTCTTTACATACTTTACGAATGGTTCTCCATACATTTAATTCTTTAAAAAAATTTACAATCCACATAAAACCAATATTTTAAATTATTCCTCTTTCTTCCATATCTTTTTCTAATTCTCTTGCAATTTTCTGAATATGTGGATGTGAATGTTTATCACATCTACGATATAAAAAGAATTTCCAAGTTTCAGCATAACAACACATCATAAACTCTGTTTTCAAATCTAAATTAAGAACACCTCTTGCATCTTCTGGTCTCCAACCAAATTCCCCAACAAGTTTAAGATATTCTTTCTCCGATTTCTTCAATGCACTCTCATACGACTTCCAACCACCATCGTTCTTTCGTAAAAATGATAACTGCTTATCCAAATCCATGTCCAAAATTTCTGGATTTTCAATAGACCACTTATTAATTAAATCATAAAATTTAGAAGGTAACGAAATCAAAATTTCTCCGCCAAATTTCTTGCCATTATAGTTACAATATCTGGTAGATTCTTGAGCTCTCGAAACACCACCAACAACACCCCTGTGACGATTCACACTTTCACCACCAACTCTATCCATCACAAACTTGTAACAATATCTCTTATGATGGTGTTCGGTAGGTTCATCTACCATATATTTCAAGTCTGCTTTCCAATCCTTATCATAATTATTTTTAATTGCATCCGCAGGATATTTATAATCACCCTGAATAATCGTTCTATAAGTTGTTGTAATATAAACATTTAAACCTTTAACCCTTACTCTTGAATAATTATCCTTTAAATACCTGATTATCATGTCAATATTCCATATCTTACATACAAGATATACAGTAAAAAATTCAGTAACAGATGTGTGTCCTTTTTTGATACAAACATCATTAACAATCTTATCTGCAGATCCATCTTTAATAAGATTTTCACTCTTATAACAAGTTCTCGCTGCAAGTTCTGCAATCTTCATTCCACCCTTAAACCCAGGTTCTTGGTGAATGTATTCAATACTATCTTCTACAAATTTCATATCTTATAATTTATTTTTTATGCAACTTCAAATCGTAATTTATATATTATTCCAGTTTCTGTTTTTTCTTCTTTTAATTCCCAATTCGTAATAGTCATTTCAACCTTAACAGGTTCTTTTTGACCGTAAAACCATTCTCGTTTATTAAACTTATAAATATCTGTCAAAATTTTATTTGCCGTTTCATCAATCATCGATATTATAAGATGATTTTTTACATCAACGCCATATAACGATAATGTTTCCATTTCTTTATTTGATACCATTGAATTAACAGCAACCAAAGTAGTATCTTTCAATTTATTATTAATTCGGTTATTTCTGATCTCATATACTTTATGTGGTTCAACCTCATTTACAAAATGCAAAGTAAAATCAGCAAAATCATAATCATCATATATCTCTTGAATCAATTCCTTCAATTGCTCTCTATCCATAACAAAATATAGTTTAATCACATATAAATATAACAAAAAATCATAAATATATATATAATAAAATATTAAAAAATGATTAAGAAATTTGAAGATTTTTCTCACGAAATCAATAAAATAAACGAAAGTTGGGCAGATACATATGAACCAATTTATAATCAAAGTTATAAAACAAATATCTCCCCAAAAGAATTTAAAGGAGAATATAATGTAAATGGATATAATATTAAAATTGGTAGTGGTGTTCGCATTCACACATATGATTTCGATTGTGTATTTATAGACGAAGATGCTGAAAACTTTTTACACGATATGTGCGTAGCATGGGAAAAATCCGATCATAATAAAAAAGTTATTTTATATCAATTTGCACAAAAAGCTATCAAAGATAAAAAGAAAAGAAAATAAACATTAAATTAAATAATTCACAAAACAATAAAAAAGAGGTCAATTAAGACCTCTTTTCTTTCTATAACTTCTTCTTCAACTCATTCAAATCAGTAAGATACATCTCTTTTGGTTCCTTTTCCTTTATTAAATCAAGTTCTTCTTTCTTATCTTTTGCATTTTTCATCAATTCTATATACCTTTCATTAGTCAAACTGTATATAGGCATGTTCAAAAGATAATTATAACTATCATCAATCTTTTCAAATTTATTATCATCCAACCATTTAATAATTACTTCTTTCTTAACATTATTAACAACAAGTTTCTTATCTATGATAGATTTAATAAATTTTGCTTTCAAAGCTAATACTCTTAATTCTTTGGATAGTTTATCAATAAGAAAATCTTTTCTTTTCTGATAGAACACCAACCTGAAATCAACAAAGTATTTAACAATATCTTCTACACAATCAAATATCTTCAACTTCTCGTTTTCATCAAGTGTGGTTAGGTTTTCTGTATCAGAATCTGCAATTTTCAAAATTGACTCCAATTTGTCTTTTTTAATCAACTCCTGTAAGTCGTCTTTTTTAAACTTTAAAAGATAATCAACGCCTGATGAAGAATTGTTATCATAATCTTTAATTACCTTCTTTTCTATCAAAGAATCAAGATAAGATTCATACTTCTCAAACTCCCAAGATGGTGGTAATTCAGTTACATGGACTTCACCTTTCTTTTCATTAATAGTATATATGCCTTTTGAATACCACTTATTCTTATTATCAGTGTCTCTTGTCCAAGTTCCAGAAAATTCAGACAACCAAGGTTTCAGTTCTTTAATTTTCTTTCCATTGAGATAATCTATACAAGCATTGACAACATCTTTAGGATTTCTATTGAGAATGTTTGAAGCGTGGCCAACTGCTAACCCGCTCCCGCCGCTTAATATCGCTGTAGGCAAAATTGGTAAGAAGTATTTTGGTTCTATCTCCTGTCCTTCTTCGTTTCGTCTTTCGAGTAATTCAAAGTCCTTGTATACCAATCTAAAATTAGGAGAAAGATGACAACCAACATAACGAGGACTTGCTGCAGATCTAACCCTTAGTGACCCAACCTGGCCGTCTGCCACAAGCATATTTAAACTATTTTTGAATGGTTGGCACATATTGATTATTGCTCCGTTACAACTCTGATCACCGTGCACGTATAATTTCTTTGCACATGTCTGACCACACAACTGAAAGACCTTCATAGATTTCTCATTACCCGTCTTCCAAATTTCATTCGCCATATCGATAATCTTTCTCTGAACAGGTTTAAATGAGTCAATCACCGAAGGTATTGCTCTTTCGGTGATAACTGACATTGAATATTCTTTGTAATCTGTATCTAAAAATTCTGTAATAGTTTTTGTTCTTTTCATTTTTATTAACACATTAATTTATTCTTTCTTTTTAAACTATCCTTACCAAACCATTCACACATACTTATTTCAGCAAAATCATCTAATTCATAATAATATAAATGTGGATTTTGAAATATTTCTTTAGATTGTTTTGCATTCAACGCACCCAAACCTTTCATATAATGAATATCATAGTCTTTTAAATTCTTATCATTACACCACTCTTTATATTCCGAATCATAATAAAACCATTTCTCTTTCTTTGTTTTCTTATGTTCTACAATAATAATTGGTGTTTCTGCTCTTGCTATTTTATTAGCACGAATCAAATCAGGCCAAAATTTATGAATATAATTCAATATCAATGCAGCACAAGCAGTTCCATCAACATCTGCATCTGTATAAATTTGAATTGTTCCATATCTTGTTTTATCTTCTACAACATTTCCATTTTGATCAAACTTTATAGGACTTTCACCAAATTTTAACCCCATTGCTGCCATTACTGCCATAATTTCAGCATTATCCATTACCTTTGATTTTGGTAAATCTCTGACATTCAAAGACTTACCACGAAGGCTTAACCCAGCATCGCAACATGGGTTACGACTGGATCTATAGGCCGCCATAGCACTATCACCCTCAGTAAGTATCAATCTACACTTATCTTTCTTATCTGTTCCTGCCCATTTACAATCAATAAGTTTATCTACCTTTACTTTTGATATCGCCTTGTTTGCCTCTCTCTCCGCCTTCTTCTCATCAGCAACTTTCTTCTGATCTAACCAATCTGTAATCGAATTGGTAATCTCCGACTTATATATCGAATTGATGAACTTATCTGTCAATTTAATTTCAGTTCCGAAATTCTTGATATCAGTAATAAGTTTCTCTTTTGTCTGTGAAGAAAATGATGGTCTAATAATAGTAGAATTTACAAATAAAAATATATGATTCTTTATCTGTCCTGGTAGAATATCTGTTTTATATTTTTTATTTATCTTTTCTCTTAAAAACGGAACTATTTGATTTAAAATATAATCACAATGACTTCCACCATCATATGTATATACAGAATTCACATAACTAACATGTTGAAATCCACCACTTGGAGAAACTGCCACGCCAATTTGCCAATCCTTATTTTCATCATATATAATATCATCATCGACAAACATTTGACAATAATCCTTAAATGACTTCATTATTATTTTCCTCCCCTGAAAAAATATATTTAAATTTGGATTACAACCAGCAATTTCATATATCCTTTTTTCAATAATTTTAATATCACTATCGGTAATTTTCTTCATACCAAACCTGCTTAATTCAGGAGCATATGTAATTTTTGTAAAATGTATATTGGATTTAGTAATTTTAGCATCCGTATGATTTTTCATATTATTTGTCCAGCACATTTGGAATTTATTTTTACCATCCGCAGTAATAACTTCAAAATTTGTTGAAAATATATTAGTTATCTTACTACCCAAACCATTTACACCAACCCAATTTCTTTCTTCATCATCATTATAATTTGACGAACTTCTCAAATTGCCAAAAATCATATGTGGAACATACATTTTTGTCTCCGTATGCATTTTTACAGGTATTCCTCCATTATCATGAACCGTTATTATTCCTTTTTCTTGATCAATTTCAACCTTAATCGTATCAAGTTTCGTTTTTGGTCTTTTACTTTCATCTACAGAATTACTAATAATTTCATCAAAAAGTTTATGGAAACCTGGATTATATTCCAACTCTTTTAAAACAAATTTATCACCATCCAATATGTATTGATTAGATATTTCCGTAACAACGCTTCCCAAAAAGGACGCTGGTCTCAATAATGTGTGATCAATATCTGATAGCGATTTGTATATTTTATTTACATCCATTTTCTATATTACTATTTAAAATGTTTTTTATTTTTTCTTTTATTTTTTCATTATCATTCTTCCAATCATATTCCCAAATAACATTCAAACATATATCTACAGATTCACATATTTGTTTCTTATATTCATCTCTATCCCAAATTTCTTTTGCAGTCTCATTTGTTTTCTCATTAATATCATTTTCATCATATAATATAGGATTCATATGCCAAAAATCTCCATTAATTTCAAATGCTATATTTTTTTCAGGAATATATATATCTATTTCTATTTTTTTACCACATACATCAGCAAGCAAATCTCTATAATTAAATATAACAATTCCATCATATATTGTTTTAATATATTCAAAAATTTGTTCTTGTAATTTAGATTTACCCTTATATTCACCAATAGGATTTTTAATTGTACAAATATCCTCTATATCATATCCATATCTTATTCTATTTAAATAATTATGTGTCGTTATTGTATATGTCTTATTTTTACACAAATTACAATTGTCATCACAACATTTACATATATAAGTATCAGTTTCTTTTACATACTCAATAATATTTTCAAATTTTTCCTGACGATATTTAATCCAACGATCTTTTGAACAATCTATAACAGAACTCATTTGAAAATAATTATCAACACCATATTTTTCATTTAATGTTTTAACACCCCTAACATATGCTTTTCTGTATGACTCTTCTAACGAACCACAATTTTTAATTCTTGTTTTTAAACATTTTTCATATATTTTTTGTTTTTCATCTTCGGTTTTTTTAGAATTTGTTTCCTTACGCTTTTCAAGAATGCTATTTATTTCATCTTGTGTTTTGCTAAACCATGCTTTTTGTAATTTTTTTTTAGTTAATAATTTCTCTTCTTCTGTTCTGTTTGAATGAGAATCATGTATTTTACTTTTAACTTCATCTGTTTTTGATACATTCGTAGTATTATATTTCTTCAAACATGTTACTTCTCTTTTTTTATTAGAATTCTCAATTTCTTCAACACTTCTATTCAAATGTGTTTTAGATATTTTACCCCTTCTACTTGAACTCTTACCAGAACATTCTATCGAACAACATTTACAATATCCTGATTTAAATGATTTAAACCCCAATATATATTCTCCACACACAATACATTTAGGAAGTTCTTTCATATCGTGAAGATAATGATATATTTTCTGTGTAAATTTAAATTCACAATTAAAATTATTTAAATGAAAATCTATTATTTTATAATAAAAATCAGGAAATACTTTTTTAAAATATCCTTCTTTAAAAAATTTATTAGACCCATTATTATTCAAAAGCAAAAACTCTTTTAAGTCTTCTTTACTTTTAACATCAACAATTTCCATAAATCATATTTGGTTTATTCTTATATAGTATTTATGCAAATATCATTTGGGGAAATATGCAATTTTAATATTATACAAACCACCAATAATATATAACAAAAAAAGAACACTTAATAAAAAAAAATGGCGCATTTGTATAATTATATATATTATAGTTTTTATTAAGACAACTATCGTTGTCCGTTTGTTATATTTGACTAAAAATAAATTTATTTATGAAAATTACTTTTATTAGTGATACTCATACTTATATGTATGATAATGACTTTAAAGAACTTATATTACCTGAAGGTGATATACTTTGTTTTTCTGGAGATATTATGTCATCTGGATATAACGAACATGAATTAATTCATTTTTTAGAATGGATATCAAAACAACCTTTTACTTATAAAGTTTTTATAGCAGGTAATCATGACAGATTATTAGAGGATAAACCTTTGATAGCAGAAGACATTATATCTAAATATCAATCAAATGGTGTTATATATTTAAAAAATTCTTCTTTTGAATATAACGGTATTAAAATATATGGAACACCACATCAACCCTATTTTTGTGGGTGGGCGTTTAATGTTCCAGATTTAAATAAACTAATTAATATATATCAAATGATACCTGATGATGTAGATATTTTATTGACTCATTGTCCTCCTTATGGTATATTAGACCAATCTCACCGACCTAATTATAGCAATCCAACTGGAGAAGAACATTTAGGTTCAATGGAATTAAAAGAAGTACTTGCACAAAAACTTAATCATAATTGTATGCCTAAAGTTGTTGCTTTCGGTCATATACATGGTGATGGTGGAAAGCAAAAGAAGATAGGAGATACGCTTTATATTAATGCTTCGTTATGTGATGAAGATTATGAACCTACAAATAATATTATAACCATTGAATTACCATAAATATCTTATATATGATTATAGTATTTTAAGATGTATATTTACAATAATACTTGTGGTATCAATGATGAATGTAAATCTGGTTATTCTCTTTATTTTCCTTGTGTAAGCACAATTACAAGAGGCGAGAATGTATGTTTAGATTTTTATATAGTTGATAATACTACCAAGAAAGAGGTTGATTTAAGAGAAGTAGATGATATTACTCTTAATTTATTTGGTAGATATAATTGTAATTTTGGTAGTTTTTCATATCCAGAGAATATTAAATCTTTACAAGTTGAAAAATTTTCAGAACTTGTGTATAACATTAATTTTTCTGATATTATAAACCAAGTAAAATTATATATTGATGTTGTTGATGAAAACCATCAACTTATTGAAAGTTTTCTTTTTGATGAAAATTTGATTTTAGATATTGCTATAGAAGGTGCTATCGGATACTTTTTAAATGGTTCTAAAAATAATAGTATTTTGAATTTAAATGGTTTTGATACAAAAACTTATATGTTTTTAGGATGGAATATTGATGAAAATGATGGAGAATGTGGATTAGAAAATATATATGATTTTCTTATTAAAGATAGAAATTTGATATATAATATTTCTGATGATTGCACAATTAGAGCAGTTTATCAGAAAAGAAGAGAATATACTATTAAAATGGACAGCAACAACTTCAATTCATCATTTATTATTGATTATATGGGAGAGAAGTTAGAAATACAAAATGATGATTCGGTTAAAGTATTAGAAGGTCATGATGTTAAAATATCTTGTGTTCCTTTTGATTTAAAACCATATAAATTTGAGAAATGGGATGATGGTTATAAAAATCCATATAGAGTTTTAAATGTAAGTGGTGATGAATTAATTATTTTATTGAAAGCACATTGTTCATTAAATGATTCTAATGATATAGAGTATAGTGATAACATTGATGCAAGTATTTTGAATAATTTTAAAAGTGTATATCCAGAGATTATTGATAGCATATTTATAGATGAATATTATATTGATAACATATATATTAATAATTGTGAGATTGATGTATTAAAAGATGTTCCGTATATTAAAATAATTGAAAATGGATATATACAAATTATTAATATAGATAATAAAGGCAATTTTAAACTTTCGTTAAATAATATAGGTGGAGAGTGTAAACTTTTTATAAATAATTATGAAGTTCATCCTTCAATTGTAGATAATAACGAATTTGTATTTGAGTTTGACAGCGGAATAATGACCTTAACAGGTAAAGATTCTTGTGTATTTGGATTAAGTTTAAATAAAGAAATTATATATGATAAGGGAAAATGTATGCTTTGTTTAGATTCAAATAATACATTAAAATTACATCATGGGGATCTTACTGCTGATGGAGGAGTTATTGTTAATGGAAATCCTTATGGAATTTCTTCTGTAAAAATTGCGAAAGTAACTAATATTACACCATTGACTATAAAATAAAAATAACATATTAAAATGAAACATTTAATAAATAGAGAGAATTATATCAAAGAATATCTTCGTAAAAATGTAGATAATGAAAATGATATTAACGAAGGATTATTAAGCACTGTATTTGGAGGTTTAAAAATGTTACTTAAGAAAGATTGGGCAAATGTTAAGTGTAAAAATCCGAGTGTATTGACATATTTGAAGGATATCGATAAGAGTCTTGAAGGATATACTATGACAAAAATGGAATTTTCTGGAGAATGCACTACAATTAGACAAAATGTTGCGAATTATTTTAGTGATATTTTGGATTATAAACTTAAACAAATTGAGAAACTTGAATCTGATAAGGATATTGATGAATATTTGGAAAGAGAAAATAAAGAAAGAGAAGATGTTGAAAAGAAAGATCCTGATGCTAAAAATCCAGAAAATAAAAAGAGTATCGGAACTAATTTTGTATCAAAGTTATTGAATCTTAAAGATGATAAATTGAAAGAAAATCTTAAAAAGTATAAAGAAAATATCAAATCTGTTTGTTCAAAAAGTCCTAAATTACAAGAATATGCAGATCAATTGCTTAATTCTGTTATAGTTTTCGTGAATGATGTTCTTATTCAAGAATTGGAAAAGAAAGAAGTCAATGAAAAGACTAAACAAAAACTTGAAGAAATAAAGAAAAAGAACGAAGAAGAAGAAAAGAAATTTGATAAGAAATTAAAAGAGTTGAGCAAAAAAGCAAACAAAGCGAATGAAGAAGAACTTAAGAAATTGAGTGCCGATCGAGAAAAGACTTTGAAAGATATTGGAATAACACCTATTGGTGCGATGTCTGGAGATAAAGCTATTGATACAATTGTTAAACAATTTTCAGATATGTTAGGAAAGTTTGAAGATTTGAAATTGAATGAATCTGTATTACCAGGTAATTATTCTAATATATTGAAAAATGATAGTTATATCGGTATTCAAAAAAGTCTTGAAAAACTAAACTGGAATATTTCAAAAAATTCAAAGACAACTAAATTAGAAGCATCTGATAAATTTCTTATAAGAGTTATTTTATCCAAGATTAATACTGTATTTAAAGTTCTTTCTAAAAATAAAAAAATGTTTAAATATACACCATCTATATCAGTTCAGGCTATGATGGTAGCATTATCAAATGCTATTATATATGGATTTATTGGAGAACAAGAAAAGAAAAACGGAAAAGAATTTAATATTGATGATGAATTACTTACAATAATGACAAAGTGTGCTATCGACAGTGATGCTACTATTGGATTCAGCATACCACCTATGGATATTAATAACCCAGAAAATGGAAATTTCTTTGTATCTATAATGAATGAATTAAGAAATGTTGATATTAAAAAAGAAGTTGATGCTGTTGTTCAATCTACAAATGAAAACGAAAAAATATTAATAATAAAGGCGTGGTTGGAGAACGAGGATAAAAAATATAAAAAAGGAGATAATCTTTCGAAAAAATTTAAAGAGTGGTATAATTCTAAAAATGGAGAATTTGTAGAAAATATGGGAGAACTTATAGAGATCATTCTTGAAAAAGCAAAGGAAATAAAAGAAGATGCTGAAAAAACAAGAAAAGCAGAAGCAGAAAAAACACAGCAGGAATCTGAATCTAATGAGTAAAAGTAAATATAGTATATAAAAAAAGGCACTTATTTTAAATAAGTGCCTTTTTTGTTAAGATTTTTTCTTCAATTTTTTAGGTGGTATTGATATGGTTGTTTCACTACCGATATTTTGATCTTCTTGTTGATTCATGTTTACAATATGATTGTTGTTGCTTTCAACCTGAATACCATTTATTTTATTCACTTCGTTTTGAAATTCTTTTTCTATACCTTCAATAGCAATATACAACATATATGCATCTTTTAGAGTATAAGCACCTTTATTTTGAGATGATATTGCAATTTCAATTAAAGCGTTTGTTGCAGTAGTAAAATTTTGATTTAATATACCAGAAGTAATTATATCAATTGAGGTTTTTGCTTTAACCGCCTCATCTAGTGTTAAAACACCACTTTTTTGTGATAGTGTTGCTGCTTGAATAAGCACATTTAATCTTTCTGTCAAATTCATAATATTAAAATATTTTGTTAATCTAAATATAACAAAAATCATAAATAATTATATAAATTGCATTTCATAATGATAAACGATAATACACAATTTATAAAAAATAAAAAACCGACCATTGATATTAAAACAATGGAAATGTGTTCTTGCACGAAATCTACATTGCTTTCAGAAGAAGTATATAATGGAAGATTTTATCATACAACGGATACCAACGAATTTTTCTTTGATTGGAATGATAGAAGATATTCGTTAAATTTGATAAATACAACAGAAATACAAGATGTCAATCTTTCTGATGTTGTTAGATTTGGAGAGCGAATTTCAAAACTCAACAATGATGCTAATTATATTAATATAACAACATTGAAAGAATGGCTTGATGCTAATAATTATAAACCAAATGAAATTCCCGAATTAAATATAGAAGATACATCTGATATTAATGATGTTTTAACATATATTGAAAAATGGTTATCGCATATAAGAGGAGAAATAGAATTATTTAAGAGAAATGATTTAGGAGAATATTTAGATGAAAAAGATTCTGTTATATCAAACCCATATAATAATTTGAATAAACTTGTTGAAAATAATAGTTTATTAAAAACAGACATTGAATTACTCATTGAAAGAAATAAGATATATTGGGGAGGAGATTTAGATTTTTAATATAATAAAATATAAGATAAAAATGGGAGTAAAAATTGATTTAGATAATTTCGAATATAATTCGAAATATAAATTACCTAATGAACATTGTTGGGATTCATTGAATGATTCTAAAAAAGAAAAAGAATACTTTGATAAAAAAGAAGAAGTGAGCAGACCAAAAAGAGGTATAGTTGCTTCAAATCCAGAAGTTGTTGGACAGATTGGCAGTATGATAAGTGTTGATGATTTGAGTTCAATAGATTTTGAGACAAATGTTGTAGATTAAATAAAAAAGAGAGGATAAATTCCTCTCTTTATTTTTTTCCTCTCATTTTTAATATTTTCTTTGTGAGATTTATTGTATCCACAGGAAATCCTTCTGTGTTGTTTGCTACCCATTCAAGATATTTGGTATCAACATCATCTATCTTCGTCCCTTTCCATTTACCAAAATTGATATAAACTTCTTTTACATCAGTGGTTTCATTTACTCTATACATATAGTTTCCAGCGATATCCATATTGTATTGAAAATGAGGTAGGATTTCTTCTGGAAAATCTTCATTATGATTTCGTTGATATTTGTAAATTTCTAATGTTGCCATAGTATCAGCGAAGGCATCATGTGCATTATTCAATTCTTGTCCTGTATATTTTTTATATACTTCTGATAATTTTCCAGAATTATAATGTTTATAATTCAAATAAACATCATAAACATTTAAAGATCTATAATTCCAATTTAACCCCGCTCTTAAAAAACTTGAATATAAGATTGGGATATCATAAAATGCACAGTTGTATCCTCCAATATCATATCCATCAATAAAATCAAACACTTCTTTTGCTCTATCGTTAAATGTCGGTAAATCTTTCACTTCTTCTTCTGATATACCATGAACTTCATATGCATCTTTTGCTATATGTATATCTCCATTATTACATTTAAAATAAAGACGATCTATTTCTTCGAGTGTGTCTAAATTTACTTTTATTGCAGCAATTTCAATAATTCTAACATTATCGGGATTAAAACTTATAGATGTACACTCTAAATCAAAAAATACTATTGTTTTACTCATATAAATAATTATTTATAATAAAGATAACAAAAAAAGTGAAGGTTAAAACCATCACTTTAAAAAAATAATTATTATTATAAATTATGTATAGTATCTAAATCATTAGGTCTATTTTCAAAAGGGTTATTATTTGATGTAAAATACATGTTTTCATTAATTACTCCACCACTGATTTCTCTATATTCTGGCATACCTATTGCTTCTTCAACCCAATCATCTACTATAAAAGTAATACTTACAGTTTTTGCATCACCCATGTTGTCGTAGTTATCTTCGTTTAAACCAGTTGGAGGTGTTGATGGGAAGAAGTTAAAACATTTAATGTGTCTCCATATTGACCCATCTCTATCATGTTCATATATATCCAACAAAGAACCAGAAGCGTATTGTTTTTTTGTAAGGGTTTGCCCATTTTGTGGATTATAAACGAGATCGTACCACCTACGTAACATATTATAAACGTAATTTTCGTGGGTATCATTTAAATTTAATGTGTATGTAATAGTCAATTCGAGAGATGTTTTATCTGGACCAGCAGCTGCGTAGTGTCGTTCTGCAAATTTATACTTTTGAACAACATTACCAATTGTAGGTGTCGCACCATCAAGACCAGATATAGATCTAACATGTTGAAACATCAAATCTTTTGAAGTAGTATCTGGTTTTAATATTTCTGGAAATGTTAAATAAACCTCAAATAACGCAGGACTAACAACTTCCCACATATTTGTTGCAGCATCAGAATATCTATAATGACTATAATGTTTAAGTGCCATATTATATTGTTTGTTTGTATATCTTATTTATATAGATATTTATGAAATTTATTTTTCAAATATCTATATTATTTATGTATATTTTATTTTTGAAAAAAAATTTGCATAAATAAGATATATATAAAATAATAATTTAAATTATGGCTATAGATATTGAATTATCTGGTTTGAAAGCGGCTGGTACTTATAGATTTGAAAGAGATCTTTCAACCCTTTCATCCAATGTTGCGAATGAGTCTTATTCTAACTTAAGACTTATTGTAGGATTTTCAAAAAAAGGTCCATTCAATAGCGTTCAGTTAATTACAAGTTCATCACAATTTATAAAAATGTATGGCAATATTGACCGTTCACTAGAAAAAAGAGGGTCTTACTTTCATAGAAGTGCATTAGTCGCATTAAGTGCAGGTCCTATCCTTTGTTTGAATCTTTTACCACTCGATCCTGATAATGATCTAATAATGCATAGATCTTTTTCTACAAATATTAAAAAAAGCAATAAAAATATTTGTAATATACCTTATAAGTGTGTATATAATACAGATAAATTTTGGTATTTGAGTTCAGAATCATATCTTGATGGTGTTCATATATATGATAATGCAGTTACACAAAATGAAGATACAAATAATGTTCTTAATTTTACTAATGTGGGTGATAAACCAATTTCTATTCTTGTTAAAAAAGCAAGTGAAAAAAACACAAAAGGTTATGAATTAACATTAAACAATTGGTTTGGTGCTGAAAATGTTCCAGAATATCTCAATGGTACTTCATTTGTTAGTGATTATATGGTGGAAGTTTATGTTATTAGTGGTGATTTTGGTCCTAAATTATATGAAAAAAATCCAAAAACTATTGATGGTGTTATTTATAATACATATAGTCAATATGACACAGAAGAAGATAATCCATATAAAAGATTTGCGTCAGATATAACATATCAAGAATATTTTGATAAATATGGATTTAAGTCTGAAAAATTCAATAAATTCTTAGGACTTCCGTCTGTAAATGTTATTGCAACATATGTAGGTTCATTGTTGCCTAATTTTACTAATAAACTTAATCAGAATATTTGGATTGAAGATATGATCAATAATGATACAATGACAACAGGTCTTCTTTGTTCAGTTGATATTGATATGATTGAATCTGCAGAAATAGATGTAAATAGTGGTTTTGTTGATGAAAAAATTGACGTTATCGGTCATAATTTTTATTTATATGACGCTAATAATACTATAAAAGATTTAAATTACCTTTCATATGCTATTTCAGAAGACAGAGTTTTAAAATTTGTTGGTGCTGATAGTGATAGTGATATAGAAAATGATGCTTTATCTTTTATTTGTGATATTAGTGCACATGGAAAACCTAGTGAAACATATTTCATAACTGAAAATGGTGTTCCTCTTGATTTGGATGCGGATAATGAAGTTCTTATAAATATTGAAGATTTTCAAAACAAAAAGATTAAAGTTGGAGATTTTATTCTTTCATATATTAAAGAAAATACAAACATTGATATTACATCGTCCATTGATATTTCATCGTTATTCTCTAGATTGACAAGAGTTGTTGAAATCAAACCGATATTTGAGAAAAGCGATGAAGTTGGTGAAGAGAATAAATATGTTAAACATACTAAGCATGTTAGAGTAGTATGTTCTGATAAAATTTTGATTAATTATAGTGAAGAAGATAAGAATAAGGAATATCCATTTATTTGTAAATATACTACTATAGATAATATTTGTGATAGATTTCATTGGACATATCTTAAAGGATTTAGAGTGAGAGAAGAATCTATGCCTGGTGGTGAAACAGACCAGGAAAAAAACAATCGTCAGAATAAGATTCTTAATATGATTAGTGAACTTAATGATAGTTCAAACCTTTATAAAGCACTTATAGATAGAGATTGTGTTCAATGGAGATATCTTGTTGATACATTTGGGTTAGGTATTGAAAGTGAATGTAAAAAGGTTTATTCGCTTCTTTGTAAAGGTCGACAATCTGCTCTTGCACTTGTAAATATGCCTTCTATGAAGGATTTCAAGAGAAGCATTGATCCATCATTTGTAGATAAGTATGGTGGTGTTAAATCTGAATATATTGCAAATGGTGGTGATTTGAGTAAGGCACCTGCTAATCTTTTCAGTCTTCCTAAAGAAGAAAATGGAGCATCTTGGGCTGCATATTTCTATCCATATTTGAAGATTTCTGATCTTGCTGCCGTTAAGACTGTTCCTCCTGCTGCATATGTGTCAAACCTATATGTTTCTAAATATAACAATTTCAAACCTTGGTCTATTGTAGCAGGTCCTAAGAGAGGTGTTATTTCTGGAAACCAGATTATTGGTGTTGAAGGAGTATTAACACATGATGATAGAATGTATCTAGAACCTGTTGGAATTAACTCTATCGTTTGGGAAAATGGTGTTGGTGTTGAAATTTTTGCTAATAAGACAGCAAAACAAACCCCAGTATCTGCATTAAGTTCTATTCATGCTCGTGAATCTTGTATTTACATTCAAGATACTGTAGAAGCAATTCTTAAGAATTATAATTGGGAACAAAATACAGCAAGAAACCGTGAAGAAATTAAAACATTGGTTGACACATTCCTTGCCAATATGAAACAAGGTGATGGTATATATGCCTTTAAAACAGTTATGGATACAACAAATAACACTACTGAAGTTATTGATAGAAATATGGGTGTTATTGACATATATGTTGAAGTTGTTAGAGGACTTGAAATTCTTGCTCAAAGACTTACAGTTCTTAAGACTGGATCGATTGAAAGTGGTAATTTTGAGTAATAAAAAAATATATTTTACATTTAAAAGTGGGGGTATAATATCCCCACTTTACTTTTTATCATAAATAACTTATATGCATATATTTAAAAAATGAAAAAGATTTCAGAAGAAGTTGATCAATTTGTGTTAAATGAATCACAAATGATAGAGGTTGAAAATACTTCAGAACATATAGCAGAATTGATAAAAAAAGGAGAAATTGATGAAGGTGTTATAGGTTCATTAATTGGAGGATTAACAGGTGTGACAATAGGTCCGTCTATAGGGAAAGCAATTTGTAAAGCACTTGGTATTGAAAGGGGTCTTTTATACGATCTTCTAACAAGTAGAATTTTTACTACTGCTGTTGCTTCATATATAGGTTATAAAAATTAACTATATATGTAATATTCATAAATATAATGATAGATAATTGTTTAATTTTAAATAAATAAATATGGCTGGTTTTACTGGAAATAGTAGAAGTTATTCAAATAATCCAAATCCTGTTACTAGGGCGTTGAGAAGATTATCAAGTTTCGGAATGAACTATAAAGATGATGTGATCAAAAATGTTCGTTCTGTTGATTTGATGTTGGCTCAACAAAATATTTCTACTGGTAATACAAATACTACCCAAATTGGAACAATAAATGATGAAAATGTTCAAGTTTTATTCGCTAGAATGTCATCTACAGATCCGAGTTTGGGTAAAGGTTATTTTGGTGTCGCTGAAGAAAGCTATCAAAAAAAGAAAGAGCAAATTAGAAAATTTGCATTACAAGATGAAATTGAGGAAATATTAGATATAATTTGTGAAGAATCTATAGTTTTCGATGATGGAAATAAATTTGCAAATATAAAATTAAATTATAAAGTAGATCAAACTATATTAGATGAACTTAGTGCAGAATATAATAAACTTTATAATTATTTTGGTTTTTATGATGCTATTCAGGCATCTGATTATTTCCGTAAGTGGCTTATTGATGGTTTTTTGGCGTTTGAAATTGTATATAATGAACAACAAACAGAAATTATTGGTTTTGTTGAAATAGACCCAGCGTCATTAACACCTGGTTTGGATCCACAAACTAATGAAAAAATATGGTTTGTGAATCAAAGACAAGGTGCTGGTGGTCAATTAACACAAGATAGAATTCTTTATGATTCACAGATTATATATATATCATATTCTAAATCTGATATGACATCAAGAATTTCTTATGTTGAAAGACTTATCAGATCATTTAATATATTGAGAACAATGGAAGCAACTCGTATCATTTGGGCTGTAACCAATGCATCTTATAAAACTCAATATATTATACCTGTTGGTAGTGTGCAGTCGGTTAGAGGTCGCCAAACACTAGCTCAAGCAATGAACTCTTATAAAGAGATTGTTGATTTTGACTGGGATTCTGGTGAAATACATACTAACGGTCGTCCCATGCTTCAATTCTATAAAGACATTTTTATGGCTTCAGAAGGTGGTGAAACTCCACAGATTCAAAATATAGGAAATGACGGTCCTGAAATATCAGACACAGAAACATTAAAATATTTCAGAGATAAATTAAGACAAGCATCAAAGATTCCTGCTTCAAGATTTGAAAAGGAACAAGGCGAAGGTATTTTTACAATGACAGCAGATGGTATTGCTCGTGAAGAAATTCGTTTTTCTAAATTTATTACAAGACTTCGATCTGTATTTCAGGAAATACTCATCAAACCATTGTATATACAAATGTGTTTGAAACATCCAGAAATACAAACAGATATGAATTTCCGCGTTAACATGGGTCTTGATTATTATAAAGATTCTGTTTTTGAACAAAACAAGGAAATTGAATTATTACAAAAACAATCAGACTTTATTTCATCTATAATGTCTACAATGGTCGAAAGAGATGCTGAAGGAAATGAAATTCCATATTTCGATTTTGATTTTATTGTTCGTAAGTATTTTGGTATGAGTGATGAAGATTTGAAACTCAACCAAAGATATAAGGATGAAAAGAAATTGAGAGATGAAGGATATAAACAAGAAGATATTGCAAAAATATTGGATGGGGCACCTAAAGATGAATTTAAAGCAAAGAAACCAAAGAAGAAAGATGACGATGAGGGCGATGACAATGGCGGAGGACCTCTTGCTGGTTTATAATTAAGAAATTTTAAATCTTAAATTTTTATTTACATAAATATACTATATATAAATATATTATACACAGATGAAACAAAAGAAACTTTTGATTGTTGAGAGATGTGATGCAAATCTTTCACAACACACAGAAGAGGATGATTCAATTGTATTGGAAGGTGTATTTACTACATTTAATCAAAAAAATCGTAATGGTAGAATATATGAATCTGCCGATTTTCTTCCACATGTTGCGAATCTACAGGGTGCTATCGCATCAAGATCTTTATTGGGAGAATTGGATCATCCCCACAATTTCGAAACTTCTTTAGCAAATGCATCTCATGTGGTTGAAAGTCTTAAATTTGATGAACAACAAAATGCGATTGTAGGAAGAATCAAGTTGTTGCACACAAGTAGAGGTATGGACGCAAGAGCATTAGTTAAGGATGGTATTCCTTTGCATATTAGTTCTCGTGCAGCAGGTACTGTTGATGAATCTGGTAGAGTAAGATTGCAACAATTATTTACATACGACTTGGTTGCAGAACCTGGTTTTGCTAATGCTGTTCTTACAAGAGTAAATGAAGGTGTTGAAGTTAATCCTATATCTGACGAAAGTAGAGAAGTTCTCAAAAAACTCAACGAAAGCTATCAATATATGAATGAAAATTATAAAAAAATAGGTGAATATGATAATGTTGATGTTTATGAGATAATGGAGACAAATACAGAATTGTCACCTGAAATTGCACAAGAAGGTGGATCACTAACATCAAATAGTGCAGAAACTCAATCTGTTAAGAATAAAGATACACTAAATAATAAAAATATGGATAATAATGGTCAGTATATCCTGTATTCTGATTTCCAGAAATACAGCGAACATTTGTCGGAAGTTATTGCCGATTTAAGGTCTGCCATTTCCAATTATGAAACAGAATTAGCAAATATCAAAGTATCTGGTAACAAAAATAGACCAACACAACAATATTCTGCTGATAAAGTTGATAACAGCATGATAGCAAATATGGTTGCAGATCAAGTTGAAGATGTTGTAGATGATGCTGTTGAGGAAAAAGTTGCAGAGCAAGTAGAGGAAATGGAAGAAAAATATAATAATCTTGTAAAGTATGTAAGTTATCTTGCTGAAAAACTTGATACTTCTATTTCACATCAAGACTATATTGCTGAAGAAGCAAATAAGATGGTTGCACATCAAGATTATCTTGCAGAAAATATGAATAAGATGATCGCACATCAAGATTATCTCGCAGAAAGCATGGATAAGATGATTGATCACCAAGACTATCTCGCTGAAAACATGGATAAGATGATTGATCACCAAGATTATCTTGCTGAAAATCTCGATGATACAATCGGTTATCAAAAATATGTTGCTGAAATGCTTGATAAGTCTATTGATTATAGCAATATGCTTGCAGAAGAAGCTAACAAGTCAATCGCACATCAAGATTATCTTGCAGAAAATATGAATAAGATGATCGCACATCAAAATCATATTGTAGAAGAATCTAACAAACTTATTGATTATAGCAACTATCTTGCTGAAGCTATGAATGGTAAGTTTGAAAATAAGGTTAATGAAAATAAGACTGCTGTTAGAAGAAATGTAACTGAAAGCAAGTCTGAAAATAAATTTGATGCTAAAAAATATCAAAATGAACTTGGTTCAAAACTTGATTCGTTGATTTCTACAGTTAAGACTAATTATGCTGAAGCAAAAGAAAGAGAATTTGCAGCATTAGAAGAATCAAGAACAAGAATTAATTCAACAGATTTCAATCTTATTAACTATATTCCTGCAAGACTTCAAGAAAGTTGGATGAAGCTGTCGGATGAAAGAAAGAAAGAAATTCTTGCAGAATCAAAGATGTTTATCATCAAAGAAGAAGCAAGTGCAGTTTATTTCTGGAACACTCGTGATTTGAGAGAAAAGAGAATGGAATCTGTAAAACTTGAAGAGAATGTTATTCAAAATGAAAATAAGGAATTGAATGAAAGTGTTCTTGCAACAGATTCTTATAAGATGATGGCAGAAAGAATTAAGCGTAATATGCGTAGATTCTAATTTTTAAATCTCATTTTGCATAAATATATCTGTAGTGTGATTTTTAAAACCCACACTACAGAACAAAAAAATTGAAAAATAATTTTCATAAATATAATATAAAAATTTACTAAAGTTAATAGAAGCAAAGAACTTTGGTTGATTCAATATAAAAAAATACACAAAAAATTAAATTTAATATGTTTAACAATGTAATTTTGAACGAAGCTGAGACTCTTAAAACTTGGTCAGGCTTTATTACTGAGTCAACTGGAATTCAGGACAGAAGTAAGTTGACATGGATGAGCAAATATTGTGCTTATCATACACTCGCTGAAAAGAATAACATCAACGAATCTGCAATGGGTTATGTTCATATGAATCCTAACATGAATGTTGGTGGTATGGGTCAGGCTTATTTCCCTGGTGCAAATCCTAACAATGGTTATGATGGTGTTAAGGGTTCTGGTGATAATCCTTTCTCACTTCTTCCTCTTGCAGTTCAAGTTGCTGCACAAACAATTGCACTTGACCTTGTTCCTGTAGTTCCTATGAATGGCCCTCTTGGTATTCTCCAATATATGGACTATGTTTATGAAGGTGGTAAGACTAATCTTCGTCCTCGTTTTGAAGGTGATTATGAATCAAAGACTGCTCCTCTTATGGTGAAGCTTACTCTTTCTAAGAGTGATGATTCTGATGATAGTGCAATGAATCACGCAAAACTTTATCAAGAACTTCGTGAAGCGTTCTATCCTGGTATGGAACCTATCAAGATTGGTAACAACTTTGAACTTACTTTCGTTGCTCTTGGTCGTATTGATGGTCGTCCTATCTTCCAAGTTAAAGAACAATCAGTTCTTACTAACTCAATAATTAACGGTGGAGAAGGTGCAGGTATCACTCTTGTAGAAGCTCTTATGGGTGAAAATGCTGCTCAAGTTGCTGGTTACGATGTAATTGATATTGATACTGTTAAGGCTCTTGAAGATTTCATTCCTGGTTTCACAGGTGCTGGTTTCAAGAATGGCGATCCTATGTCTGCAAAGGCTTATGACCGTGCTGAAGGTGAATCTACTCCTGCTAACTTGATGTCACTTAACGTATTCACTGAAAAGGTTGAAGCTAAGACTATCAAGGTTAAGGGTGCTATCACTCGTGAACAAATCCAAGACCTTAAGGCTTACGGTATTGATGCTCTTGCACAAGTTGAAGCTGAACTTGTAAATGAACTTACTCAACACATCAACCGTGAAATCCTTAACGAAATTTACGCTCTTGGTCTTCAAAACTACAATGAAGCTCTTGCTTTTGAAGGTATCAATCTTAACACTTACTTCACAGTAGATCCTAAAGCTGCTGCAAAGGCTGGTTATATCACTTCATTCGTAGGTGGTGGTGCTGAAACTCTTGGTACTATCCAAAGAAGAATTATGAGCAAAGTTCTTGCTGCATCTAACCTTATCGCACAAAGAGGTCGTAGAGGTGCTGGTACATACGCTGTATGTTCTGCTGCTATCGCTACTGCACTTCAAGATTGTGCTGGTTTCGTAGCATATCCTCTTTCTAATACTATCAACCAAACTGCTGGTTCACTTTATCCAGTAGGTGCTGTTTCTGGTGTATCTATCTATGTAGATCCTAACCTTCCTTGGTCAGACACTAGAATCGTTGTTGGTAGAAAGGGTAAAGATAACGAACCTGGTCTTGTATTCATGCCTTACTTGATGGCTGATAAATTGACTTATCCAGTAGAAGGTCTTGAAGGTGCTCCTGTAACAAGTCTTACATCTCGTTATGCTCTTGTTAAGGCAGGACACCACCCACAACTTTATTTCTACTGCTTCGACATTGCACTTGGTGAAGGTGTTAGTCTTTATTAATCAATGATTTAAATTGAATTAATATAAATTAAAGAGGACTTAAAAGTCCTCTTTTTTTGTTATATTTACATATATGGAATATCAAAATTTTTCAAATAAAATAGATTTATTTACCTATTTAAATTCTGGTATAGATAAATCTGGAAATTTAAAAAAAGAAGGTGGATTTAGAAAACATTATCCTTCCTTTTATAATGAATACTTAAAAATTAAATTTCCAGAAGATATAGATGAATTACCATTTAAACAAAAACTTTGGCATTTTTTGACAGATATTTATATTATACCTAAATGTAAAATTTGTGGAAATCCTGTAAGTTTTGAAACAAGAAAGGGTCAATGGGGATATAATACATATTGTTCTGGTAATTGTGCTATGCATGATGAAAGTATTAAACAAAAAATGTTTGATACAAAAGAACTTTTATATGGGGATAAAAATTATAATAATAAAGAAAAGTTAATAGATACTTTATCAAAACGATCAGATGAAGAAATAAGAAAAATAACCGAAAAATCTAAACAAACAAGATTATTAAAAAATGATGGTAAATATTTTTCGGATGAATCAATTAATAAAATAAGAGAAACTACTTATAGTAGATATGGCGTTAATTCTTTTACAAAAACACAACAGTTTAAAGAATTTATATCTGCTCAACAATTGAATATTCAAAATAAGCAGTATAAAACAAAGAAAGACAATCGCTCATTTAATAAATCTAAAATAGAAAAAGAATTAGAGAAATATTTTATAGAAAATAGTATAAATTATATATCGCAATATCGTTCTGATGAATATCCTTTTTCTTGTGATTTTTATTTTCCTGACAGCAATTACTATATCGAAGTGCAAGGTAATTGGACACATGGACAACATCCTTTTGATAGCAAAAATACAGATGATATTGAAATTTTAAATAAGTGGAAATCTAAATCTGAAAAGAGTAAATTTTATAAAAATGCAATATATGTTTGGACAGAACATGATGTTAAAAAGCGTAATATAGCAAAAGAAAATGGATTAAACTATTTAGAAATTTTTAGTTGTGATTTTTACATCTGTTTAGAACAATTGGTGTCTAATAATGTATTTGCTATCAAACCGAAATATAAAATAACCGAATCTCAATTGGTGGAATGGTGTTTAAATAACCCTTTTCCTGGTAATAATAAATGGACGGCAAATCATCCTATTTGGAAATGTTATGTTCCTGGACAGCAATCGCCATATAATGCTTGGAATGATGAGAGATGTATAGTGAAGGCGGTCAAGAATATGTTTAAAACTCTTGATAAATGCATATGTGAAAATAAAGATTATTCTTTTGTAAAACGACATTTGGATGCTATAAACAGTTGTGTGATTGATAATAATAAAATAATAAGTAGTGATAATAGTTTATTAGAATTAATATTGGCAAGATTCACTATTGCTAAAATAGCGAGTAAAGTAACTGCAATATCACCAACAGACTGTATGAAAATATTTGATGAGAGTGATATTGATTTATCTAAATATAACGGTATATACGCTCCTATGGCGGGTTTTGGCGGCATTGTGGAGGGATATATTAGATGGATAAAAAAGAACGATTCTGGCGATTATATGAGCAAAATTTCGGGTATTGAAGCATATGATATTAATAAGTCTTTTTGTGACTGGTATGGTTGGCAACAAAGGGATATGCTTGAATCAGTTATTGAAACTGATAAGGTTTGTATTGTCTGCCCTCCTTTTGGTAAAAACTATGAACATTGGATTGATAGTTCTGAAAATGGCGTTTCGCAAGATGTTATAGATGATATGGCGGATATTACATTTTTCGAGTGGTATGATTTAATTAAGAAACATGTTAAGGCACCTGCTTATATAATAATAGGACCTGAACTTTCATCTAATGGTAGAAATACTAAAAAATGTGGTAATTTATTTAAAAAACGAGTAGGTATTCAATTGTGGACAGATGAACTTTATGAGCGTTTGCTATCAAAAAAGGATAGAATAAACGAAGGCATTAAAGAATGAGATTCTTTCATAAATACCTTATATATTAAATATATTATAATGAAGAAGAATTTATTTCAAAATGATTCAATAACAGGTAATTCTCTAATTGGATTTGAGATTAAAGGTACATTTAAAAAAGAAGAAGATGAATTAATGTTGTTGCTATCACCAGTTTTGAATAGAGAAATATTATATTCGAATATAGAATATAAATTACTTGAACCAACAGATAGAAATGCTGTATTAGTGAAAGACGGGGATGAATATATCATAAAGACTCCATTATATAATTATTTTGAGGCGATATATATAATGCCTAAATTATTTGAGTGCTTACATAGTAGTTTAGATAAGAATGAGCATAATTATATATATTTAAAATTAGGGTTCAATGATAGTGTTAGTTTATCAAATTTAAATGTTACAAAATTTATATTGAATTTCAATGAGAAGTTTATATTGGATAACATTGTTGATTTAACTAAAAATGGCAGTATCGAAAAATTATCTGATTTTAAACCAGCAAGTGTTGAAAACTGCTCATCTACAATTCAAAAACAACTTGATGGTTTGAAATATAGTGATGATGTAGATAATAATTATGGTATTGATTTTAGTAATATTAAGTTAGGATATATTACTTTAAAATATTTGTCGGATGTTGATTATAATAAGAAGAAAGATGATATTTTAAAATGTATTAATCATACGATTATAACTCTACATAATTCATCTACTGTCTTGGAATATAATGAAGATGAATTAAAGAAGATTGAGAAATATAATGAAGAATTTGATACTTTCTCAAAAGCATTTGGTTGTTATGAATTATTTCATGAAAAATATAAAGGTATTAAATTAACTGTTGATTTGGATAATGATAGAAGTAATATTAATTTGTTATTTCCGTCTATAAAGGATAAATTATTTAATTTAGTAATATGTAATAATATTAAGCAAGCGACTGTAAATTATGATAGTGACATAAGTAGATTGCAAATAAGAGATATTGATTTGGTAAAATGTTACCATTTAGAAGGTATTGATATTGTTGAATGTGATATTAGAAATTGTAATGTTAAGAAGTGTGACATTTATGATTGTGAAATAGAGAATAGTTTCATAAATGATTGTAATTTATTTGGATATTGTGATTGTGTTGAAAGCAAATTCAAAAATTGTTTTATAAGTAATAATATTAAATTAACAAAGTGTAGTGTATTTGGTTCTTTGGGTAAATTTGCAGGTATTATTAACAGTGGTTCTATAAAAAACACAACCGTTATCACATCTATGGCGGATATAAGTGATAAAGTTAAGAAACTTAATATAAATGAAATAGATTAAAAATGTTAAGAGATATATACGCTATACCAAATGTCGAAAGTAGGTATAAACCTGGTATAATGGAGGTTAATAATGAATTGGATGAAATTATAATGCAGGTTGACTGTCTTTTATTTACACGAAAGGGAGAAGTATTAATGTTGCCTGATTTTGGTTGTGATCTTCACAAATATCTTTTTGAAACAAATTGGAATAAGAATGCTATTGAAAATATGATAAATACACAAATACAAAAATATATTTATTTAGATGGTAAATATAATGT
The DNA here is from genome assembly GCA_045125935.1 of Bacilli bacterium. Classification (GTDB taxonomy): domain Bacteria; phylum Bacillota_I; class Bacilli_A; order RF39; family UBA660; genus CAG-877. The sequence goes on along the minus strand of JBGVNW010000068.1, from coordinate 302,952 downwards.
GACTGTTAGTGTTGAATTTGTTAAATGGGAATTTAATGTTGGTATGATTGTAGATTTAATAATAAATAATACAAAGGTATCTAGTTATCTTGTTTAATATATGTAAAATAATAATTTTATGGATGTGATGTTTCACATCCATTTTTTTCATAAATATAATATATATATTTGTTATATAAAATGGGTTTTTTTCAAAATAGTAGATTGAAAGCGAGCGAATTAGTTCAACAAGCAGTTGAATATCTTGTTATAAAATATGAACAGGCGGCAAGTGTATTTACACCAGCGTCTCCTTTTGGTCAGTTATTGGTTGTTATTTCAAATATTGCGGAACTTATTTTTACATATATATCACACACTGCAGAAGAATTAAATATTAGAACTGCACAAAATATAGAATCTATACAAGGTCTTGCACAATTAGCGGGACATGATGCACATAGGGGAGGTTCCGCATATGGTGTGATGGGTGTCAAACTAAATACATCTATATACTTTTCGGGTAATCATTTAAAAATTAAAAATTTCAGCAAATTTATTATTTCTGATACTGGTTGTACATATTTTATGAATTTACCAACAGATTCTATTAAATTAACTGTTGGTGGCAGTTCGTTTGTTAGTGTTCCATTTATACAAGGTGAAATTGAAACACAAACTTTCACATCTAATGGAACGGCTTTACAAAGTTTCAATCCTGTCATCAAAGGTATGAGTGATCATGATAATGTTGCAGTTAGAGTGAATGGAAAAGAATGGAGAAAGGTTAATAGTTTATATGATATGCCATCTTATGATGATGATGATCCAGAATCAAGTGAATGTTTTATTGTAAAAACATCTCCTACAATTGGTATTAGTATTTTCTTTGGAAATGATAGTTTTGGTAAAATTCCGCCAGCAGGTGCTCTCATTGAGGTTATATATATAAAAACAGAAGGAGAAGTTGGAAATAGTTATTCTACTGGATTGACATATAGATTTATTGATATGGGTATAGATGAGTATGGTAACGAGGTTGATTTGAATGAGGTTCTTATTGTTGAAACTATATCTCCACCACTGATGGGAAATAATTATGAAGATCCAGAATTTACAAAAGCGATTGCACCAAAAGCAAGCAAGTCTTTTGTGTTAGCAAACACTGAAAATTATGTTAATTATTTAACTAAATATAATCAATATTCGTATATATATGCATATCACACAAAGAATGATGATAATATATATGACGATAATGTTATATATTTAAAGGTTATTCCTAACATGAAGAAAAAGTTGTCAAATAATGAAGATTATTTTGAAGTTCCTGTTTCTGAATTTATATTAGATAGATATGAGAAAAATAGTTTATTATCAGCAATAAAAAATTCAGGAAGAATGCTGATAGGTACAGAGGTTGAAATTATTAATCCAGAGATTAAATATTTCATAATAAATATAATGTTAAGATATTTTGATAATGCAGATAAAACATCTATATCTTCAAATATACGAAGTACATTAAATAAATATTTCCTTAATATAAATAGAAGTGATATTATACCAAAATCTGATTTAATTGCACTTATAGAGAATATAGACGGTGTTGATACTTGTGATATATTCTTTATGACAAAAGATAATGAGATGGCTAAAAGGAATGGGTATTATTACGATGAATTTGGAGTTTCACATAATGTTGGAAGAAATGAAGATCCACAAGTAGGATTTGACGCATATGGAAATATTGTTATGAATAAAGGGTGTGTGTATGTTCCAAGAGGTGGGTGGAGAGATGCTAATGATAATTATTATACTGTTACACCAGAAGAAGGAAAAATAGGTCCTTTAAATATATTCTTTGAGTCCCCTGTTAATAATACAGCATATAATATAGAAATGCAAAGAAAACTTAATAATTTATTGAAATAAAATGGATACATCTAAAAATACAGATATTAATATTTTAAAATATAAAGGTTTTGATTCGTTATATGAAAAGATTGAAACCGAGCGTTGGGTGTTAAAAAATGAAGGTTATAAATATGAGGATTCTTTGTTAGAGGATAATACAACTTCATATTTTAAAAATAACTCAAATATGGTTGCTATGTTTCCATATTTAAATAAAATATTGGCTCATTTGATTAATAGTGTTAAATATTTAAGAGTGTTCAACAATTACTCTGTTAAGAAAAATTATAAAAAGATCAATTAAATGGTAGTAAAGAATTTAGAGTTTTTTGATAAAAACGGTTATAATTTAAATCTAAATTGGAACGAAGCATATCAGATATGGGAAGGAAATATATTTTTCCCAAGAGTAAGTGTTGGGTTATACGAAAACACGACCATATATATAATGGAGGATTTGAAACATGATGAAGATTATATATATGATAAGGATAGCGACGGTATAGATGATAGATATTCATATCCTACTGGTGAAGGTAATATTGTTTTTCAATGGGATATAGTAAATTCATTTGTTGATGAATTTTTTATGTTTAATTTTGATGATGATTATGTGTTAAAAGACACTTCTTCATTGATATATACCCCATATGATGGTCCTTTGTGTGAAACACTTATTATTAATAGATTTGACAAATATAATGTTCCATTATTAGGTTCATCATCAGATATTGAACGGAATGATTTATTAGAAGTTCATGTTGCATTTATAGCAAGTGAAAATAGTTCAGAATGTACATATAAAAGAACTCTTGTAATTTCTTACGAAAATGGATATACAAAGTATGATATTGCAAAAATTACATTCTATGCTGAAACCATAGAAGAAGATGAGAGATTAAAAGTATGGAATGAGAATTTAGGTTATAATTTGAAACCTGAAGATACTATATTATTCAAGCATAGTGATATACACGAATATATGCCAGATTATGGACTTTTGAATGAAAAGCGTAAAGAACTTATGCTTGAAGGACACAATATATACCCATTTATAGGATCATATAAAGCGATTTTAAACGCTATTAAATTCTTTGGGTATGATAACCTTAATATCGTAGAATATTGGCGAAATATCAACGGATATGACAGCGAATATGGCAAGATATATAGAACATATGTATATAGTCTAAAAAATAAAAAATCTTACTCTACAAAGAGAAAACCAATATCATTAGATACTCAAAATTTTCAGAAATTAAATCATATATCATTAGTATATAATATAAACCATCCAGAAAAAGTAGATGGTATAAAATATGATGATTATGGTTTGCCTAATGTAATTGAAGATTTTGATAAGGACAAGCGAGATGATTTTAGATTAACTATTGAAGAAGCGTTGGTTAAATTATTTGCTTTAAAGAAAAAGTTAAACGACGAATTTATGCCAGGTTCTACAAAAATTACAGATGTCATAGGTGAGGGTCATTATTTTGGTATTAATCTTATTGGTAATAATCCTCAAATATCAACCGTCAATTATGTGGAATCAAAAGGACATATTGATTTTACAGTATTTCCAAATAAACATGTTTATTTGACAGAAAATGAAGATTTTGCAAGATTTATTGCAGAGCAGAAGAATTATCATATTGATGAAACTATTGGGGGACTTGCTGATAAAACAATTAGCGAAATAAATGAAATGTATGATGATAGTAGCGATTCTGATAGCGATATTAACATAAGTGAAATTGATAAGAGATCATTAGGAACTATAATAAGTGACTTAATGAAAAATGAAAATAATGTTGTTTGTAATCTTTATAGTGAATATTATAATTTAATATATGGTAACAAGTTTGGTGACGCTAAAGATTATGGATTAAGAGATATTCCAGAACCAAGAAATATATATAAAGATATTGTTATTAATGATGTGCCTAATGATCCATATGGTGAAAATGAAATTGTGCCAGATATGGTTGTTTGTGCAAAAGTGATATTATGTGGAGAGTTTAATGATGATATTGATATATCGTCACCAATTGAATGGAAAATATCACATCCAAAAACAGGTTGGTCAAAAACATATTCTGGTATTGTAAAAATATATAGTAAAGTATTTGTTCAATTGCCGTATTTGGGTAATTATGATGTTGAAATGAGAGTTTGGGATAAGTATAATAATTGTTGTTATCAATTTGAAAAAGATGTTATTATAGTGGAACCTTATAATATAGATATTCGAGGATTTTATTTAGATGCAAGACCTTTACCAGATAATTTGAAGTATGATTTAATAATTCCAAAAGAATATGACGATAATGTGAAAAATTATAATAAGTGTTATCTATGGTCTAAATATGAAGGTAATGGGACAAAAGGCATTATTACTTACAAAAGAAACCCTATGGAAATTACATTATCTGATATTTTAGGAGAATATATGATAGATGGTAATGGTTTAGAAGAATATAATTATAATAACCTTGGAAGTACAGATAAAGAAAATTGGATATGTATTGTTAATAATGAAAACGACGGAAAAAATATATTGAAAATTTCATGGTTGTGGGATGATAATAAAACTAATATATTATATGGTATTGATGAATTCAATTATGTTAGCGAAATGAATAATATTTATTTTGATGAAAAAAACACATATATTCCTGATAAAAATAGTGATGTGATATATAATGTTATTAAAAAAAATGTAGATAAAATGTATTCTGGTGCATTGCAAGAACATATAGGTAAAAAGGATGTGAATTCAACAATGCGAAATTATAGATCAGATGGGAGTGTAAGTCACGAAGGTCCTTATTATAAATTTGATGTTGATACTATTTTATATAAGATAGATAAAGGATATAAAGAATATGATCATTTAAATGAGGAAATTATTAATTTAATTACAGGTGAACACTATAAATATGTTAGATATATAAATAGCGTAGTTGATATAAAACCTTTAACTTGGATTTTATTGGGATTTGATTATAGTAGAATCACAGGTAGAATTATAAATAATGAATATCCTAAATGGACACTCACATTACTTGGTGATGAATTAGACCCTGATGTTGAATTTCAAAAAGATAAAATCATTACTACACATAATGGATTATATTTTACATATTTATTTGAAGAAGAAGGTTTTTATAAAATAAAATTAGAACTAATTGATATTAACGGTAACAAATATGAATTTGAAAAACCTATTGTTATTGTAGATAAAAATGCTAATTATGAAATGTATCATACATTAAAAGATGAATATGATAAATATCTTGAAGAAAAGAATGAAAGAAGTTTAATAAAAATAAATTAATATAAAATGGAAAATGAATTAATTTTAACAACAGAACCTTGTTGTGATACAATTACAACTTGTGAAACTCCTATATCAATATCTACAACAATAGAAAATGAACATTTAGAATTTTCTAAATTGGCTGCTGTTTTACAAGAAAGTATATTGCACTCTTGGAAATTACATTTAAAAGCAAAGAAACATTCAACACATGTTATTTTGGAAGAATATTATGAAGAAGCATTTGATATAATAGATGGTTTAATAGAGCATTATCAAGGAATCTATAAATGTGTTATTGTTGATGATGTTAATCTCATATGTTTAAAAAATGAAGACCCATTAGTTTATTTTACGGATCTTAAGAATTATGTATCTAATTTTGCAAATAATTCAAATAATTTTAATGAAAGAACTTTTGAAATAAAATCTGACATTGATGATTTGTTGAGACTAATAGATTCTACATTATATAAATTGGGAAATTTAACAGAATCTATAATAAAGTCATTTGATGCTTTTGTTTATGAAAATTATAAATAATATATTAAAGTAAAAAGTCTGCATTTAAATGCAGACTTTTTTATATTCTAGAAGGTTCGAAATTAATATTTATCTTTGACACTTTCCATGTAGTTTCTATTGTTTTTTGCTCAACACTATCACTACTGAAATCAAACTCTAACCCAGAAACACTTGTGAATAAAACATTATTTAAATCTATTCTATACATTATTTTATTATAACAATCCATTATTTCCATACCTGGAAATGGAGGGATAAATCTATCTTCATCGCTACAATAGTAATACATAAACACATCTGTTAGAACAGACCATATTATATATGCTTGATCTAATTGAAATGTTATAGTCATATCTTTATTAAATAATGCATCTGGATATGCGTTACTTCTTCTTATTCTTTCATAAGGTGTTCCTCTATCTCTTTGTGTTATTACATCATAACTATTTGGACTAACTTGTATATTTACTGATTTAATTGAATAGTTCAAAAAATCTAAAACAGTTTCACACATATTACCAGGAATACGATTTAACACTGGAGAATATTTATCTTCAATTTCTTGAGGTATAAATGGTTTAGAAAAAGCAAACCTAAAATTGTTATTTTTACCCGATAGAAATGCCATTTTAAAATTTAAATATATATTATATTTATGTAAAAAAACACATAAATACTTATATACAATATATAAATATGTTTATATGAGCAAAGTTAGCACATTGGTTGATTGTTCTGATTCTGAAGCAGTCGAGTGTCTAAATGATTTTGTTGAAAGTATTCAATTAGAAATGAGCGTTGGTGGTATGATACCTTTCACAATACCTGCGGAAGTTATCGCACAACTTGTAAAAAATGCAAAGACGATGTTTCAAAAATCATATGAGGATTTTACAGAAGAGATGTTTTTGATATTGCCAGAATCCGAAATTCAGAAAAAGAAATTTAGTAAGGGAATAGTAAAACTTAAAGATGATGGTAGTAAAGATAAAAGTGCAATAAAAGACACAAGAGGTGCTTTTATGTTACCAGAGAGAGTTGTTTCTGTTGTCGGTGTTTTTGAAATTGGCGGATTTGAAGGTGAAGCAGGATGGGGAGGTATGTTATTAGGTAAGCATACAGGAGACATATCGCTTCAAAATCTTCTTTATCAAAACGCATACGATAGAAGTTTGGCGATTGCTGCTGATACAACTGCATATTATGTTGCAACAGAATCTTTTTTGGATATATCTCGTCAAATTTTCCAACATCCTATTACATTTAGATACAATCGTCTTACGAATAATTTAAGATTTTTAGGTGAATTGCCTCGTAAAGATGTTATTGTTGATGTTCTTGTAGCAATTCCAGATTGTGATATGTATAATGATGATTTATTTCGTAGATATGTAATTGCAGATTGTAAAGCAAATTTAGGTAGAGTATTGGGAACATTTAGTTATCAATTGCCTGGTAATATATCTATAAATGTAGAACAAATCGCAAATGAAGGTAATGCGGAAAAAGAAAGTATTCTTCAAGAAATCAAAGATATGTCTGGTTCTTGGTATATAATGACTTTTTAAAAAAATGAAAACAGGTATAGTTGTAGATAATTATGATCCTTTATATAAGGGAAGATGTAAAATACGAGTATTTGGTTTACACTCTGAAACAATTTGTGGACAATATCTAATTCTTGATGATGACTTACCTTGGTCGTGTCCAGCACCTAATGTTGGTTCATCTAATGGTTCATTTAATGTTCCTAATGTTGGAGAAAGAGTATATGTGAATGCTGATGATCCATATAATATTCAATATTTTGGACAGGTTGAGGTAAAGTCTGCCATTAAAGATATGCAATATAAAAATACCGAAGCGAGTGATAAACTTAAGGTAATTGCATTTAGTGAAGATAACATGGAAGGCGAAAAAGATTATGTAAAAATATTCTATTTGCCAGAAGATGGATTAACTATTGAATGTAATGGTAATACGATATTACTAACTAAATATGAAAATTTATTAATCAGAAATAATAAAGGTGCTGAAATATCATTAGATAATGTCAGTGGTGATATTAATATCAAAACGGAAGGTGTTGTAAATCTTGATTGTAATAAAATTACTCTTGGTGGAGATGCTGCAGATACTATGGTATTAGGTAGTAAACTTATGGAGAAATTCAATAATCATACACATTACTCTGGAGATTCTATTACAACAAACCCACCAATAGAAAAATTACAACCTGCTGATTTCTCAAGAAATATTAGAATAAAATAAAAGGAGAACTTTATGTTCTCCTTTTATTTTATTTTTTATGTATAGATTCTGCTTTTGTTGTTATTATATGTTTTATACCAACTATGTCCCTAAGTTCGTTTATAACACCAGCGAACATTGTGTCTCGCTCATACATATAATACGCTAATATACATATATCGTCTAAATACTTATCATTCATTATTTCATATTTAAGAGATTTAGGACCGACTACATAATCTTGCCAATATCCATCTCCAAATATTAAAAATACTGCTTTTTTTTCTTTTCTTTTAATATTATTAATTTCTTCAGCAACCGCAGCAAAATTTTCTGTTGCAGGTCCAGGATGTTGAGATGATATGAAATCCCAAGTTTGACTTAATGCAACATCAGCACCATCTTTTAACGCCCTTTTATCTATAATTCTTGGTTCCGTCAATCTTTCTCCAAATCCATATACATTTACTTTTGTATATTTAAGTTCTACACACATATCAATAACTTTACCTAAGAAAGTAAATACAAGATCTTGATTTACAGAACCAGAAAAATCTACAAAACAATATATAGTTTGAATTGTGCCTCTAGACGGTCCATCTGTAGGTAATACAGCATTTCTCCAAAGGTGATTTTTGTGTCCCCATTTAATTCCTTTATTAGAAGATGACATACTACCTACTCCAACAGATTTTGCTTTTAAGAACACCTTAAGCATTTCTTTCCATTCATCGTTATTTAATTTTCGTTTAATTGAATTTTTAACAATAGTAGAAGCTAATGCTGAACCACCTTTCTTTTTACAAGCATTTTCAAGACCATCAACAACTTGTTTTTTTAACTCTTTAATTTCTTCTTCGCTATAATCGTCATTGCTGTTAATATTCTTTTTCTTTGTCATTTCTTCTATTTCTTTATCGTCAAATCCTGCTTTTTTCATATCATCTTTAAAAGACTCATCTGAAGGAGTTTCTATTTGACCACCAGGAATTTCATCTTCATTTGTAATATCTGTTGCGTTTTTAATTTCATCAATTTTATCACTAAAATCGTCAATTTTACCAGAATCGAGAGATTTTTTAAGATCTTCCAATCTTTTTCTTTTTTCTGATTTTATATCTTTTCTACCACTATCCTTTGTTGAACTACCGCTGTTTGGTGTTCCGTTTGTATTTTCTTCTTGCTGACCACCTTGCTGGTTATTATCTCGATCGCCTTGCTGACCACCTTCACCCTCTTGACCTTCTTGTTCATCTTGAGTATCATTATCTCCCCAATCTGCACCACTATCGTCACCATCATCGTCATAATTTTCATCAGATTGTTCTCCACCAAGAGAATCTATAGCATCATCAATACTATCTTTTAATTTTTCATCTTCACTTTTATCATCATCTGGTGTTTGATAATCATCTTCATTATCTTCGTCTCCAAATTGGTTTTTTCGATAATCAAAGTCGTCAAATTCGTCATCTTCTTTTCCTTCGTTATCAACATCAACTTCCTTTTTAACCTTTTCGTCACTTTTCTCATCCCAACCTGCGAGTTTATTTTTTTCAAATGTTTTTTCCTTTGATGATTTTGGCGATTCTTTCATCATAGGGTCGATTACATCATCGGGAATTTCTGGTTTAGAATCCTTAACCTCTTCTTTACCACCACCAGAACCAGACTTTAATTTTTGAAAAAGTTTAAGAACTTTTTCAGCAGCAGACATTTCACCCTGTTCTCTAGTTTCCATTTCAGGATGGATAGGAATATCACTTTCTTTTTTCTTACCTTCAGATTCTGTTAAAAGTATATTTAATTTTTCAAATATATTTAGACTCATGTTTTTATATTTTTTTAATTATTTATTTTATTTCTCCTTCTGATACCAATTCATCATATAATGCTTTCGATCTTTTATCTAAAGTTCCAATATTACTATGATTTATTAAACCCATATTATATAATTCCTTTAAAACCGCTTTCTTATCTTTCTTGAATAATGACATTAATTCATTTCGTTTTTCTCTATATCCTTCTTTAAATTCATCACTTGCTCTCCAAGCCTTTTGAGTTTTTAATATTTTTCCGATTATTCTCAATTTTTCAGCGGCTGTTTTTAAAATAGATATTTTTGCATTATCATCTAAATCTGGATTTAATAGATGTATAAACAATGCTTTTTCAACAACTTCAAAAACACCATCTAAAACTCTATGTAAATCATCTTCTGTTTTATGAAGAATTATTTTATTATCTAAAAGTTCTTTTAAATCTGTAAATAAAGAATCTTTTAATTGTGATATGAACAATTTCAAATCTTCAACATCGTCTTCTGTAATTTCAGATATATTTACTTCTGTTAATACATCTAATATATCAACAATATTCTCCATTATATCATATGATTTTTTACAAACTAAATCATATGGGTCTTCACCTAAGTGCATTAAATTTTTAAAAACATTTATAAGTTTTCTCAATGGGTGTTTTGTTTTAAATGTTTCTTTTCTTTCTTTTGCTTTCTTTTCGTCTCTTTCCTTTCTTTTTTCTTCATTTCTTTTTTTATCAACACTTGATGATATTAAATCTTCTAAACTATCTTTAATTTTATCAGCAATATCTTTCTTTTCATCTTTGCTTAATTTTTTATCTCGCATTTCTTTAAATGAATCCATTAAAGTTTTTCTCAATTTTTTAATATCATTTAATGTTTCATTTTCGGATTTTTTAAATGTATCTGCAATTTTTTCTTTGTTGTTTGCCATTTCTTTAGCCATTTCATGAATATCATCCATTAAATCATTAAACTGGCTTTCAGACATTTTAGATGGATCTTTATATAAATCTTCTATAATTTCTTGCATTTTTTCTCCAATCTCACCAATCTCACCTAATTGACTATCTTTCATTTCTTCTAAAATATCTTGAATATCGTCTTCTCTATCTCGTCCAAGAATTTTATCTATTGTTTTTTGGAGTTCTTTATTTGCTTTCGCTTTATCTTCATCGGTTGATGTTGGATCTTTTAAAACTTTTGCAGCCTTTTCTATAGCATCAAGAATAAGCATCTCTTCATCACTAACACTTTCTCCATTTAAATCGAGCCATTCTCTATATTCCTTATCGCCATATTTATTATAAATTTCTTCCCATGTTTTACCAGTATATTCTTTTTTGTAAAGACCACCCATTATTTTCCAAAAATCTTCACTTACAATATCATCTGCTACCATAGATGCATTTATTTCATAATCCATAGCCAAATTTGCTTTTTTATTGGCTGTTCCCCATAATTCTGCACCCATCATATCTCTTGTTTCTTTTGGAAACATTTTATTAAATCTAAAAATATGTTCTAAGAATATATGAAACATTTCATGGAATAAAATTCCAAAAATTCTATCTTTATTCATAGAACATTCATTATATACAAAATGCAAATTAATCCATAAATTATTAAAATTATCAACACACATTGTATTACAAATTTTAGATGGTTGTACTGGAATATACATAACTTTACATGTATCTATAAATAGATGTAAATATGGATATCTTTTTTGCATATAAAACATAGCATCATTAACAACTTTTATAATATCAGCAGTATTAACTTTAACGATACTTTTACTTTTTTGATCTATAATATCTATTTCTCCAAGATTATATATTTCCTCTGCGTTACCTTCGTGTCCATATTTAGCAGACTCATTAATTATTTCAAACTTATTCATGTTTAGAATATAATATATAATGTATTTATGTAAAAAAAGAGAGGTTATATTTAACCTCTCTTAATTTATAATATTAAATAAGAAAATCTTTCAATTCTGTTGGTGATTTTAAACCGTATTTTTTCATAAATTCCTTTAAGAAATTTTTATAAGTTGATAAGAATTTATCTCTATATTCTTTACTATCAAGGAATCCGAATTTTTTAATTATATCAACATATAATGGTCTTACATAATTGTCCTTAGATGCATTAAATGTTCTTTCTAATGTATTAAACATATTCATTATTTGTTCTTCTGTTGGAAGATTATCTTTATCAAATGATAAATCGATATGTTTTTTCAATCTGTCAATTACTTCAGAACATTTCATGTCATCAGGTATTATATATTTAGGATTTTTTAAAACTTCAGCAGGACTAAATTTTGATTGGAATGTTGCTAAAAATTTAATATATTCATCTGCCATTTCTGTTCCAATTATACCATCCGCTTTAAGTTTTATAATATCTGATGGTATTTCTTTAATAGAAGAATATCCATCATTTTCCATAATATTTTTTAATTCTACCATTAAAAGAGACCATGTACGAGGTGTTGGCCAAGCAGTTTTTCCAGATGTATATTCCAAAGGTCTAATTGTGTGCCAATTTGTATATTCTCCACTTGTAGTATCCTTATGTTGCATTAGGAATGTAATTGTAGCATCATCAAAATGTCCTTGTGATACCGCCCATTTTTTCCAATCATCAAAATCTGGAATAAAATTGAATTGACCGCCACCAAAACGAGTACCTAATACAGCACCTGTTGATTCAAATCCTCTTGCAACTTCTTCGTCATCATTAGGTCTATTAGAGCAAGCGATAATCGCCCATTTATCACCAAGAACATATTCATCATTGAATGTTCTTGTTAATATAAATTGCATAAGGATTTTAAATATACTTTCATTTGCTCTAAAAAACTCATCAAACAAAAGAATACCACCTTCTGTAGTTTCTGTTACTTTTAATCTACCACCTTTGCGTTTTCTGACGATATGTCCATTTGCAATGGCATTTCTAATTTCATTTTCAGAATCTATTGTGCTTTCTTTATAACAAGGCAACCAAGTTTTCAATGCTTCACCAGAAACTTCAATTTCAGTATTTAAGAATGAATCTTCATTTATATCATAACCTTGTTCTTTTAACTGACTTGCAACTTTAGGATGTTCTTCCATATAATCACCCATAGTTTTTGTCATAGGTAACGGTAAAGAGAATCCATCTACTGCTAAGTTACCACATTCAACAACCATAACTGACTTTTGATGATTAATATCATGATTGTCATTCCATTCTTTAATAATCGCCTTTGGAATTGTAGATTTACCAATACCTGGTGCACCCCAAATGAGAATTGCTCCGCCATAATTTTCATCCTTATATGCAGGAACATTTTTTATGGCTTGATCTAAAAGATATTTCAAATCTTTTGATTTGATATCTCTACTATTTTTAAGACCACCTTCTTCGCCAGAAAAACCTACTCTTGATGATGCTTCATTTAACTTTTCACCATATTTTTGATAATGTTCATTAACCATATCAACCATAGTGAGATAGTTTCTATATTCAATACTATTTTTGTCAATAATTCCATAGTATTCAGGACTCTCTACAATACTAGCGATAGACTGAACATTATCATTGAGATATTTGTTTTTTACACCAGTAAATGCAGTTACACCTTTAACCTCTCCATCTGCAATAAAGTTTAATGCTGTGTAAGGACTAGATGCATCAATAACTTCACCTTTTTCATCAAACATTGCTATGAAATTATTGAATTTAACAACCATATTGCTAAAAAATGATTTTATTTTATTTACACCTTTTTTTATAAAATCTTTAAATCCTTCATTAACAAATGTTTCAAAATCTACAATATGTTTCATTGTTTTATTTTCTTTTGATTCTTTTACTGACATAGATTCAAATCTTTCAAACCAATAATTTTTAATCATTTCAGCTTCTTCATCGGCAGCAGCACCAATTAATGGGAGATTAGCACGAGTTCTTATTTTTTTCTCTCTTCCATCGGCATCTAAAATAGGATTACCAAAGTCATCTAACTCTGTTTTTTCAACATATGCTGGTGTCCATTTTTTTAAATTTTGATTAAAATCCGAGAATGTAAACATTCTTAAAAAATCTGCACAACTACTAACATCCCAACTACAGATGCTATTATTGTTAAAAGTAGATTTATAAAACATACCCTCCATGTGTTGAACATTAGACATGTTCCAATGTTTCAAATTTGCTTTAGGTATATCTGTAAATGCCAATAATGCTGTTGTGTTATTAACTTTTGACATATCAAATTGGCTCCAGTAAGTGGTGTTTTCCTCATGTGTTAACTTTTTCTTTTCGAGAAAATCATATAAAGAGTTAACAGCATTGTAAACATTTGTTTGGGGATGTTTTGTTGAATTTGTAAGAATAATTTTTCCAGCAATTGTTTCTTCTGGGTCTTCAATCGGTGTTTCATTTTCTTCCGATTCATCTTCACCAGAAATTGGTTCATCCGATTTTTCAGGCGAATTGTCAATATCATCAAAATCCATGTTATCCCAATCTATTTCATCAGCACTTTCCATCAAAAGACGAGTATTTGCAATACCTCTTTCAATATACTCATTAATTTCGTCCAAATTGTTTTTTACAGATTCGTTAATTTGATTTTTGTTATTGATAATCCATTCGTTAAACTCTTTTAATAACTGCTCTTCTGGGAGGTGTTTATTTGCCTGATTCCACTCCCATACTGCAGGACTTAATAATTGTTCTAATGTCATGACTATATAATATTATTATTTATTTATATCCATAAGACCAGCAAGATCTTCTTTCCAGTGTGCTCTACCCTTTGAACCGTTTAGGACTCTATGCATATCTTTTGCAACAATACGGAATGTCATTTCACGATATTGAGGCATTTCAAGAAGTCTTTCAACTTCTTCAATGAATTCATCTACGACATCTCTTGGTATCATACACATCTTATCTGGAAGCAACTCTTCTGACATATCTCTTTGTTTTAAAAGAATTTTCTTAATTACTGCCCAAATGGATTCTGCCATTGGATGTAAATCAAAACTTCTCATTCTATCTACAATAGCATTCCAGTTTCCAACACCAACTTCTTTCTTAAATGCATCACGAGTGTCATTAGAAATAATAACAATAACGCCCTTATATTTAAATTTATTAGGCATCAAAGGTTCCTTTTCCTCCTCGTGTTTATTCCACTCAATATCGATATTTTCATAAAACTCATTTCTTTGACCTGTAGTTAATGCGGAACGATCACCAGTTTCTTCTCTATATTTTTTCTCCATTTCGTCAAATCTCTTTTTGTAGAATTTTGACTTTTCTTCTGTAGAACTATGTCCAACTTCTAAGAAATATCTTTCTTGTCTTGTTTTTCCTGCTGGGACATACATGTTACCACCAGATTTATCTCCAACAGCAGCACGAGATAATTCTATATCAGCATTTTCAACATCTGGATCCAAAGCGTGTTTCCACATATTTAATTTATATGTTGAGTTAAATAATTCACCACTATCATCAAAAATCAAAAGTTTTCCATTATAGTCGTAGAGTTTTTTAAATAATGCTTGAACAGCTGTGCTACCGCTTGTCATGTTATAATAATCTCTATCCTCTATCATACCTTCGTCGTTCAAGGCTCTTCTAATAGATTCTGATTTACCGATACCTCCTTTACCTGTAATAATCATTGCTCGCTTAGGTAGAGCACTCAAATCATCATCGTCAAGATCTCCATTCTGTTTAACATAACGACACATAGCAACAGCCATTTCATATATACGATCCATAGAACTTTCATATTCTTTAGTATCTTGTTCTATTCTCTTCTTATATGCTTCACTAAACGCTTCCATATCATCGTCTACCATAGCAGAAATACCACTTGCTGATGATATTGCTGTTTTACCACCAAACTTGCAATCATTCAATACATTAAATACTTCTTCATGATCAGTTTTCTTATTTAATGCTCTATCAAAAATATCAACAACTTTCTTTACATTACTTTGATTTATTCTACTATATACACTTTCGATTGCGTTATATATTGTAGCAAAAGGTTCAACAGTATTGTTATTGAATATCTTTTTAGCAACACCATTAGCAGAATTATCTTTAAGAAGATTTACAATGCTTTGTCTTACATCAATAGGCATATTAGCAACAATATCAACATCTTTTTCAGAATAATTGAAAGAACCTTCTACCCACTCACAAATAAGACCTTCATCAATAGCATCTGGTGTAAGATTTGAAATTAATTCATCAATAATATCACTAAATCCAAGTTTTTCTGTAGATAAAACTAAATCTGCAACATTATTTTCACCCATATTAAATTCTTTAAATAGATATGCGTGTTTACCATTTGTATTTCTACAAATAACTATATTCATTGATGGATTGTTATAATTATAGAAGTATACACCAGGAACATCATCTATATTTACAATAACTGGGTGCACTCCAAATTCACCAAGACCAGATTTCTCAAGTCTTCTTAAAACGATTCTAGACATCTTTAAAAGATATTTGTTATCGGAAATAAATTCAGGAACAATAACATCATCTTCTGTGAAAGTATCTTCATTTTCTTCACGGATATCATCAATTGCTTCATAAATCTTTTGAGATTTTAACTCATCATCAAAATCTTTAAAACTTTTAATCATATATTATCCTTTATATTATATATATTATATTTATGAAAATATCAATTTAAATAAATTGTTTCATACATATGTCCAGTTGGTAAATGTTCAACAATTTTCTGGTATGAACCACCACCTCCTTTAACATAAACGATGTTCTCGTAGCAATAATCTGGAACATATTTACCATCACTGCTTAAAATATATTTTATACCACTATCATTTAATACACCTACTCTATCAAAAAAATCTTCATAGTTAAAATTACAAAAATATTTGGTGCTTCTTTCGTTCTGAAATGGAGGATCTAAATATAGAAAATCTTCATTTCCAACTTTTTCAAAAATATCTTTATAATCACATTTAATAAACTCCACATTATTATCATTTAATAATTCGCTCCATTGATACAATACTTTTTTTAATCTTACAGGAGTAATACCATCTCTCGTTAAATGCAATGTTTGATTAAATTCACACCATTTATTATATCTTGGTTGACCATTTGTGCAAGTCCTCATTAGAAAGAAAAATAAATTTGGATCCCTTATTTGATTAAATTCTTGTCTCACTAATTCATAAAACACTCGTCTTTCTTGTTTATCATCCGTTTTATTCATTTCACACCATAATTTAGTATATACTTTAAATAAATGATCTGGATTTTGTTTTATTGCTTTCCACAAATCAATAAGGTCTCCGTTAATATCCGAACAAACAAAATTATTTACATGTATAGAGGGTTCGTTCAAAAGTCTGAATAATATACTACATGAACCACAGAAGGGTTCATAATATGTATCTATATAATCGGGAAAATATTTTATAATTTCGTTAGATTGTAATCGCTTTGTTCCCGTCCATTTTACAATAGGTTGAAAATCAATATCCGCCATATAAAAAAAAACTTTATATAAAAATAACAAAATATGGATAACAACATAATAAATTGCTATCCATATTTATAAAAAATTATTTTTTTTTTATCTAAAATGACTCAAAGTATCAACAACATCTGTTTTTTCTGTAAATTTCATTTTGCTGAAATTAGCATTTACTCTGAATTTTTGATCTCTATTCTCACCCTCACGAATTTTCAATAGTTTGATATAATAATAAGGTTGTGCTTTACCATCTTCATCAATATCACCAATTCGCATATCGTCTGTCATAATAATACCAAGTGCATTATCTACTGTGTGCATCAAACCCATACTTTCAGAAACATCTTGAATGTTGATATCAGAACTATTCAATGCATCTCTACCAACCTGTGATGCTGTAATACATACAAAATCCATTTTAACAGCAAGACCTCTTAAATCTTCAGCGATAGTTTTAATTTTCATATATGTATTTGCACTATCGTGTGGGTCTCTATAATTTCCTAAAATATTAATATAGTCGACAATTACAACATCTACTTTGAATTTTTCGCTTTCTTCAATTTCTTTAACATATCTTTCAATGTCCAATGTTGTTCCTTGAGATGTTGGAAATTCTTTGATAAACAATTTACCAAGCGGACACCATGAGTTGTTTATCAATCTTTTCATTGACTGCATTACTTTATTCTGGTTCTCTACAAGCACATCATACTCTTCTCCTGTAACATCAAACAAATTACAAGCAATTCTTCTCGCTACTTTGGGAGGACTCATTTCACAAGTTATATAAATTGTATTTTTGCCTTTACGAACAAATTCTGCAGCATCATTACATAACAAACAACTTTTACCAACATTTGTTCCACCAATATAACAAGTGAGTGTCTTTGGATCCAACCCTCCATGTGTACTTTTATTAAAATACTCCCAAGTATAAGGTATTTTGTTTTCGATAATTGATTTATGATTTTCAGAATCAAAAAAGTCAAATCCTAAATCTCTATCGAAATTCATTAATGTTGTATCTGAAAGCAATCCAACACATTTATCTACAACTGTTTTTACATTATCCAAAGATACATCTGTAGTTTTTGCAACAGTTGCTGCTTTGATGAAGTTGGTATTGAATGCTCTCCATTTTAACCAGGCTTCTGTGGTATCTTTCAACCACTCATCATCCATTGATATAATTTCTACATTATATATGGAATCAATAGTTTCATTTTTAATATCTTTTTTATCATCTTTCAACAATGCTTTCATTTGTTCGCAAGATGGTGTCTCTTTATATTCTTTAAAGAATTGTTTGGCACTACTTGCAACATATTGAATATCTTCATTGCTGAAAAAATCTTTTTCAACATGTAAAAGATATTGTGGTCGTTTAAGCATATATGCAAAAACAATCTTTTCTTGTTCTATACTTGTCTTTAATCCCACGGTGTTCCAATAATTTTAAATTTGCTACCACTTTGTTCTATATACTTTTTATCAAGAAGTTCATTGATAATTTCTGATATTTTCTCATCCGATGCTCCATATCTATTCTCCATTTTAGCATGAGAAAATAATGTTTCATCTGCATTTTCTACACAACTTTCATAAAGAATATCAAGTGCTGTTGGGTAATTCAACTGGCATTTTCCGATCCCAGTTATATACCTGATTTGAATTTTGTCTTTGTTTAGTTTTATCATTTTTACTTATATATTTTTCCTGAATTAAATATAACAAAAAAGAGCGGAATTTTCCACTCTTTTCAAAATATTTTATATTTTATTAATCTAATTGATTCGCAATATCTGCTTCAACATCATCGTTTTCATTTCCATCACCTTCAAACAAATCATTTACTTTAACACCATCCGCATACTTAAACTCCTTTTGAATATATTCATCCAAACGCTCCAAACGGTCTTGTGTGAATACTTTTGCCGAAAATAATTGTTTCCAAGGATAAGACGAACCATCATCACAGCATACATTTCTACCAGTATCACTTTGAACAAAATACTTAACTTCTCCATCTTTGGTTACAACCTTCGGATAGTCCTTTCCTGACTTCAATGCTTCTTTTTCATCAATAAACTTACCTCTATCAATACCACATCTCTCCCAAGAAATATATGATTCAAGACCAACATATGGATTCATACCATTTACATAACTGATATAAAACTTAACAATTTGAGGTCTTACAAATCTATTCTTCTCTGGCTTAGCAGTTACGATAATACCTGTTTGTGTGCTGTCAGAACCTTCTTTCAACTTTGCTTTTGACAAGTTCAAAATAATACTTGCAGAGAATTGCATACCCTTACCACCAGATTGATTTGTTTGTGCATACATATCGGTTCCCTGATATACATGGTTAGCAAACGCAAATGTTCCACCAATCAGACCTAACTTTTGTGTGATAATTCTAAATATTGATCTCAATTGTTTAGGTCTTGTCAAGTCCACTTTATCTTCACCAGAAAGAGCATCATTAAACTCTTTATCAGAGTGAAGCATACCCAAACTATCAAGAACAAACAACATCTTTGGAATCTTATTGCCTTGCTCTTTTTGTTTAATAAGAATATCCAATGTTTGTGAAATTGATGATTTAAATTCACTTACGCTACCAACAGGTTCATAACGAACTCTACTTGTATCAACACCGAAATTCTCAAATTGTCCTGAATCTGTTGTGTTTTCAGTATCATACCAAATAACATAATAATCTTTTAATGTTGCTTCTCTCGCTAAATTCAGCAAAAGATATGTTTTACCGCAACCTGGATCGCCAGAAAACGCAATCATTCTATTATTTGGAACACCACCTAACAAACTACCAGTTAAGCAAGCATTAAGAATATAATTACCTGTTGGAATATACTCTGTAATTTCACTAATAGAACCTTCAGAAACAATACCACCAAATTTTGAAATCTTACTTAACTCTTTATTAAAATCTGAAAAACTAAATTCACCCGTAGATTTTGCCATAAACTAATATATTAAAATTTTATACATAAAATATAACAAATTAAAAAAATAAATTGTTCTTACTCTCATTTATTCTATTCTCCGCATACTCGCATTGTTTTAATGATAATTCTGAACCAATATAATTTAATCCATTTAATACACAAGCATTTGCTGTTGTACCAGTTCCCATAAATGGATCATAAACAATATATCCTTCATCTGCATATATATCAAACAATTTAGTACAAAGGTCAGTACTATAAGTTGCTTGATTTAACCCATGTGTTTTACCGTCATTATTTTTTGCTTCTATATAATTATAGAATACATTATAATATTTCTGACCTGTTTTTTCTGATATAGATTTTACACCCTTATTGCATTTGAAAGTATCAATTTCATCTTTACGAACAAACACCCAAACAAACTCCCAATTTCTTGATAGTCTTCTTTCATTTGCTGGAAATGGTAGTCCAGAATTTTTTTTCCACATAATTGTATCTGCAATGCACCACTCTGTTTTATCAACAATTTCTGCAACAAGTTTATAAGGCAATGATGGGTTTTCAATAGAATATGAAAAGTTATATAAAACAATACCATTCTCTTTTATAACTCTATTGAAATTGTTAAATAATTTAATAGTAAAGTCTATATATTCAGATTCACTCATCCAATCTTCATACACATCATAGCGACCGCTATCCGCATATCCACCCTTTCTTGCTGTCATATTATAAGGGGGCGATGTCATTACAATATCTACAAAATTATCTTCCATTTTTGACATTGTAATAAAACAATCTTCATTGTAAATTTTATTCAATTCTATTTTCATATATCAAATATAACAAAAATAATACTTTATTTTCTCATAAATAGTATATATTAACTTATATATAATATTATGATCAAGACATTTGAAGAATTTTTAAACGAAGGGTTGTATGATAATTCTAAAACAAAAAATCATATAATGAAATTTCAAAATGAATCATTTGCATTAGATGATATTAATGATTATTCTATTTATTTAAATATTTTCAATAAAATAGATATTTATAATAAGAATACTAAAATTATTGCGGAGGGTAGAACAAAATATTCAAATTATATACCGTATAATACTGATGAACGCCGTGTTATTGGATTAGTTTTAGAAAATTATTTTACTAATACAATTATACAATATATAAATGATTCTAATTTAATTACCGAAAAATTCTCATTTGATGATGCAAAAAAACTTGTTAATGGCGGAAAAGAAAAAATTAAAGAACTAATTGAAAAATTTAAAGAAAAAATTCCATCAGAAGTAATAGAAGCATACGAATTTTTAATTAAATCTTTAAACAGAGGAATTAAAACTGCAAAAGATTTATTAGAGACAGTAGGAAAACTTTTACAAAAATTAGGCGAAACAATTGTAGAAGCATTAGATAAACTTAAATTATTCAATTCAAAATATTGCGGTGCATTACCTGAATCGAATATTGACACACATGGTCTAATTGAATTTAAAGATGAAAATCAAAAACAATTAATTGGTTACATCATTAATGAGGTTTCTGAAAATGTTAAAGAAAAACAAAAAGAAAAGGACGAAAATTTAAATGAAGGTAAACTTGGAAAAACTTTAGCAGTTGGTGGAGTCGCAGCATTAGGAACTGTTGCTCCAGGTTTAGCATTGCTAGCAGGTGGAGGATTTGGATTATACAAACTTTTAAAATATATTGGACCAAAATTATCTGATAAACTCGAACCATATTTGTTAACCGATAAAACAAAAGAATTTGCTAACAAACTTTATAATAATAAATTTGCGAGATATAGTTTAGGTTTATCAAAAAGCAACGATGATGATAATTCAGAATCAAAACTTAAAACCATTGGAAAAATAATTTGGTCTATTATGGTAAACTTTGTTATTGCAACATTAGTTTCATCAATAATATCTTTATTTGTTACTACATTAATAGGAACAGGTCCTGCAACAGGTTTAATAATTGCAGCAATCATTGGTTCAAAAAATATTTTTAAAATTATAATAAATAGGGTACTTAATTTCAAAAAAGAAACAAAAACAAAAAATGGTGATACGAAAGTAAATTACTTTTTTGATATGTTAACTATGATAGGTATTTTATCATCTGTTTCTTCAATAATTGTAAAAATTCCAGGTTTTAATGAATGGTTTAATAAAGTTTTAGGTAAAATATTTGATTTTGGAATAGCAAAATCAAGTGCGGCAGAAACATCTTTAAATTTTGATAAAGATGTGTTAAAAGTAGATGGAAATGGTGGAGAATCAGAAAATTTAGGAAGTTTTGAATCAGTAAAAAAACTATTGGATAATGCCGAAAATATGAAAGATCCTGCTTATGGTACATCAAATGATACTATTACAAGTTTTAGAAGTGCTATTCAAAGTGATTCTAATAATGATCTTTCAGAAAAATTTATAGAATCAATCACCAGTGTATCAAAATCATCAGCGGAATCAGATTTAATGTATGCAACAAAAAATTCAATATCTGATGATGGAATTGTAACATCACTTACACATATGTTTACAACAAGTTCACAAAATAGCACTTTAATCGATGGAAATTTAACTCGTAGTGGTGCACTTAAAGAATTATATTTAAATTTTGTGAAATTACATGATGGAAAATCAAATATAGGGTTTGTAATTCAATCCCGTTTGATTGAAGGTGCCAGCACAGATGAAGAATTTTTTGTTAAAGGTATTTTAAGTTCAACTGGTAAAATACTCAAAATAGAAGAAATAGTGGGAGAAAATGGTGATGTATTGGTTGGCAAACAATGGGATGAATTATCTAAATTATTAATGAAATAAAATGTATTTATAACAAAAAAGAAGCCTTATTAGGCTTCTTTTATTTATCCTTTAAAGTTTCATGTTTTTCACCATAAACAGTTTTAGGAATTATAGCGAGTGTTATAGGTAAAATTGACGCTACCCCATATTTTTGCAATTCTAAACATATATCATCTAATGTTGCTCCAGAAGAAATATTGTCATCAAAAATAACAATATGTTTGTCTTTAAGGTCTTGTTGTATTCCAGATAATTTTGGATTTATTCCAAATAATCCCTCTAAAGATCTTCTTCGTTTATCTTCTATAGATTTTATTTCAAAATTTTTAGCCTTACCATCAGATGTTTTTGTTTTATCTTTACCTCTCCTGCCTTTTCTGAGAATTTTAATTTGTTCTTCTAAATTTTTAACAAGTTCTTTCTTGTTTTTAATTTCATTAGAAGGACGACCTCTTTTGCCAGAATGATATGCGATATAATCATTTAATTCATCTATTTTAACTCTCAACTCGTATACATCAGCATCAGATTTCCAATTTTCTATATCGTGTCTTAATTTATTGATATCGCTATCGGATAAACCTAACTCTTTAGCAACTGTATAATTGACATAAACATTTCTAATATTTTTTGTCATCAAATCTGGAATACATTTAATACCAGGAGAACTTTTATATCTTTTCATTAGATAATCCACCATATCTTTATTGAATTCACTTGAACTTTGTGGGTATGTAATTATATCAATGGGATTATCCTTTAAAATTGATTGCATATATAAAGATGTTCTCTTCATGAATCTATCGATTGAATCAAAGTCAATTTCTCTTTGTTCTATATCTTTAAATTTCTGTGGGTGTTTCAACGCCTTTGAAATTCTCATATCAGAAATCTTATATAGGTTATATGACATAATTCCACTTTTAGGTAACAACACTTCGTGATATTTAAATTTCTTATCGTCATTAAATATTTCTGTAGATGTTATGTCTGTATCATTCTTACCTGCTGTGAATTTGAATGTCCTATCCGAACCTCTACCTCTTGTTCCAAAAGACCAACCTTCATCACAATCTACTAAATCATATCCATTTTCGTGTTCTTCTTCCATTAATATTTCAATGAAATCTAATGATGAAATATTATTCTCATCAACAAAATCATAATTGTTAAAATACTCTTCAAATGTCAAAATATTTTTACCCATATATAAAATGTATATTTTTAAATATTTATGTTATTCATTACCATAATGGTTTTTCTTTCAAGCATTTTTCGTATTCAATTCGTTCAATGGCGGTTTTACAATATTGCTCACTAATATCCGTTCCGATATATCTTCTATCAAGTCTTTCACATACTGTACAAGTTGTTCCAGCACCTGAAAATGGGTCATATACAATATCGTTTTTATAAGTGAATAATTTTAATATTCTTTCAACCAGTTCTTCTGGGAACATAGAAGGGTGGTCATACTTTTTCATATTTCTTTCGGGAGCAATAGACCATTTTGCTGTTGTCCAAACTTTAAATTCATCACCAACAATGTCTATATCTTCTTTATTGCCCGTGTGTTTCGGAGATCCTTTGTAGAAATACTCAACAAATTCCCAAGTATATTTTAGATAAGGCATAGATGGAGAGCACCAAGACCCCCAAGCAGTATATGCACAATTGTAGTTATTCTTCTCCCACAATATCTCACCACCCCAAGTAAGACCACAGTTTTGCAATATTTTGCTTACAACATGATGTGTAGGAAAATTCTCACTAAAAACAGGTTGGACATTAACAAACATCCTACCACCTTCTTTCAACTTTTTAGCACACAATTCAAATATTTGTGATAACCAATCTTCATATACTTTAAAATCTACCTTATCATCATATTCCGTATAATCTTTTCCGAAATTATATGGTGGCGATGTGATAATGCAATCCAGAGAATTGTCATCAAGTCTATTTAAAAACTCAATACAATCTTCGCAATATATTTTATTTAACTCTACCATATTATAAATATAACAAAAAAGGTGAGCATTTTAAATGCTCACCTTTAAAGTTATTTATATTATAATTATAATCATATAAAATCTGCATTACTAACACCATATGCTTCATATGGATCAACAATACCACCACTTATTTCTTTAACATCAACTTCTTTAAATAAGTCTTTATGTGTTTGATATGTTATTCCAATTTTATCATTTGTTGCCTCTATACCATTTTCGTTATCATATATACTAAATTTTTCCAATTCATATTCTGCACTATAAAATGCTTCACCATAACTCTCCCAAGTATTATATATTCTGGCAGAATACTCAACGAAAACATCATATTCAATGCCATCTATATTTATATTAGATTCAATTGTAAATTCATCACGTCTTCCGTTTTCATCCAAACCTAATTCTCTTATATAAATATCATCCATCAAAGAATTAATTTTTTTTACAATTTCATCTGTATATGGTTGTAGTTTTTCGGCAAATCTTCTTTCCTCTATTTCGTTACGTTTTCGCATGTGTCTGTGGTGGATATCATCGAGATTATGTTTTCCAAGATTTCCTTTATGTCTTTCAGAATGTCTTTTCTTAAATTCATTTTCCATTTCTTCGGAATTATCAAAATGACTCATAAAATCTTTTAATATACCCAAATTGCTTATAACAAGACAATACCCATCTTTCAATTCGATCTTAAATGTTTTTTCAGACTTATCGTTAAAGTCTTCTCTATAGTTGCTATATTTTTCATAATATTCATTTTTGCTACTAACAACATCAACAATTTCATTATCTTTTATGTCATATAACATTTTATTATCCCAAGAATGTTTTGGTTTACCATGTTGTTTAATAATATTTCTTAATTTACTACTTTGATATGCTTCATTAACAGAAGTGTTATGCATATCATACACAAACTGTTCAAATGTTTTAATCATAATCATAATATTATATATTTTTATTTATTTTTATTTGATTTCTTCTTTTTAATTTCTTTTTTATCAGTAATATTGAACTCCTTACTAGGATCAATCACAATATTTGCTTTTGTCATAAATGCTTTTGATAGCAACATTCTAGATCTATAATTTCTTGTTCCTGTTAAATCACTAATTTTTAAATCAACCAACTCGTCTTTATACACTTGTCCATTAAAAATTAAATCCAATTTAATTACTGGTCTAACAGTCGCAGTTCCGTGATGCCATATTCTAACATGTTTAACAACATCATATTTTCTTTCCTTTCCGTCAAATTCAAATGTAACGGTCTTATTTTCTTTATCTTCGTCAAATTTTTGAACAATTAATGCACACAACGAACTATTACCAGAATCAAGTTTAACTTTCATTTTACCTAAACCAACAATTTCAATAACCTCTTTAACACCTGCAAGATGTTTATGCTCTCCATCTACTTTAACTTTAGATTCCTTATCATCGGTTTGTTGTTTGCTTTCTGTTTTTAACGAAAATTCTTTTACAAAATCTTCAAATTTTTTAATCATATATAGTTTACCGATAAATATTTCTTATTTTATATATTTATGAAAAAAAGTGGTGAGTATTATTCTCACCACTTAATTTACTTAAAATTCAATTCGTCTTTATTTGTCGTAATTTTATTATTTTCACTTTCTTTCCATATTCTCTTAAGTGTTGTGATAGCATCTTTTGTCTTTTTTCTAATTTCCTTCCTTATATTAAGTTCGGTTTTATCTTTTTTGCAATTACAACCCATAAAAAATAATTATTATTTTTCTTTTGCTTCTGGATATTTGCTCATATCAACAACTCGACCAAGAATGGATTCAATTACACCTGCAATTTTACAAGCCTGCTTGAAAGGCATATAGTTGTTTAAGAAATAAGGATAATTTTCTCTGCACTCCAAAAACTTCTTACCATTATAACTCAATATCCAATTATCTTTATATTGCTCTCCTTCAATAGTCCATTTCTTTCTAGTGTATTCATCTCTTGAGCCATTCATAAATGTCATAATAAGATTTCTTAAACCATCTAATTTTATTTCTTCATCGTTCACACCAAACAACCAATTCATACCTTCTATTAAAAGACCTTCTTCAACAACAGCAGCAGGAACTTCAAAGTTAAGATTATTATCTGTCAAAATAAAAGAATCATCAACAACTACACCATTGTCTGCAACTCTATTGATAAATCTTGAACCACCTACCATAGTATTAAGAAGTTTGCTATCATTTGTTTGTTTCAATATAACCAATTCATTTTTATAAACTGTGCCGTTGAATTTAATATTCATTTCAATCATTGGTTCATTTCTTTTTACACCAGACATATCTGCGGTATATGTAACACCATTATAAACATAAGCAACGGTATCATCGCTCTTCATGTTAACTGAAGAGCACATCATTTCTGTAAATGTTTTGTCAGAATCAAAATGCATAACAGCATCACAATCAAGATTCTTAATAGTTACAGTTTCATACTTACCAATTTGATCTGAATCATATTTTGTGTATTTGAAATCGTCCTTAATCATATTGAAAATTTCTCCAACAACATCATCACCAGCAGCAGTTGTAATACCCTTGGTTCCTGGTGAAGAATTTATCTCAAGCACATAACATTGTTTTGTTCCAGAGTCCATAATAACATCTACACCTACCCAACGACCTTTAACCGCATATGCTGCTTGTTTAGAAATTCTTTCGAGTTCAGGTGTCAAATGTCCTTTTTCTGCTGTTGCACCTAAAGAGAAATTAGATCTAAAATCTCCCTCCATAACATTTCTCTGCATACATCCAATAACTTTATAATTATCTACACCCGATACTCTGTCAAATCCATTATAAAGAACATGTACACGATAATCACAATCAGAATTAATTTTCTCTTGCAATAAAATATCTGCTTTTGGAACCAGTGTGAAAATTGCTTGCAATGTTGATCTTAATGACATCATTGATTCAAATATCATTACACCACTTCCTTGAGTTCCTTCTAAAATTTTCGCAACAATAGGAAATCTACCACCGATAGATTGAACCTTCTCATCCAACTTATTCATTGAAGATGATGAAATTACGACAGTTTGTGGAGTAGCAATATTTGCCGCTTTAAGTTTCTTATATGTTACAAACTTATCTTCACAAATTTCCATTGTATCTAATGAATTGATCATAACATATCCAAGTCTTTCCATATCACGGACAAAATCCTTACTCTCACTGTTTTTTAAACAAGTTCTTCTAGTAAAAACAACACAGTTATGAGGTGAAACAACATATTCATTCTTACCATTACTGTGATCTACTATTTTGTGCTTTCCATCAGATCCTGAAATAGATGCGGATGATGGGTCTACAGTTATCATTTTAACACCTGCTTTTTTAGCAGCATCTTCAAAAAAGAACATTGAATTAGAATCTTTCTTTGTAGATTTTGCACGAGCACTTAAAAATATAACTGTTACATCTTTTGATTTCTTACTTTCATTAAGAATACTATAACCTTTATAATTCATGTCAAAAAATATTATTTACTTACTATATTTATGTTTGATAATAAAAAATCCACTATCAAACGACAGCGGATTTATATTATTTATTCTTATTCAACATATTTAAAAAATAATGGATATCTACCGATCCAATTTTGTTTAACTATTTCATAATGTTTTGGAGATATTCTTTTTATATTTTGTAAGCACATTATGATATTCTCTGATTTTGCATGACCAACTGTATGTTGATATCCTATTTTGTTAGCAGCAATATTCAATTCCATAAAATTACCAATAGGTAATAGTGTTTTAACATTATATTTTTTATAATCACATAAATCTACAAGAGATTGTTGTTCTATTATTATATCTGGTATGCCATTATTCACATCATTTGGATGATAAACATATTCATCAAGCATTCTAAAATAATTTTCATACCATTCGTTAAATAATTTTTCGTTATTAAATCCAAGAACCCCACAGTTATACATTTTATTGCAAAATCTTTTCATATAATAAGGATATTCAACATATTTAAAGTGTTCGGAACTTGCATCCCAAATACATTCCCAATCTATAAATTCTCGCAATTCTAAACTTTGTGTTATGCAATCATATTCTTTAATATCTAACATATCAAACAACCCTTCTTTTTTTAAGAAAACATCACCATCGATATGAATTGTTCCTAAAGGTTCTTTGGATAAAGATATTAATTTTGGATATGCAAAGAATTTTCTTGGTGCTTCGTAACAATCATTCAAATCTCTATATATATTATCATAAGGACAACTTTCAATTAAAGATGCAAATTTATCATCTGTGTGAATACTTATATTTCCCCCAATATTTTTAACATATAAACATGACAACATGAAATAACAAGATTGAAAAAATAAATTATCATCATAACATTTCAAACTATAAAAACTATGAATAATATTAGGTCTGTCCATAAATTATATTTTTTAATTATATATTTAATATTATTTTACAACTTTTGTGAAAGATTTTTTATCATCCTTTTCTATCTTAAATGGAATAGTTTTATGCATCTTTAACTTTTATTTTTAATGGTTCAAATCTATTTACTTCTAAAAATACTTTAATATTATTTAAATCTTCCATCTGGTCAGGTCCGATATTGTATTTTAATATATCATCTCTATCTTCATCAGACATAAGAGTTACAAGTTTATATCCTTTTAAATATCCAGTTTCTATTGCTCCACTAATAATTCTACAATCCCCAATATTTCTCTTTGATCTAACAATAGTTCTAAAAAGAGTCTTATCACTCATATTAGGAACCAACTCATGTATAAAATCAAACAACTCACAAAAATCCATATCATATGAATGATATGCAATAACTGTTTTTATAGCAATATTGAATAAAATATTTGGTTTTGGTGTTTTAACTTTGTTGATGCTATTCCATATTGCTAAACCTTCATCATACGTGTTACTTTTTGCTAGTCCTATAACAAACAAATTCAATCCAGTCTGATAACCATAATATCTTCTACCAACATGACCGCTCAATTCATGTTGATATAATCCTTCAATATCTGTCATAGAAAACATTGCTTTCGGATTAACTCTAACAATGCCTTCTGGTGTTACATTTACACGTGGAAGCATTCCATCAACCAATTTCACCTTATATTCATATCCCAATTCATCTATTTTCTTTTGGAACATTTTAGCAGCATCTTCTGCCTTTATATCTCTAACTCCACTTTTAATAGATTCATAAGGAAAATCTTTTATAATTTCCAATGCATAATTATATTCTGCCAAAGAAGGGAAACAATCACTTCTATTATTCTTACGCTTACTCTTTTTATCATATTCTCCACTCTCTGTCATTTCTTTATATTTTTCTTTAATTCTAATTGTTTTTAAAAAACCATTTATTCTTTCAATATAAAATTTAGAAATGAATGAACTGAAGTTTTCAAACTTTGCAAGAAGTTCTTCAAATTCTTTTTTAATATCAACAGAACTTTCTATCTGTTCCAATTCCAATTTTGGGAAATATTTTTCACCAACTTTTTTATGTTCTATGAATTTATCAAATTCAGAATCGAGATTCATGACATTTTTTGCCCTGAACTCCTTTCTGAAAATAATAGCAAGTTCTCCATATTTCTTATCGAGTTCTAAAAGATATTCTTTATCTTTTTTACTCAATTTAAAATACTTCTCCTTTAAATATTGATCAAAATCTTTGATGTTGTTCATGTTTATTTAAATTTGTCCATTTTATTATATGTTCTCTCTACATATGTTTTGAAATCATCAACATATGCATAATGTGGTGTGTTAGGTGTGTGTTTTTGCTTTTTGAGTTTCTTTCTTTTCTTTTTTGATTTCAAAAAAGTATCAAAAGGTGCTACTTGTTTATACACCTTACCAGAAGGCAATGGTAAATCACCACTACCTGGTTCTCCTTCTCCCAATTCACCAGGAAAGGTTATGTCACCCATTCCAGCAATATCACCAAAAGCAATAGAAACTGGTGTACCACCTTCACATTCATTAATGTTTTTTTCGTTTTCTTTCATAAGGTATTTATGAAAAAAGGAGAGCAATCGCTCTCCTAAAATCATTTAGACAAAACCCTATCTAAAATACAATCATTCAATTTTTCAATCTTTATGATTTCATAATTTCCATCTTCTTTCAACCATATCAATCGCATATCACCAATTTTTACACCAACGCTTTCAAGCATTCTTCGATATAGATTGAATTGTAATGTATAATGACTCAACGCATCATCAATCATATTATCGAAAGGGAATTTCATACAAATTTTTTTATTTCTCTTAAAATCATTTGTTAATGAAGCATTCGTTTTCCAGTCCGCTAATACAAATTGACTTTCGCCAAATAATGGATCTTCTTCATAAAATAGCAAGTCACAAGTTCCACAAATCTTTCTTACTTTATCCCCCATATACCTTGTGCTCAATTTAAATTCTGCACCAACAGGAACAAGATATTCGCTCTTTTCATCATAAAACTTTTTTACTGCAGATTCTTTAGGATATGTTGGTATTAACATCATTTCTCCTTTACAATCTACATATTGCTTTCTGTTTGATTCACAAATCTTTTCGGGAAATCCAGCAACCATATTTGTATAGCTTTCGCCAAATTCATGAACCCTTGAACCACCAATTGTACTTTTCAAATTTTTAAACTTCCACTCTTTCAATACATCTTCCTTTGTTCTACGATTCTTTTTTGCGTAATTTTCAGCAACCTTATCTTCTTCAAACGGTTGTTCATATTCAGATATTACTGTAGAAACAGGAGTGTATTTTTCATCATCAATAAAATACTCATGACCTTCTTCGATAAATTTGATATTTCCAAATTTTTCAAAAAGTAGATTTCTCGTATTTTCACATATATTTTTTACATTTTCCATACATTATTATAAAATTCCTATTACCATTTCTGGCGTTATTACTACATAATCTTCAATATCTGTGCTTAACAATACCCCACCAACTTCTTCAAACGCAATTCTATCTCCAACCACATATCCACAATCCGAACATCCAACGCTATCAATCGTACCTGTATATGGTGGTGGTATTTGCCGCATATCTTTTATTATTTCATTATTAAAATTTTCCTCCTTATCCTTTTTAAGTATTAGAACATTATTTACCGCTTCAAATCTCATAATTTTATATATTTATTTTTTCTCTTGTTTCTGAAAGCAATTTCCTAACACTTTCTTTCATTGCGGGATCCCATTCGGTAAGTTCTATAAAATCACTCAAATGTTCTGCGGATGTTTTTGCATCTTCATAATCAGAATCAGAATGTGCATAACCAACATCATCTACCAATCCAGAAACAGCAGATTCACTCTTGATAATAAATTCTTTAAAATATCCATTTAACTCTTCTCGGAGTTCATCAAATTTACATTTAGTAACATCGCTCACAAGAACATGTAAATCAATATAATTGTTTTTCCACCTTTCTTTCAATTCCGCAACAGTAATATTTGAAATTTCATAAATATTCTCACTTAAAAATTTAGGAGAATATGTATTTTCATAAAATTTCGTTTTGCCTGTCTTAATATCTAAAACAGTTATACCTTTAGTATTTCCTTCGCCCCTAACTTTCGCATATGGATTTCCCACATAGTGAATATTCTTATAATTCTGTCTCAAATGAATATGTCCAGCATATACTTCTGCAGTCTTAAACTCGGATACATCTACAGAATTTGCAGATTTTGTTTTTATCCCTTTTGTGTTGCTATCTACACCATACACATCAAGATGACCAAAAATATAATCTCCATTGAAATTAGATAAAATTTTAGATTGAATTTCCTTATTTTCAACCCAAGGGTGAAACAATACTGTTTTACCACCAATAACCTCAACTTCTGGTTTATAATATATCTTAACGCCTTTGATATATTTTAAAACATTTAAAGATGTAACATCATTGGATGATTTATTGTAAATATCATGATTCCCAACTATTAATCTAATATCTGGACATATATCAACAATCTTTTCAAATATATCAATAACAACATTAATAGTATTAATACCTATAGAACTTCTGTTATCAAACACATCACCAAGACTACATACTATATCTCCTTCCTT
The DNA here is from genome assembly GCA_045125935.1 of Bacilli bacterium. Taxonomy (GTDB): domain Bacteria; phylum Bacillota_I; class Bacilli_A; order RF39; family UBA660; genus CAG-877. The sequence continues at coordinate 269,611 of JBGVNW010000068.1, read as the reverse complement.
ATACTTCTCTTTAAATAGAGGAATAAACACATTATAAAAATAATCACTATAGTCTTTTAAACATATTTCATTATCCGCCCTGCATCCAAAATGCAAATCTGATAAAAACCAAATATTCATTATCTTATATATTTTTATCTTTTAATTACTTTAATTATCACTACATTAAATATAACAAATAAAACAAAAAAGAGTGAAAAAATTCAATATTTTTCACTCTATAAAAAACATATAATAAAATAATTGGGAATTAAGCGAACTTGATAGATGTTAATACCAAGAAAGTTTTCATGCCGCTCTCATCATCATATGATACAATCTTTATTCTATTGTTATGAAACTCAATTGTATATCTCTTATCATTATCCGCCCAGAAAAAATATTGCTTGTTAAAACATGCAAGATGGTTTTCAACACCTGCAACATCTTCAAAATCAGATGTGTTTAGAGTCTTACAATACAATTTTTCAAAATTCTTAAATGCATCAAAATTCTCTTCGTTGATAATCTCATTAACACTCGCTCTTACATTTTCATCAGTAGACTCAATTTCAGATAAATAAACATCATTACCAACCTTATTAAAGAACACACGAACACTCTCTTTATTAAGAGCAAACAACTGATTCATATACTTGAACTCTGCATCATTAACATCAAACTTATAAAGTAGATTTGTGGTGTCTTCAAAAATATTATATCTTACTCTATCAGGAATCTCCAAGAAAGACAATGCGTTTGAATCTGCACAGGGAACAGTAAGATTAATTTCACTATTTTCTACAGTTACCTTTCTAGCATAATTATTTGACGCAATATCAAAAGTAATCTTTACACCTTCTGTTCCTACCAATGAAAGCACAGAAAGAAGTTTATTTGCATTACTAAACTGAATCTTCACATCATCATCGGCAGATTCATTTACAAATCTATCACACAACTTCTCACAATCAACACTAACAGCTTTCAATGCAGACTTATTAGCATTATATGCTGTCGATTCAAACTCACTACCCTTAACAGTGATAAAAATCAAATTGTCAAGTGATGCAGATCTCTTAATCACATTCGCAAAGCGTTTTACCGCTACATTCTCTAAAACTATTTTACACATATTATAACTAAAATTTAAAAATTTACTTAACTATTTTACTTTATTTAAATATAACAAAAATTTTCCATTTTTTTATAAAAATTACCACAAACCTTCCTCAAATGCCATATCCAAACAAATCGGAGGTTTACCCATCGCCTCAATAATACGATTCATAGGTCCAAGTATCAACAAATCAAACATTCTCTCATAATCAATCTCAATACCCTTACTAATAATCAAATCCTTTGGATATAATCCCGCTGGAAAACTCAATGCTTCTACCTGTGTTTTACTCATAATATCAGTGAATGCTTCATAAGGTTTTCCCATACCTTCTGGACGAATAGTCGACTTCTTATCAGTAACCAACTTATACATATCTGGAGATTTAACATAATCCTTTATATTCACCATATTTTCTTTCTTCCAATATGTATATTTTGGAGTAGGTTTAATATATAACACACATAGTTTGTCGCTGTCCGATAAAATACCATATTTCTTCTTATACTTCTCATTTGTGTTCAACAGATGGTTGTAAAAAGATGCCCCCTGAATTGTAACCATTGCTTTCGGTTGAAGTTCAATCTCATCAGTATCATTCATAACATACTCACTATATTTGTTCATACCTTTATTAACACAAATGACCTCTGGACTTTGTAACATAAATTGTTCCTTAACTCGCTTCAACTCTGCTGTCATACCTTTTATGCTAAATTCTTCCTGCTTGAAAATCCATTTAACCATATCTGTCAATTGCTTCTTAACCCAAGGAGAACTTGATGTTTGTGCAATCTCCACACCAGTAGGTTTAATCTTCGTACAAGAATCATAATAAATGTTAGGTTCCGCCCAAGTAAGATTCTTAATATATTTTTTCTTTGCTAACCATATACCTGCATCCAAATAACCTTCCAATTCAAAGTCAAGAATATTGGGCGTTCCTTGTTTTTCAGCATATTCATCATGAATCTTTTTTAAGAAATCCGCCATAAACACTCTATTTAATGTTAAACAGAATTCTCGTCCATCTGGATCAATTTCATCAATATCATATGAGTATTTTTCCTTATCAATATCCGCTACTTTAAAATATTCTTTTGCGTCATCTAATGTCGGATATCCACCTTTAGATACATATGTGAAGTCTTTCTGGTCATTCTGCTTATTTACCTTTGTCAATCTCCATACCTGATGGTCAAACCAATCTGTCGATTTAATAACATCTTCATATGAACAGTAAATACTATCGGTATCAATGTATCTGCTTATAAATGAGATAGTTACATTTTCACATTCGGGTTTAATTTTGACTCCCATCATCTTATGAGTCTTTTTATCTTTCAACCACACCTTTTGTGCCCATTTATTGATAAGGCTTTCTGCATTCAAAATAGCGTGCTTACCTTGCTTTGTTACAGACTCTGCAATATTCTTATTATAGAAATAAAATCCAGAAAATCCGAAAGCACCATAGATACCGTTAATTACAACTTTTGTTCCCAACTGATAATTGTTGTAAATATCCGCCTGTGTCTGACAGTAGGACATAATTCTTTCAATACGATTTTTTAATTCTGTCGTCATAATTTAATTTATTTTTTATTAGTTGGTTTAGAAGCCAACTTTAGTTCCGAGTAAAATATAACAAATTATTCTATAATTTTCTTATATACATCAACTCCATTAGTAGGAATTAATACAAGTTCTCCTTTTTCTATCAACTCTTTTACTTCTTTATTCCTACTTGGAGTTCTGTTGAATGCTTTGCCTAATTTATCAAAAGAAACATAATAATTCATAAATCCATTTTCATGTTTAACAAATTCAAACCCCGACATAGATGATCCAGAATGATGTATCGCATCCACATAAAAAATTATAGTCTCGCCTGATTTTGCATAATTCTTAATATAATAGTTCAAACATTTAGAACTTCCTCCTATTACTTGTGTATTTTTCTTTGTGCATACTCTTATTACTTCTGTATCTTTCTTTCTTCCATAAAAATTATTACCAAAAGAATATATCATTACAAGTTCATCTTCATAATATAACCCTAATGTAACAGATGCAGACCTATAACCAAACAAAGAATTATCTTCCAAGAATTTTCTAACATCTTTGTTGGTTAATTCTTTCAATACACACTTTCTTGCAAATATTCTATTCTCTATCTTTCCAAAAGCATACTTTATATCTGATAGAATAACTTCAAACTTTCTTTCATCAGTTATTTCATAATCATATACAAATATGGTTCTTTTCATTTCTGATTTCCAACTATCCAAAACACCATATGAAATAGAATTCTTGTTAAAATAAAATCCATCAACATATACAATTCTGACATTTTCATATTCAAAAATCATATGTTCTTTCAGTTCATAAGATGTATCTATTTCATCAAGAGATTTTTTTAATTTCAATAAAGGGTGTTCATATTTAATATTACCCAATACTATATTTGAAATGAAATCAAGTTGTAAGTCTTTATTGTTAGAAAAATAATATTCCCAAATATGATAAAGTTTTACACCCTTTTCGTCTGCCAATAAAATCTTCTGTCTATCCTTTTCCCATTGTTCAATTGCTTTTATGTGAGAAGAAGAATTTTCATCATCATATCTATACAATAATGGATTCATATGCCAATAATCACCATTAAACTCAAATCCTATTTTCAATTCAGGAAGATAAATGTCAATTTCTAATCCATCAAGGACAGATGTATCATTTTCTATAATATCCCCCGAATATATTGACTTTATATAATCAAAAATATTCTTTTGCTTTCCTGATATATGATAACCAAATGGATTACACAAATAACAAGGATTTGAAACATTATATCTATCAAGTCTAAATCTATTATTGAAATCTGTTTGCGTATATTCTAAGTCTCCGTGTATCGGACAGCAATTCTTCACCAGATAATTTCCATTCTCAAGATATTCTATATCTATACCTCTTTCTTTTTGCATTTGAATAGATTTCTTTCTGGATGCTTCTATGCTTTTCTTTCTACATTTCTCCATTTGAAATGCATTCTTCACGCCATATTTTTTCTCAACTATTTTTTGAGAAAGTTTCTGAATTTCACTAACAGCAAAAGGAGAAGATGATTTTATATCCTCTCCATATTTTGCAATTAATGTATTTTGTCTTTTTAACTTAATGTTATCTCCATCCCTTTTATATGCATTCTTTAATGATTTAGAACAAGATTCGGAAATCTTTTTCAAAACATCCACATCATGATTTGAGCAATAACGAGAGCAATATATCGGATATTTTGTATAACTGAATTTTATCGTATTACCACAAGTTTTACATACAGGAGGTGTTTCAATATTATTAACAAGTCTATATAAACATTCTCTCAAATAATGTTTATCTTCAATACTTAATGTATTGTTATTATATCTATTAATAATATATTCGTAAAAATTTTGCTTCTTTAACGCATTTACACTACATCTATGAGCAATAAGATTTCCTTCAGGAGCAACATAATCCAAAACAATTTTATCATTCAATTTCATTAAGTCCATTTTTTTCCAAGTATTCTAATATCTCTTCATCACTTGCATTGTTGTGAACCAAGTCTTTTAAGTCATAATAGTTTTGAGTATATTTGAAAGATGTCTTTTTATATGCTTTTCGTTTGAAGTAAAGATCAGTGATGATATTCTTCAAATTACCATCTTCCTTTTCATAAACAGCACCAGAAGCACACACTATATATCCTTTATCTCTCCACTCTTGCTTCAACTCTTCATTGTTTTCTGGTAGCATTTTTACAAGCGTTTCAGGACCAATGTTGAATTGTCGCATTAAAGAAGGGTACAGACTGGCATAATCGTTACAAGTACAATATTTATGCAATCCTGGTACTGGTTGTTTAACGAAAGCACCTTCATATTTTTCGCCCTTTTCGCCCTTCTTCTTATTAGGATCTACAGCAAGAACTCTACCCTGCTCTCTAAATGTTTCTCTCAACAAATTCTCTGGAATATATGTTGTAGAAAAGCAGTCCATAGCACGAATATGACCAAGCCAAGATGTTGTCAAACCACAAGTAACAGCATTACACGCTTCGTGAATAAGTTTTACAAGACAGCAGTCAATAGCATTGTAATATACATATTTCTCAAAATCATTATTAAGCATATCGTCGAGATTCTCGGCGTGTTGCACCTTTTTAATACCAATGAGTTTTTCACCGATAGTATCCAATCGATAATTCTCATTAGTGTTCCAAGTCCATTTTTTGTATGCTTTCAAATAGTCAATGAGTCCCACATGTGCTGGTCTCTCTGTTTGACCTGTCATTCTTCTACAAGGAGAAGATATTGTTGGATCAATATTAATCAATTTTGCACGATTGTATATATATCTCCAGTCATAGTCCTCAAAGTTCCATCCTGTCATACATGCCATCTTTGGAACCATATACTTCAAAAAGAAGTATAACATATCATATTCTGTATCAAAGTATCTGAAAACAAATTTAAAATGACGCTTTATTTGAGAAAAGTGATCATCAATTCTTTTTTGAATATCTGACTGCTGTTTATTAGAAAGCTTATATCCACCCGATAGCACCATTATAGTATCATTAGGACAGCAGATACCAATAACTGTAATAGGTTTATCTGGATTTTCTGGATTTGGCTTTCCATCTTGTAATTTATTTTCAATATCGACATAGAACAATTCAGGTATATTATATGAGAATATCTTCTCTTTTTGTTCTTCTGGCAATGAATCTACAATTTCATAGAGTCTATATCGGTTAAGTCTATCTTTTCTTGGGTCTAACTTATGTTTATAAACTCTTTGACCATTCCAATTGACTACATTTTTACAAAGTTCATCTTTGTTATCACCTTTTGTATTTTTAGGTGCTGTAAGATACTCGAAAAAGTCTTCATCTTTAATCTCTACGGTGTCAATAAATGTTTTTCCACCTTCACCCCAGTATGAAATCTGCAGGGTCTTCTTGTCTTGAATTAAATCTAATAACATAACTTTAAATAATTTTATATGAATCGGTTTAGAAGCCGACTGATGTTCAATTCAAAATATAACAAATAAATGTTTAATTTTTGAGAATAACATTATATTTTTTTTTTTGTTATTTTTATATTAAATCAAAATAAGAATAGAATGGAAGAAAAAAATATAGATGAAGAGTTGGATTTTGAATTAGATGATTTAGATTTAGAAAATATAGAAGAAAGCAATAAACGAATTTTATTAGACGAAAATGGTGTAAATATATATGACAAATCATCGAAAGAAAAAACTGTTGAAGAAAGAATAAAAACATCTAGAACTTTAAAGATAAAATATAATAATTGGAATAATGTAGATTTTTGTGAAAATAATGTAGAAACATTCACAATAGACCCAATGGCTTGTCAATTCCGTTCAACTTGGGAAGATGTTGTGTTTGAAGAAAAATTTTATGATATTATTTTCAATTCAAAATATAAATCACTTTTATTAGGCGAAGATAAAATTACAGTAAATTATCAAATAGTTAATGAAATTTTATTTTTCGTATATGCTAAACTAAAAGTTGATTATTCATTATCGCAAATTCTCGTGATGTTATGTGAATATTGTGGAATTAATATTCAAACAATGTGGAAAAAATTGAGTTCATATGCACAAATGGAAATTTTAAAAGAATTGAGAGAATTTAGTAAATTACCAAAAGAAAATGATGAAATTAATCTTTTTTAAAAATTTTATAATATGGAAGAATTAAAGTATTTTATTGTTCAAGTTAAACTTGAAATGGAAACAGATTTGTGTGATAAGGCAGGTAATCCTAAAATGAAGAAGTGGAAAGAAACTTGGTGTGTTAAAGCGGAAAGCACCAAACACGCAGATGAAATTGTTCGTGAAGAATATAACGGAGCAATGGAAACCTGGAAAATCGCATCAATTAAAGAAACAGATTATATCGGCACACTTAACTGCTAAAAAGAAAGAGAGGATTTTTTAAGTCCTCTCTTTTTTTTTTATCTATATAAACCATTATTTCCAAAATATCCACCACGATTATATCCACCACCATAAAAATCACTATCACCTCTCATAGAACCATTATAAGCAAGATTCTCATAATTATCATACATATTTAAAAATTTATCATCTTTCATTTCCACATATTTATCAAACACATCTTCATTCAATCCTAAAATATCTTCCATAATAATATTAAACTGTGGATGCTCAAATACCGTACAAGCATTAACTGTACTCATTGCAAGGTCATCATGCTCTCTACTTGCTTTAAAACTATTACCAACCTTACTAAAAACTTCAAACTCACCAACAGTATCCGTATCTGTAACAACAATATTGTCTGTTGCAACATAACCTTTACAAGCAATACAATTTATAGACTTATTATCCGATTTCACTTTTAATCCATATTTTCTTACAGATGATTCAGCATTGTGTAAATATTTCAATACACAACTCATATCAAAGTTGTTTTTATCTCCAAATACCATTTGAAGCAATCGCATAAACTCACTACCATATGTATTATATTCACACACAATTTTAATATTGTCAGATGGTATAATATTTTGTGATACAATATAAACCAGTTTAGCAAATGTTTCAAGATTAATGGTATTAGATTTAAATCTTGCTATCTGATATAATTGAAAGAAATCAGACTTCTTGATGTCAGCATTTTCGTCATTATATAATTTGTGGATATTAGTATCCTTAACTCTAACCTCAAAAAGATTCATTACTGTATAGTCACCACCCGAACCTTCAGCCAAGTCCAAAGACATAATCCATCTTTTATTATTATCTCTGAAACTTTCAGGATCAAAATCTGGATGGAATACTAAATCATCAAATTCTGGATCCCAATTCTTTTCTATTTCTAATAATCCCTTTCTTACAAATTTCTGTCTACCTTGTTGTAGTTTTGCAAGCGAATCTGGTGAAAGCAAAGTATTACCAGTTGAAAGAAATGAATTACCAAACTGTCTCATAAACTCATCAGGTCCACCACAGTCTTGTATCATCTTATCTCTCCAAGCCTCATCTCTACCTGGTATCTGCCACCAATCTACTCGTATTGGGTTAAATGAATTTGTTCCATCTACAGCACCTTGATATAAATCATAATACTTATTATATCCATTCGGCGTAGAAGTAATTACAATCTTTGAATCCTCCATTGAAGAAACCGTAGGCATAATGTTCTCATAAAATTCATTCAAGATATGTGGTTCAACATGAGCAAACTCATCCAAATAAAGAATATGAATAGTATGACCAATGAATGACCTCTTTGTTGTAGCCTGTGCAATCATACGACAACCATTATCAAACTCCATCATCGCCTGATTATTAGTCTTTATACCAGGTTTCAAAAAAAATGGTAATCTATCCAAAATTTCTTTGATCTTATCCATAATTTCAATCGCAGTCGCCTGTTTATTTGCTGCAATACCGACATTTTTATCATAATTGAAAATTGCACTATGCAATAAGAAAACAGCCGCAGTAACTGTATTATGACTCAATATACCATTTGAATAAAAAGAATGGTCATCGCTATCAACAGTAATATCATACATAGATATCTTTCTACCTGTTTTTGTAACAGACTTCACATTTGATAAACCATTTTGTGTCATAACTCTATCGCTTGCTGTCAAATCCTTTACAAACTTCTGTTCAAAATTCTCACAAAACACAATATGATTATCTGCACACTCCATCTTATCACCCGACTCCAAAACCAATTCGTATATCTGATATGGTTGCGTCTTATGTATATGTGTAACAGGGTGATATCCATCATGAGATAACACCGATATACCTTCGTCAGATATATCAATGCTGTCTATAATCTTTTTATCAATATCATTCTCATCTAAATCCACATTGCGATATTCAAACTTTTCTATCAACTGGATTAAGGACAATATAATTTTTTTAAGAATTTTTTTCATAATCGTTAGTTAAAAACTCTACACACTTTTGTATAGTCACTTCTTTATTTTCATTATATTCTTGCTCCCAAATAGTTAAAACTTCATAACCATTCTGAAAAGCACAATTAAGTTTAATTTCATCAATCTCCCATTTTTCTTCAGCAGAAAGATTGCTATAAGGATGAACATAATCAGAATCATACATATCAGGATTCATATGCCAAAAATCCCCATTAAATTCTATAATTTTATTTCCAATAGTTAAATCATATGAAAATATTTTATTTTTACAATCTTCATTAGTGTTTTCCAATCTAAATTGAGAAGTCTTATAGCAATAAATATCATTTATATCTATATCTAATGATTCTATAATGCTATCAACAATATCCTTTTCAAATTTAGAATATATATTGGAATTTTGAGAATGTGGAATTTTACTAAATAACCCTTGTCGATATTGCTCTTCTACTTTAGCAGACCATTTTGTTTGTCTTTCTGTATATCTTTTGATTCCATCTTCTTCACCATATTTCTCAATACACTTTTCTAATGTGAATGTTCGCTGTCTTTCAGAAACTTTTTGTTTCGCTTCTTCTTCTGAATATCCTTTTTTAATCCAATATTTTACTTGATTGTCATTTCTATCATCTCTATCACATTGAGTATATTCTCTAATTTGTTTTTCCTTCTCTTCATCTGTCATACCTTCATATTTCTTAAAAGACTTTGAAAATGGAGATATAGATTTTCTATATTCTTCAGTGGTATTGCATTTCGCATTTGGGTTTTTATCACCTTTGAATAAATTTGAATAATATTCTTTTACTTCTGGTCGATTCATTCGAGATTTTGTTGATTCCGATAATCGTTTTGACATTTTTCCACACACAAGAGGAGCATCTGGAAATTCGTTTTTATATTCGTCTATAGTTCTACCAGGGTGTCTTTCTTTAATCCACCTTCCCGCTATTCTTGTTGTTGGAAGTCCATTCCATAAATCTATAATATAATCTTCACCCTCAACCCCATTTAATAATTTATTCTGTTTTACTATCAATCTTGCTTTATTATGGCGTTCTTTTGCTTCCTTCTTAACGATAATTGAACACCCATCACAAAAATGAACATAATTAGATGATGCTAAAAAATCATTTCCACATCTTTCACATTTTTTTATTACTGGAACTAAATTCTTCTTACCCGACATAAATTATAATTTTCTATATATATTTAGAAGAAATTGTTTAATTCGATATAAAAATCCTTTTTTCCTATCTAAATAAACATCTTCAATATATTTATGAAAATTATTTCCACCCTGTCTTGTAGTTAATGATACACTAAAACTACATTTTCCACTTTGTCTGGCCGACAGACAAATGTTGAAGCGGTTATTTGAATAGTTTCTCAACATATCTTCTTGATAGTCCCTTAGCGTCAGAGGTTGATAGCCCTTGCCACCTTGCATGCAATAGCAGTAGTTATTAGCGAAATAAATAATATCTTGGGCACATTTAGTAACTTCTTGAATTTCTTCTGCCGTATATTCAAAAAGAAGATCTGGTTTTTTAATTCCTATCATACCATCCGCCCAAGGATTATCTTTTCGTATATGACCATTAGCATAATCTTTCATCCAAGCATCTACTCTTTTAGAAGTCCAATATGCATTATCTTTCGTTTGTTTTGCCATAATCAATTGAAAATTAGGTATATAAATTATTTATGAAAAAAACTGACAGCAATCACCATAGATTTTCAAATATCTACAATTTGCTGTCAGTTTTTATATATTTCTATATTTTTTTAATTATTCTATTTCCTATGTTTATGTCTTCTCATTCGTGTAGCACTTTTATCTGGTTTTTCATTTATTTCCACATTTTTTTTAGCGACATTCCAATATCTATTATTTTCTGGATCTTCGCTAATTTTATCATCTATCCAATTATTATCACGAGTTTTTACTTTTTTTAACCATTCTGTATAATCTTTATCTAATAGTTCACCACCATGTTCTATAACTATGATACCGCCATCGTTTGTTTTCAATAATAAATTTAAAGAATTATATAATAATATATAACAATTGTTATATATAATATCATAAATTGTTTCAGATTTTAAATAACCCACATATTTAGCATTTTTTAAATCAAATTCACCGTAAAATCTTGCGTCTTCATGACTATAACTACCGCTTTTTGTTAACCCGCCATGTGCTTTAATAGCATCTTTTAATTCTTTATTTGTGAATGATTCATTTAATTGTTCAAAATCAATATTTTCGTAGATATTTTGATTTTCATTTACAAAATCTTCAAATGTTTTAATCATATTGTTCATATTATATTCATATATTATATTTATGAAAAAATAATTATTTTTTAGATATTATATATTTCAAAATTATTATTATTTGAATCGAGGCATGTTAGGGATATTGTTCCATCATATTTTTTAGGTTTTAGGATTCTCCATGTTCCAGCGATTCCGAAGTATGCTATTTGAGAGCAAAATGCAAAAGCGTTTCCATTTTCTGGTTCATATTTCCAAAAGTTTTTACACAGTTCGAATATAGCATTTGCTTTACAATCGTCACCATCTTCTGGGTTTGCCCAATAGAAGCTTCTTGAAACATTTTCAACTATTAATTGAAACATTTTTGCTAGATTGACTGATACGATTTTACTTTCTTTACATTTAAGTATTTCTGCTTTTAATTCTTCATTATCTAAATAATTTTTCTTTTTACCACTACCTTTAGTTCTTCCCATTTTACATATATGTAATTATTATGTTCTTATTTTTATTAAATATATTAAAAAATATTCAAAAACTTTAATATTTTATTAAATCAAATAAATTATTAAACTTTTTTGGTCTGAACAACAGACCTCTATTGATTATCTTCTTTTCAATCGAAGAATCACCAACTACTTTTCTCATTATATTCAACGCACCATTTATATCTGCATTGATTAATTTACCACAACTTGATTGGTATAACCCTCGTTTTACTCTTTTACCCAAATACACTTCGTGTTTACCAACTTTCTCTAAAACTAACCCATCACATTTTGAAGTATAACTTTCTTCATGAGTAATTAGTTGAATACCAACCATCTCACATTTATACTTCAATATTTCAATTAATTTCAAGTGAGGGATAGAAACAAAAGTCTGGTTGTTTCGTTTACCGATTTGGATGGAGTCCTTCCAACCTCTATTATAACCTACAACTATTGTTCCTATACATCGCTTAATTGCTTGATTTATAATGTGTTTAGTTGTTTTATGTAGTAAATCATTTATTTTATTATTTCTTTTTTCAGTTAAACTACTTAATCTTTTAGAAGTTTTCTTTTTATTATTTGTTTCCAAAAGACTTTGAAGTTTTGCTTTTTCTTTGTTATAGAATTGATTAATTGACTTTATCTGCTTTCCATTATATATTTCAGCAGTCCCATCAACCGAATTTATCACAGAACAAATATTACCCACTCCTAAATCAATTGATAAATACTCATCTTGGTTTAAGTCATAATTTAAACAATCCTTTTCATAAACTATTAGAATTTCAAAATAACCTTTGGTTGGTTTAACATGTATTTGATTAAACTTCATTAAATCACTACCATATTTTTCAAATTGATGTATTTTAATTTTCTGCGTTTTTAACAAATACAAATAACCATCATTTTTAATTCTACAACTTTGATTTGTGTAAACTAAAGTCTCTAAACCATTCTTTTCTTTATATTTTGGAAATTTAGGTTTTCCTTTATATTTACTTTTATTTTTACTCCAATCTTTAATTGATCTTATATAAGCGGTAATGTTATTAGATAGTTTTTTAATAACTTGCTGGGATACTTGTGATTTATTCTTATAGTAATTAATATCACCTTCAAGATTCTTTGTTGTTTTAAGTATCTTATCTAATTCGTAGTAACTCAACCACTTATCATTTGATTTTAGTTCTTTTTTAACCAAATACAATGCCTGATTATATAAATCTTTGGCAGATTTACAATAATCCATTAAAACATCGTTTAACTCACCATTATATTTAAACTTATAAACTAACTTCATTTGTTAAAAAAAATATCATCCAATATATTACTCTGGCTCCGACCCCATTTCATATAAAAGATGATATATATTTCTTATGTATATTTACTTCAATAAGTTATAGTCGGAGTTTATTAAAGTATAAAATGCTTTCTACTATATTTATGTAAATTTATTTTTAGAAATTTAATATTTTTAACCAAATAAAGCAAACTTACTAAATATATTTATAAAATATATATCAATATTTTAATCGATTTTAACAGTGTTAATATTATTGTGTGTTATATATTTTCATTATTTATATACATTAAATATAACAAAAGTGGAAAATGACTTAATCATTCTCCACTATCTACATATAATATACATTGTGTTTGTTTTATTAAATTTCAACTTTAAGGTTCATTTTAGGTATCATAACATTTTTACCATCTGCTTTAAAAACTGTAATTAGTGCATCATCATCAAGTTGTCCATATTCTGTTGCACTAACGAGAACCTTTTCATCTTTTTCTGTGCCTTCAACTGGAGTTGCGATAGTAACTTCTGTATATCCATTTTTGATCATTTCATCACGGTCATACTTCAATACTTCTGGGCAAGCAGGTGATTCGAGATAAGATTCTTGTAATTGTTTTTCAAATTTACGAACTTCGCTTTCAATAAGAGCAAGAGCAGATTTCAATTGTTCGTTATTATCTGTTTCTTGGAGAGCGGCAACGATTTGTGCTCTTTTTTCAGACAAGAAAGCAAGAGTATCTTTAATTTCATTTCTCTTTGATTCCACGATAGCTGCCTTATCGCCTTCTTCTTTAAGTTTTGCTTCAAAAAGTGTAGTTGCATCATACTTCATGAAATCCTTGATTTCTTTACAAGCATCTTTTGCAGTTTTGCAGAACACCATTTCATTAACGCCGAAAGGAAGATTTACTTTATTTACATAGATACCTTCTGTTACATTAATAACGCTCACATACAAACCTGCGATTTTGTTATTTTGGATTGTAGTAACGATATCCATATCTCTAAGTAGGTCTTTGCTTTCATAGAACTTAACGAGTTTTTCACAATCTGATATATTTTCCATATCGAACATACCTGATGTTCTCAAAGATTCGTGAATATCAAGAAGTGATTTTTCTGAAAGATCATCAACACCTGACATAGAAAGTTTATCTGTTCCGCAGTTATATTCAAGCATCATATCTTTCTTACCATAATATACTAATCTATCCTTATCAGCATCATAATTAAGCAATGCGAGACCTTCTAACACATTAATATATCTGCGATCAGAAACTGCTGCTTCCATAACAGACTTACCGTTGTAGATATAGTTCTTACCGTGCAACCAGAACACTTTATTTTCACCATCAATGATACAAGGAGAAATATTCTTTCTGATAGAACAATTAGAATTTTCGTAAATTCTTTCGTCTACTTTACCTTGTTCTGCTTTTTCTTCTGCAACGATAGCAGCAAGAATTTCTTTAGCATCTTTATTCCAAGCATTTTCCAAAAGGACTTCTTTAAGGGCAAGTCTTACATTTTCTTCATCAATAAGAACACCAACAAGACTTTCATAAAGATTATCATATGCTTGGTTATCACATCTACTTGCAAGAGAGTTTGCAAATTTTGCAGCAACATAACTCCACTTATCACCAATAAATGATTCTGCAATAGTTGCTCTCAAATCAGATACAGGTTGCAACCAATCATATTCAACCAAAGCAGCGTGCATACCTTCCGCAACAGTATATTTAACAACAGGATTAACCAATGTGTCATTAATTTCATAACCCATCTTGATCTTTTCTTGAAGAACCATTTCGTCATCCTTATTGATCATCAATTGCTTCATGCAATTTTCAATAATCATCTTTGCAGTGTTAGCAGAATAACCAAATGTTCTGTCATCTCTCATAGATTCAAGAATGGTAATAACCTTATCTGCACATGTGTGCAATTTTTCCAAAGTTAATTTCATATCTTTATTTTCTTTTACTATATTATTCTGTTTATTAATCGCAGAAGCATGTTTATCAAAATATTCCAAATGTGAATCAATCACTTCTGGAATCATACCCATCTGCCATAATGATTGCTTAATAACTTCATTTGATTGACCTGTCTTTTTAAAACTTGCTATCAAATTAAGCATATTTGTATTCATGTTATCCATTTTAGATTAAAATATATATATTATATTTATGAAACTTTAAAGTCCTGCAAAAATATCATTCGACTTATCGTCTCCACTATCATCATTAGATTCTTCTTTGTCTGATGAATTTTCTTCTGCATCATCTTCTTCATTATTTTCTTCTTCTGTGGAGTCGTTGCTGTCAGCGTCATCTTCATTTTTTTCAGACTCATCATCTTTTGAAGTTTCGTCATTATTTTTTTCTTTTGATGAATCTTTTTTCTTTGATTCTTCTTTTTCTCCATCTGATTCTTTTTCTGAATCATTATCTATATTTTCTACATCTTTTGCTATATCTTTTGTTGCATCATCAACATTTTCTATATCCTTCTTAACTTCTTTTTGATCTTTCTTCATATCAGAAACTTCTTTTGTTAAATCTTTAATTTCACCCTTTAAAGACTTAATCATATCTTCAATAGATTTCATGCTTTTTTCTTCTTTCTTTTCATCCTTTTCTTCTTTCTTTTTAAAATCAGAAAAAGACATTGCTAACGCATGTATATCCTTTTGTTGTGTTAAAGCATCTGGTATGGGTTGTGGTTTTTCTACATTATTTGGGACATTATTCACATCCAAGTCTTTGATATCATTTTTATGAATTGTATTTAAATAAGATGCAAATGAAAGATTATCTGTTTCTTCACAAGATAAAATTTTACAATTGATTTTATCAACAATATCATTAAATAATCTCACAACACCTGGTGACATTACAATACTCTTGTAATCATCATCTTTCTTTGATTTAAAACTTCCCAATAATGTTTTAAAAATAGATTTAAACTCTGGGTTATCCTTTAATAATTTCTTTGTTGTTTCGTTAGATATTTTATCAACATCAACGCCAAAATCAGCATCTATACTTTCTTTTACAATATCATTAGTATCAACATCAAAATCTTCAAGTTGAGATTTCTTATATTTTATATATCTATTAAAAAGTCTATAAAACAATTCAAGATATCTTTCTCCATCATCTTTTTTAGTTAAAACAATAGAATCCATATCTTGATTGGACATGAATATTGTAAAATCTGACAGCAACACATCGGTATTATCGTTATATCCTTTCTTTGATTTATTTTTAGAAATAAGTGCTGACATGAAAGGATCTATAAGTTTTGCTGTCATTGGTTTTGTTATACCATCATCAGAAATAAATTTAAATACAAAACCATCAATTGGTGATTCGAATCCATCATTTTGATATAGAGATCCTTTCATTGCTGGATTCAATAAAGTGATAATAAATCTCGCAAATGAATCTTTATTATTAGAACCATCTTCTACATAATCACGCAACCTTTCTTTTTGATATTCAGAAAGATATCCTTTAAAGATAGGCTCTTGACATGGAACATCAAACATTTCCGCCCAAGATTTCAAATCTTCACAATCATCTATCTTTGTTCCACCAGAAGTGATTATACAACACAATACAAGATTATTTTTAGGTAAAACAGAATAATTTATAAAACTTGGTTGGTGATTTGGGAAATATTTAAATACAAATGTCCAATTTGCTGGAATTCTATCAATAATCAACTTACTTAAATTACTCAAATAAGTTGTGCCCGACATGTAAAATGTTGTCATAACTCTGTCAGCAATAGTAATCTCCCTCTTATTTACACCTGTTCCTTTATAGAAAGTAAGTTTTCTATTCATATCCATTTCAGAAGTCTGCTTTTTCTGCATAGAAAGTGTTGCAGCATTTAACTTTTCAGTCACAATAACTTCTTTATTCAAAAGATTTTCAAGAAACTCTTTACCTTCGGTATTTAATATATTTTGTAAACTGATCATTGTTTTATCTTTTTATTAATTTAACATATAGTATTTATGTGGATATCTGTCAGAAGCATTATTTAAATAATTATTAATATCTCTCATTGCCACAACTTTCTTCTATAAATTCTTCAAACTTCTTAATCATTTTCAAAATCTATTTCTTTTCTAAACACAAGACCTTCTTTAATATCCTTTTCTTTCAACTCATTTTCATTTCTCGCATACATAGGAGCATCATGTGTATTTGATAATATAGTAGGTTCGCCTATTGTGTGCATATATCCAGATAGTCTAAATGTTTCAAATACACCACCAATTCTCATTTCCAACTCACCATTTTCATTAGGTCTGTATGTAACTAAACCATTTTCGCCTGCTGGTAATCTATTCAACATTTCATCAATCTCACACATTAACAATCCATGTTCAAAAGCAGGGATAAATGATTTCATTTCGATATTAAACTCCATTGAAAATTCTTTTTTATCACTAAACCCAAATTCGGTAGGTATATTATGCGAATAATCAGCTGGAACAGAAAGACAACCATCAACATTAAACATACCGAAATCCACCTTAAAATAATTTGGATTCTTGTATATTTTACTAATTATACATTCTGTTATTTTAAATAATTCTATATTATTAGAACATATAATCTTACAACCGAAAGATAACGAAACAGGAACCCACTCAACATTCAATAAACATGTTCTTAAAACACCATTACTTTCTCTAACGATTCTGGTGCGATTATATTTACTTGTTTGTTCAGCAGTATTTACATTAATACCAGAAAGACTTACAACACATCTTGGAACTCTTTCATAATCACCAATTGCCCTACCTTCTTCAAGTGCATCATAATAAAACTCATCACGAAGAAATCTTTCAGATCCAGTTATAGAATATAAACATGGAACTGTTATTTTAGTAACAGAACCGTCATCTTCACGATTATAATAATATATCTTCTTGTTCATTTCAGCAAGAAGAGAAACTATCATACTTCTAATGAAAACATCATCTTTATTATATTTCTGATTAAAATTGTTCATTATTCTTCTTCTATATCTTTATTATCCGCAATTTTATCTTCAAGCGGAGTCAAATCCAACTCTTTCTTTGTAATTTCAATTGATTCTGGGAAACCTGGTTCAATTTCAAGAATATCTTCAATAGTGTCGATCTTTTTCTCGATTTTATCAATTTTCTTTTCGAGAGGAGTTTTTTCATCATTTGATGCATTCTTTTCATTTTCAACATCAAAGTCTCCTTCATCATCCCTGAAATTCATAGAACCTACAATCTGTGGGTTATAATCTGCAACCATATTTTTTGTAATATAGTTAATATAATCCAAATTTTTTCCATGTAGTTTATCTGCAAGCAATTCTCTCCAACCAATCTTTCTTTTTGCTCTAGATGTATTAAGATATTTTACAACATCTCTATCAAAAGAAAGGTGTCTTGCTAAATCTTTTACAATATCTCTTTCAGATTTTGCTTCTGTAACAAACTCATCAAAATACTTAATATTATTCATGTTAAAAAAGAATATATATTATATTTATGAAAAAAGGTGGTCACATGACCACCTTAAACAACTTTAAAATTAAAATTTATGCTTCTTCACTTATCTTAAGTCTAACAGTTTTCTTAATCACATCAACATTTTCAACTGGAAGAACAACTTCACTTCCTACAGATAATTCTTCAAGATTAAGAACCTTACTTGAAAGGAAGAATGTAATGCTATTGAACTCGTTAGCAACGACAACCGCACCATTTTCAAAAATGTTCTTAATAGTTCCACGAATACTATAGTTCTTATCGTTATCAACAACTTCTTTTAACTTATTCCAACCAAGTGACTTACAAGCAGTTTGTGTGATAGTAACCCTATCATCCTTAACACTTTCAACATAGAACTTAATGGTGTCATCAATCTTAATTTCACCATTCTTGAATTTCATTTCTGTTTCTTCGTCCATTTCAGAAACCGACAGCAATGTAGGAACACACTTATCAATAATAATGAATACACCAAACTTTTTAACCGAAGAAACAACGCCTTCAACAAGTTCTGTAGATTTAGTTTCAATAAGGTTATTAAGAACTGTTCCCTTTAATGTGTTCAAATACTCCTTATGAGAAACTACAATTGACTCTTTTGATGCTGCAATTGGCATAACATATCGTGTTTGTCCAATGAGTTCGTTATAATCATTAAGAGGAACAACATCGGATTCGCTACCAGGCATAAAGCATTTTACACCAGACACTTCAACAACAAATCCGTTAAACGCATTTGCGACATTAAAAATAATATCCTTAATCACACCAGCATAAGCATACGAAGGAGAATCTACTTGACGAATAAGTTCTTGTTTTACCCTCTCCAACTGCGCTGTCTTTGATGTGGCATCGCCAGTAATCTTACCCTTTGATTTAGATACAACAACATCAATTTTCTTACCAAGTTCCATTTCTTCAGTCTTTGAGTTATAATCAACTGAAATAGAATGTTTTGCAGAAAGTTCAATTGTTGCAGTTTCTTTTTCTTCGCTAAAAGAAGATACAACGCCAACACGAACATCTCTGAAGTTACCACCTTCATAAGAAAGAATATTATTAAGAATATCTCCAGCACAATACTTATCATACATCTTCATTGCGTCAATAGCATAAGACTCGTGTGAGAAAATTTTTTGTCCTGCTCTTACAGGAACTGTAACTGATTTAACCTCCAACGGGTTAGCATCATCATAAATTTCAAGTGTTTGAGTTACTATACTCATATTATTATATATTAAATTATGAGCCGCCGCAATAGCGGCTCTGGTTAAACATTATTTTTATTATAGTTCAGTAAAATATAGAAAAATATTATTTTACATGTTTTTCGAGGTTCACAGAACTCACTAACGCTTGTTCTCCCACTCGCTTAAATTCGGGTGAACTCAACCCTATTATTCGTTTTCCTTCTTTTAACTACTAATATATTAAAATATTAGTTTTATTGCCTTTAACATACACAGTATTTATGAAAAATATTTTTTTTATTATGCTTATATTAGTAACATTTTTATAAATTATTAAATATTTTTCTATAAATTTATTGAATAATTATTATACTTCAGGTGCAACTTCATCTTTAGTTGTTACCACTTCATTCTCTTCATGTGGGAGATCGTCAAAACTCTTATCAAACTCATCTTCAATAAGATTAAGTTTTGTTCCCAACTCTCTCGTAGATTCATGAACCTTATGAACTTCTCTCACTGCGTTTGTAATTTCCTGACCGCAATTTGCCCACAATGCCAAGAAATCCTTTGCTGTATTATATCCCTTACCAGACATATTTTCAAGAATAGAGTGATACAATACCAAAACATTAGATGAACGAAGTTTAATCACATTATCAAATGTCTTTGACTTAACATGTGCCTCATTTTCTTTCATATTCGAAACAAGAACCATAAGTTGTGCTGCTGTCTTTGGAGTCCATTCAACACGCTCATTAAGATATGTCATCAATTGTGTAAATGCTCGTTTACCCGTAGGATAACCCCTTACATCATTTTCACCAAGTTTAATGTCATATTCTGTTTCTTGTTCTATCTTAAGTGCATTTTGAAACTCATCAACAACAGAATCAAGAACAGGTTTAAGTTCTGACTTCTTGAACGAAAGTTTTTCAACGAGACTTTCAGATTGCTTGATAGCATCCGATGTCATATCAATAAGATTTTTCTTTACAAGATAATCTTTTGAATCTACACCAAGCACATTTACAATAGATTCCAAATCTCTTTCATGAACAGTTAGTTCATTTTTTCTGCTCTCAACATCAAGTCTTGCTTGTGCAAGTTCCTTAATTCTCTTTACGGTTTCATCAACCAAATTAATTACATCTTCTACCATTTTTTTATTCAATTAAAAAATTAAAATTCAATACAAATATAACAAAAAATTAAAATAATGATTTTTCATCATCAACTTTTTTTGTTTTATCTACAATTACCTTATCTTTATTATCAAAGAATGTTTTCTTTATTAACTTCAATGCAACATCTAAATTTTTTTTATCAAACATATATGCTTCTTCAACTTCTCTAATACCACATTGGTTTATTTCCATATATTTTAACAAAACATCATCTTCATAAAATTTGCGAATGCTTTCTTTTTTCTTTTTTTGGTCTACTCTTATTTTTAAGAAATCGGGTAATCCACTATATCTGGATGCTAACATCGCAATTATGTTAGATGAACACACAGGATCTGTATTCAAATTATTAATTAAAGAACATTGAATTGGATATGTTGAACTAAAAAGTCTTCGTAACATATACGAATGTCTTCTCTTATCTTCTTTTGATACCGAACCAGAACTACGAGAACAGTATGCATTTAAAACTTCATACAACTCCATATCAACCAACTATAAAATTCATTCCATCATTTTTAACACCACTCACCATGTTTGAGTCAAATTGAATATTTGATTTATATTCTTTAAATCTAGACTTTGCGAAAATACTTTCTCTTGTAATTTTAGATAATATAACAGATCTCTTCAATTTTTCTTCATTTATATTTTCGATCATATTATCTATAACATCGGATGGAATACTTTCATCTGTCAACGCAACAAGTTTAGTATTGGTTTTTATATTCTCGAAAAGCATTCTTTTTGTAAATTCATCATCATTAATTTTCGCAATTTCATAAATGATATTACATAACATTTTCATAAGGTCTTCATTAGAATAAATATGATAATCAAATTCACAACCTAATTTACCCTTAAATGTATCATATATTTTCTTAACAGTTTTTGGACCCAAACCTTTGTTTCTATTTGTTCCATCACCCTGTTTAAAATATACTGGATAAATATTATCCGAAACATCACCACCAATAATTTTTGCAAACCTTATTTCTTCAGCATAAACTTCTTCAACATCAGTTCCCTTTACAAATTTATCAAAAGGATCATTTTCAATAGATATTGTAAAAAGTTCCTCAAACAAATTTTCCATTTGAACTTCTTTGCGTTCGCCAATAGTTTTAATAATGTCATTACTCTCTTTACTAACATACAACTTATTAGAAACTGGAGAATATTGAATTATATGAACATCATTCACACACTTAATTAATTGATTTAAGTCTTTATCTGTGGATAAAATCAACGACGACTTACCCGAATCAAATAAATGTTTACTCCAAGCATATATCAAATCATCACCTTCAGATCTTTCTGCCTGACTCACTTTTATACCAAAATTAACCAATGTTTCTGTGAAATTATTCACCGCCTCACCAAAACCAATCATATCTATATTATCTTGGTTTTTCTTTCTATTTCCTTTATATTCATGTTCAAGCAACAACTCCTTTCGCCATGAATGACTATCTCTGATAAAGACAATATCATTAACAATAGGACTGACACTTTTAACAACAGAACAAAAGTCAATCATCATTTTTTTCTCATATGCGTCTATATCCTTTTGTGTAGATAATATCTTCGTTTTAGAATTTTGTCTAAAACAAGACCATAAACTACGAAAAAAGAAATTATGACCATCTATAATTAATGTAAATCTTTTCATACTTCAAATATAACAAAATTTAAATATCTTTATAATTTGTATATAATCTTATATATGGTTTTGAAATATCACCTATAATTGTTGGAAATACTCTCAAATAATCCGCTATATCATTATCATACATAGATAACCTATCTATATTATTTTCAACAAGCATATTAATATAAGATATATATTCGTCAAATTCGAATGTAATTAAAAAATCTCTTTCGAGATATGAATTTGAAATAATATCATTAGATATAAAATGTTTATTTATAAAATCCACAATCTCTTGGTCAAACATATCCCCAAGATAAATTTCCATAGCATCTATAGAATATACATTAATCAATTCTTTTATATCTTCGCTTGTAAAATTATTTTGGTCAATATTAATTATTTTTTCGTATGACTTCTTTAACTCATCATCATCGCTGAACACAACACTTATATATTTCAAATTTGAAAAAGTTCCCATAATACTCATCATTGCATATATATATTCAGCACTAATATCATTTTCTTCACAGCACTTGTTTACATATAACATAATATTATAAAAATCTATATTTGGTATAGATAAAAATGTATCACCATCATTATCATCAAGATAATGATAACACAATGTTATAAGACCATCATATAAATAATCCATACACCTTTCGTGTGTTGGAACATATAAAGTTATATCACTAACTTGATTCATTCGAGTTAGAACTTTATCCCTATCTCCTTTAACATATTTTTTAACCATAAATACTTTATATTATTTGCTTTAAAATATAACAAAAATATGGCAACAGATATAAAAAACTTGAAGCCAAAATACGGCAAATTCAAACAAGGATATTATACGCCTTTATATCCAACAAAATATAAAACTAACAAAAACCAAATAATTTGGCGAAGTAGTTGGGAATTAAAATTAATGAAATGGCTTGACTTAACACAAGAAGTTATTGAATGGGCATCAGAACCAATGTCAATAAAATATTTTTATATAGTTGATCAAAAAACACACAACTATTTTCCAGATTTTTATTTTGCCTATAAAAAACCTAATGGTCAAATAGTTAAATATATAGTTGAAGTTAAACCTAAAAATCAACTTGTAAAACCAGAACCACCAAAAAGAAAAACACCAAACACCATAAAGAATTATAACTATCTTATGGAATGTTTTGTTAAAAACTCATGTAAAAGAAGTGCGGCAAAAAAATGGTGTGATGATAATGGATATAAATTCGTTTATATAACCGAAGAATCTAATTTAAACTTTATATAAAATAACTGTCAATAATAATGGCTAATACAGTCAATGATGTAATGAATGTAATCTCAAGTCCAGATTACGGTATTAAAAATATAGCAGGAACAACACAAGAAATTCTCGCTATATTACAAGGTGCTCATAATTCTCAAAATAATATTCATGTTATTGTGGATGATGTTAAACATCTTCTACAACAACTCGTTGTTGCATCCACAACAGAAAAGAAAAATGTTGAAATCGATAATAATAAATCAATAAAAATAAATCATAAGAATATTCAAAATATATTTGATGAAACAAAAAATATCACAAAAGCGATATCAGATCTTTCAAAAGCAATTTTAAAACAAGGTGGTAACACACCAACACCTGCGATTGCTAAATTAAGCGACAAGTCTTCTGAAAAAGTTGCTGAAGCAATGATTAAAAATATAGATAAACAAAATAAAAATGGTGGATTATCTTCTCTTGTAGATGCATTTAATAAACTTAAAAATATTTCATTAAAAGATATCATTATTGGAAACCAAAAAGTAAAACTTATATCAAAAGTATTTAAAAATGCAAAAGAAGATTTAAAGATAAGTGATAAAGACCTTAATGCCGTAATTAAATTAATCAATTCTGCACCAGAAATGATGAAAGCATTAAGGAAAGTTAGTTGGAGAATTGATAGAATTATTAAGAATAATGTAATTGGAAAATTAACTGATATATTAGTTGGTAAAACCAACTCATTATTATCATTGTCTCGTTCATTAAAAAAGAATGAAAAAACTTTTAATAATGCAAATAAAACAGCAAAAGACATTAAAGAACTCGCATCATCATTAAATAAAGCAATGATGGAATTAGTTGTATCTTCAATATGGTCAAAATTTGCAAATAATGCTATCACAAGTTTAGAAAAAGTTATTGATAATTTAATTCCTTTATCTAAAAAACTTATAAAGAATACAAAAGATATTGATAAAGGTGCAAAGGCAGCAAAAAATATAACTGTATTAGTTGGAAACTTATTGACAACATCAATATTTTTAACAATTGCTATTATTACTGCAGTTCCAGCAATTTTGGGAGCAACACTCTTATCTGTAATGGTAGATATAATTATACCTGTTGCTAAAAAAATATCAAAAAATAATAAGGAAATGTCTGAAGCAGCTGGTTCTGCTCTTGCGTTCACAGCATTGACAGGACTAATGTTAATTTCAACATATTTCCTTGCTAAAATTTCAGAAAATGGTTTAGAAGCATTATTGGGTTCAATTGTTGTATTTGGTATTATTACAATAAATATTATAACTTTTAAATCATTAGGAGAAGCAGTAGAAGAAATCACAAAAGGTGCTATTGCAATGGCAATAATGAGTGTATCTTTACTTCTATTTGGTGTTGCTCTTGGTAAGATATCACAGGCGACAAAAGATGTTACATGGAAACAATTTGGAATGATTGCTGCATTAACAGGATTATTTGCTGTTGTTGTTGGTGTAATGGGAATAGAACCAATTTCTGCTGCTATATTACTTGGTTCTATAGCAATGATAACAATGTCGGTTTCGTTATTAATTTTTGGTGTTGCTCTTGGTAAGATATCACAGGCGACAAAAGATGTTACATGGAAACAATTTGGAATGATTGTAGCATTGACGGGAGCATTAAGTGTTACTACTGCTACTATCGGTTTTTTAATAGTTCCAATAGCATTGGGCGCTGCAGCAATGTTAATAATGTCTATTGGTCTATTACCGTTCGCAATATCACTTTCTCTAATATCCAAAGCAACAGAAAAAATGAATTCTAATCAAGTTAATATTATTACTGAATCAATGGAGTCATTTGCGGAATCTGTTTCATATATGGCTTTACTTTCTATTCCAATAGCATTGGGTTCTGTTGTATTAGGTAACATGGGTGTAGCATTATATAAATTCGTTAAATCTCTTAAATTAATAAAAGATATGGGTGAAGTTCCAATAAAAGAAGTTCATCAAACATTAAACGCAATGGATATAATAGGATCATTTTTTACAAAAAATGCATTAAACTCCAAAGCAACTAAATCTGCGAAAAGTTATAACAAGATTATAAAACCGTTAATTGAGTCTGCAAGTCTACTTGCTAAACTCAAAGAACTATGTGGAGTTCCTTTAGGTCTTGTAATGCAAACACTTAATGCTATGAGTGCTATAGGTCAATATTATTTAAATAATCCTATAGAGAAAAAAGTAATTAAGCATGCTAAAAGATATAAAGATATGATGAAGCCTTTCGGCAACACTTTACAATATCTAGCTAAACTCAAAGAACTGGGTGAAATTCCTTTAGGTCTTGTAATGCAAACACTTAATGCTATGAGTGCTATAGGTCAATATTATTTAAATAATCCTATAGAGAAAAAAGTAATTAAGCAGGCTAAAAGATATAAAGATATGCTAAAACCATTCGGTAATACTTTACAATATCTTGTTAAATTAAAAGAACTTGGTGGTATACCTATGGGTCTTGTAATGCAAACACTTAATGCTATGAGTGCTATAGGTCAATATTATTTAAATAATCCTATAGAGAAAAAAGTAATTAAGCATGCTAAAAGATATAAAGATATGCTGAAACCATTTGGAAGCACCATTGAAAATCTTACTAAACTAAAAGAACTTGGTGGTATACCTATGGGTCTTGTAATACAAACACTCAATGCTATGAGTGCTATATCTAATTATTATATAAATAATCCCGTAGATAAAGACGCAATTAAACAAGCAAAAATTTATAAAAATATATTAGAACCATTTGGAAGCACCATTGAAAATCTTACTAAACTAAAAGAACTTGGAAATATTCCAAAAGGTTCTGTTGAAGAAGTTGTTTCTACATTGTTTAAAATATCTTGGTTTTATAAATCTGTAATTATTAGCGATGATATTGAATCAAAAGGACAACATATAAAAGATGTTGTAATTAATTTTACAAATATTGCAAGTGAAATTCAAGATAAGTTTGCAAATATAAAGTCTATAGATGCAGAATCAATTACATCTATTGTTAATGCGTGTGGTTCTATTATTGACTATTATAATTTTTCTTTATTCTTTGCAAAGGAAGAAAAGATTTTAAAAATGAATAACGCAATATTATCTTTTGCTAATAATATAGGAGATATAAAAACTAAAATAGGAGAGTTTACAGAAAGCAATTGTAAATCAATTGAATTTGGAATGAAAGGAGTCGGATATATTCTTAACTTCTTAAAAGAAAATACATTAGGTCCTATTGACAGATTAAGGGCAAGATTAAACATAAATCTGTTGCAAGACATGTCTTCAGTATTATCTAATATAAATGGTGTAAATTCATCAAATATATCATCTGTTGGTGGAGCACTATCTTCCGCTTTACAAGGCGTAAATACTGTAAATATGGATCAAGTAAATGCCGTCACAAATATGTTTAATGCATTTAATTCAATAAACAAATCTGAAAATATTATAAACAAATTTACAGAAAGTGTAAATAATTTTACAGAAGCTTGTAACAATCTTTTGGATGCAATGGGTTTAAATACCGATGCGATTAACAATATGGACAATGGAAATATTGGAGGACCGATTATGGGTAATGTTGGTGGTGGTATGAATAGTGTTATTGAAACAACCACTAGTGAAGATGGAAGCGAAACTAAAGGTATCCGAATTTCAAATGTAGATGAAATTGCAAGAAATATTGCGGATAAAATAAATGGTTCATTATCTTTAGATATACCAGACACTCAAATCCAACTTTTAATAAACGGAACTGGTGGAAACGAATGGATCCTAACAAGATATTAATTTTTTATTTTTTTGTTATATTTACTTTATAAATTTTAATTTTGATTATCGTATGAAAAAAGAAACTAATGAGTCTTATGAAGAACAGGTTCTTAGAGAATTTGAAGAAACACAAGAAGAACCAAAAATGATTACCAATTTAGGTAACATTAAAGACAATAAACCTAAAGAAAACAATAAATTTCTTGATGAAGAACAATTAAGAATAGATAGATTGAGAGACTATCATAATATTCCATTAGATTGTCTACCAAGTCTTGGTAGATTCTATCCAGACAACACACGAATCAGCATCCGTGCTGCAAGAGTAGATGAAATCAGAGAGTTTTCTGCTATTGATGAAAATGATATTAAGGATGTGACAGACAAACTTACATATATGGTTTCGCAATGTGTGAAAGTATATTATGGTAATATACCTGGTAGTTATAGAGATTTGTTAAGTGCAGATAGAATTGTTCTCATTTTAAAAATTAGAGAAATTACATTTTTAGATGGAATGAGTTCTATAAAACTTCCAGTTCCTGCAAATGCATGTGAAACTATCGGATGTAAACCACAAGATAATATTATTTTCAATTCAACAAAATTACAATTTACAACACCATCTCCAGAAATAGAAAAATATTATGATAGTGTTAATAAGTGCTATAATGTTAAAACAAAATCTTTTGGTGTTATCACATTATATCCACCCACAATTGGATCGACAAGTATCATTTCTAATTGGATTGTAGATCAAGCAAAAAAAGAAAAGAAAATTGATGCTTCACTAACAGAATTCTTACAATATTTGGTTGGAAATTGGAGAAAATTAAATGAAAAATCTATTTTCAATACATTAGGTGAATTATCTACTTGGTCAACAGAAAAGTTTGCTTTGGTTTATCGTCTGATTGAAAAAATTAATATTGGCATTGAATTTGAACTTAAAGATAGATGTGAAACTTGTGGAGGTGAAATAACTATTCCTATCACCTTTCCCGACGGATATAAATCGCTTTTTGTTCCGACAGTTTCAGATTTCGGAGACGAATTATTATAATAATATTGTCATCGCAATGGAAAAACTCCATATGCAATATGATACAATTATGGGAATGTTATTTTATGAGTTTCAAAATGTGTTAGAAACATATTCACAAATTCTTGAAGAAAGAAAAGAAGAAGAAGAAAAACAAAATAGTGAGAATGGATTAGATATTTCAAAATATAATCCAGACAGAATGATGAAGGCGGCACAAAATTATGTTTCAAAACCACCTATATCAAATATGCCTAAAATAGATATTCCTAAATTTTAAAAGGTCAGGGTTAAACCCTGACCTTTCTTTATTTTCCTTCAATTTCTGATCGTGGAATAAAATTAATAATACAATTTCCATATGTAAATGTGAAATTAGTTCTCTTCATTTCCGAAGGTGATTCATTGGATATATCATTAAAAATATTTCCTGTTTCTTCTGGGACAATTTCGCAATCATAAAATCTAAATTCTATAACACTATAATACATATCCGTTAATTCAAATATTCTATTTTCATATGTTGCTCTATCCCTTGAAACGAAATTTCTAACATCATGAACATATACAGAACAATTAAATCTTCTTAAATTAACAGGCACTCTCTCTCTTCTATATTGTCTATCATATACAGCATTAAAATATCTATTAAACATAGATGAAACTCTTAAATCTAATGATTCAAAACATGTTAATGTTATTTTATCATCTCCAGAACCCAAATAAGGATCCTTTATTCCATAATTTTTATTATATGCTATATCCAAACCAGTTATTGAAGTGATAATATATGGATAATCATTTATAAGTTTTTTCATACCAGATATAAATCCCAACATATCTAAAACCGTTTGTGGGGCAACAGCGGGTCGAGTGTTTTCTTGTGATTGTTCTACATTTGTTGGTTTAGCATTATTTCCTGAAGGATTAGTATTATCAGTATTTACAACATCATTGCTATCCCCATCGTCTTCACTATCGCCAACATCTTTATTTTTTGCATTATATTCATCCAACATTCTTTGCATATCTTCCTCTTCTGCTTTTGCAAGATTTTGCGATTTCTGCGCTTGAGAATATTCATCATTCTCCAATTTTTCTTTTGCTTCTATATATTTTCCACATATGCTATCCGATGTTGGGTTAGACTCATCACAAACATTACCGTCTTCTGTTCCATATAATTCATTTCTTAATGTATTTAAGTCTCCTTCTGACTTACTCATTTCTTCTTTATTTTTTCTGATAGCATCTTCTCCAAAATTAACAAAAGATATTGATACATCACATTTGTATGACATTAATGCTTTTGACATTATCACCCAATCATCACAAATAGAGTCTGCATTATCTACATTATAATCAACTTCATCTTTAGATTTTGAGATACAATATTTTATAAAATCAACAAATCCATATTGCAACTGATCCAACCATTCTGGATAGTTGTTTATTTGATCAGCATACACATAACACCCTTCTGGTAAATCGGTTGCATTAGATTCAATTATATTTGATGATTTAAGTCTTTCTTTAAACTTACTAAATATTTTTGTTCCTCTTACTGCGGATCTATTGTCACTTGAGTTTTCTTCTATTAATAAAGTATTATTATCTTCTTTACCTGTTTTATATAAAGAATTATTTGAACAAGATACAAGTTCATTAAAGGTATCTTTAAGTTTAACCATTAATGATGATGTTTTATCACCCAATATATATTTATATACAAATTTATCTCCAAATTCTTTTTTTAACGCATCATAATATGTTTGTTTATCTTCATCACTACAAGAAGAAAGATTATTATATGATGCTATTTTCTTTACACATTCATTATTATATGAATCTTCAATTGTTTTTTGTTTATTTTTTATTTCACCATTTACCCAATCAGCAATGTCTTTCTTTAAATTATTAAATTCTTCTTCAAATTTTTTATGTTTATTTATTTTATCTTGTAAATCTTTCTCTTTGTCAGCAGTAATTTCTCCGTTATTATTTTTTTCATATTTTTTAGATTCATATTCATTCTTATATTTATCAACACTTGCTGCATTGGTTTCATGTTCTTGTTTTTTTTCTTTCAAAATATCTTCACTAGCTGTTTTCTGTGCTTGTGCTTGCTTTAATTTGTTTTCCGCCCATTTTTTATCACTTTCATTAACAACATCATTAACAGAATTACCAAGATTATAACTGCCATTAAGACTTACGGTTCCACCATCGCCTACACTTGTAACATCATTTTGTTCATTAGTTCCGTTTCTCTTATCTACCATGTAAATATATTCAACAGCACCATATATTGGTTTATCCATATATACATTCTGTTGAATACCAAAACCTAATTTATCATCCCCCAATTTAAAAGCACTATTTACAGGCAATATATCATATCCTTCTTTCATATTCTTATATGTTTCTTTCAATGCAGTTTCAATATTTGCGGCAATACCTTTAGCGTCACCAGTATATCCACCATTCGAAATAGTGTAAAATAATGGAGACGCAATAAAATCAACATCAAAAGTAAAACTTGTAAATAAAGGATCTTCGAGATTATCAATTCTCAAATAATTTTGTCTACCTTTACCAGTAATATATGTATTTGTAAAAACTTTTTTATCTGCCATAATTTGTATTTATTTAAAAAATCGATTTATATAAATTAACGGTTTTATCATAGAAAGATTCCATAAAACTTGTGATAATGCTACCTAAAACAAATCTATACTATTAGAATTTGAATTAGAAGTTTCATCAATAATAGCATCGCCACTACATATTATATTGTCAGGAATATTTTCGGTTTTATACTTTTCAATTGCTTTTTTTGCCATTTCGTATTCATGTTTGAAAGTTGGTTTATATTCTATCCTATTCAATGTAAGTTGAGTTTGTAACTTTCTATATGTCTTACCATTAAAATCTTTTACTAAATTATATATTATTTTCATCTCCGTTACAACATACCATCCAGATAGAGATCTATTATATACTTGCTGTTCCGTATCTTTTTCTCTCTCTTCACCAAATGAGATAATATTATCATTTTTATTTTTTAAAAAATCCTTCATATAAGAATCTGGCATATTATCAACATTTTTATCTTTTCGTATTTGATTTAGTGAATTTTTATTCATATCATATAAATCAACCCAAATTCTACTAAATCTTGTTATGGATGGATTGTAATTTTGTAACCTTACAGACAACCCACATTTTTTCAAATTTTTCATTTGAAAATCGTTTTGTACAGAAGCATAAAAATATAATGGAAAAACATTAGATGTATCAACTTCACCAATATTAATTGCGGACTCTGCTGCTGTTGGGTTATCGTATATATTTTCACTTTCTATATATGATGGATCTGTAGTTTGTCTTAAATTTAAAGGAATATAACTATCTTTTGTAATTTCTTCTGGCAAAGACTTGATATTTTTATTTTCATCTCTTTCCAGATTATCTATAGGCATTAAAAGAAATCTATACACTTTTGATGGAAGACCTTCGGAATCATCTGTTCCAGACACACACTTATCCGAATATGTTAAAACTTTACTATATCCATCAGACATTAAAGAATATCCATCATTGATTTCAAAATATTCTTCTATATAATTTGTCCACCCTTTAAATTCTTCACTATTTGTTATAGAATAATAACTAACTCTCTGTTCACCATTATTTAAATTTTCATCGGTTTGTTTTGGTTTGTTTTTATTCATATCTGGCATAATACAATTATAAATCATCTGAGGCAAATCTGTTTTATCACCACCATGTGATAGCAATCTATGACATTCAACAAAATTTAAAACATAATATTGATCTATAAATGAAGTAAAAAATGTATATGGACTATATACAGAATGTTGTGTAATATCTCTCATGAAATCATAATAAGATCTATTTTGAACATTTATCCATCTCATCGCATCGCGATCGTTATTTGTAGTAAAATTTGTAGCAAAACCAAGACCTACCATATTAGAAATATTAAACATTGCTTGTCTTGCATTTATTATAGATGAACTCCACCCCATTTTTCTAAATCCTAATGGAACATTTAAAATCCCCGCAATTCTATATTTTATAGGATTACCAGAATTTGGGTAGTTTTGATATTCACCACCCGTTTTATTTGTTTTATTTATATTTGTAATAACAAAATCCTGTCTGATTGGTTTATAATATTTTTCATCACCATAACCACCAATAAAAACTTTAATATAAGATCCTGGTTTTGGAATAGTTGTAGACAACATATTATTTTTCATATCAACAAATTCAACCATAACCTGAGGTGTAAAAGAAGAATAATCCAAACAGAAATTAACAATATTTGTTTGTGGAATCATAAAATCATTTATATACACAACAGGAGTATAATACGATACCTTTTCTGGATGAACTCCCATTGATGCATAATTTTTTTCAGATATATCCAATTTCTTAACTGTTAAAGTTGGTTCAGAGTATTGAATAACGCTTATATCTTCCGAACCCATTTTTATATATCTATTGTTATCATCGTTTGGGAATATATATCCAAAAATATTATCTATTCCAAATGAACTATATGATGATAAACTGCGATATGTCATCTCTCTATTTTCTCCAGACCAATCACCAAGATTAACTGTATTTGGATTACCAACTGTACCTATTAGGTCTGGATATTTTTTATCTACACCAAAATCATACGATGTTTGCTTACTATCACTTGTGGCATTTTGTGGTACAACATCCCATTTTCCAAAATTTGGTCTAACTTGAGTAACATCATAACGAGTATTATCTACATATCCAGTATTGTTATAAAAAGAAGGACCGTTTGATCCATTTGGAACATATATAAAACTATTTGTTGAGCTGCATCCTTTGTCCGTATGTGAAGTTCCTGTTTCATAATATTCATAATAATAACAATTAGATGAATAGCGTCTACTATGTATCAAAACAAAATGATCTGTAGTACCTTCATTAATTCCTCTACCAATTTTATGATTAACACCAACAATTATAGGTCTTCCTGCCTCCAAATGTGCATCTATACAATTAATTGCATTTTCATAATTTGATATAGGATTAGAACCAAATTTTTCCAATTTATTACCATTTTCATACATCAACTTAATAACACCATTCTTACTACCAACATCTATAATACCGTAGTTTCGCAATATGTCTACACACCTATCCCAACAACCATTCTTATCATTAGGGTTATATCCAACAAACTTATTTCTATCACAAAGATTTATATCGCTCTTTACACTCATTTGTAATTCACATACTTTATATTTTTATGAATAATATATTGTTTCAAAAACAAAACCAAACATATAAGTTATTTATGAGAAAACCTATATATTTGGTTATTAAAATTATTTTACTCTATATTTTACACCATCTACTTTAACATAATCACCGCTTTGAACAATCTTACCTTCTACAAAAACTCTTCTACCATCACTCAATTCAACCAAACTACCATTCGATGTTGTTTGAACTGGAACAACTATATCCACACCTTTATTTTCCATATCTGGAGTGCAATCTGTAGGATCATTTGTCCATTTAGTATACCAATAATACGCATCATAACCAGTAACACTATTTTTTATATACTTTCCACCATCATATTTTCCAAAACTTTTGTTCCATTTTAATTGAGCAACGCCACCAACTAATTTCTTACCTCTCATCTTATTTTTTTTAGACGCTTTCTTAATCAATTTATTTCGCCTTCGTTTTTTACCACTACTCCAACTTTTTTTCATATTGTCATATGCATATGCATGATAATATATCCATCCAGCAAAATCATCACCAGCAGCATTTAATATAGGAGAACGATATGCTACGACTTCTCTTTCTCCTTTCGCTTCAAATTCTTCCAACACATCTTCAATATCATCATCTGTTTTTAATTTACCACCAAATGTTTTTCTATGTTTCTTTTTAGCATTAACATCATCTGAATATTTAAAGACTTCAACTTCGCCACCATCCATATCATCGTCTAACAACGCTTCTATTGCATTGACCTTTTCTTCATAAATATCAGTTTCGTTGTAATAAATTGGAGATATAGAATTTTCCAACAATATTTTAGCATCCACCATTTTTTGTCTAAATAATGAAACTATAAATTCTATCATTTGTAATATAGCATCTACACCTATTAATTTTCTTAACTTATTCATTATATCCTTAATACTCTGTAAACCGCTAACAATAATACCAACTAAAATTGAAATTTGAGAAATAATATCTATACCCAATTTAATAAGATCTTTTAAAAATGTTAAAATATATTTAACATCTTTAAAAAATTCTAACACCTTGTGAACAGGCATATCTACACAAGTTCCTATCGAATATGGAACAGCAACATTTGAAACAGTACTTGTTAATTCTACAGTAATTGAACTACACAACTCTAAAATTTTTTCAGCATCCTCATTTATTCTATTACAACACTTATCAATTTTATCATTTCCACCATAACCATCCTTAGTAAAGAACTTGTTAACTTCAGATAACGCCGTGGTATATTGCTTCATCATTGTGTTCCAATCTCTCTCAATATTATTTTTAACATCATCAAATTCATTTTTTAAATATTCCAGTTCAGTATTTAAAAATCCTTTATACTTTTCTATCTGTCTCGCTTTTATAGCTGCTCGTCTAACCTTACGCAATTCTTTCAAAGCAGATTTTGACTCTGTCTCAAGATTTTTTTTCATACTTTCAATAACAATATTAGCCATTTGATTACCAGGTATAGGTTCAAGATTCTGTATAATATTAACTCTTTTTTCATCATTTAAATAAGAATATTTTTTTAAAAATTCATTATATCCTTTGGCATTATATTTTTCTAAATCATCTTTACTCATTTGCCAAGGAAAATCAGGAACTTTAGATAATTCTACACCAACATCGGAATATTTACTTCGTTCCAATTCTTTCATTTTATCTTTTCTCTTCTCATTATCTCTATTGACACCACCAATAATATCCTTTAACATTTTATCGATATCAACATTAGGCAATAAATCCAAAGCCAAAGTTGCTGCTCCAGCACCAACAAAAAGACCACCAAGACCTGTAATAATTTTTGCTATATTAAAATTTTTAATAAATTTAGTAACATCTTCTGATAACCCACCAATAGCATTAAATACTGGGGACATAGATGAATCTTTATTGGAACCCATTTCTTTAGCTGTATCAGTCACATTAATTAAAGCATCTTCTGCACCAACTATACTTCCAAAAGAATCATTAAAATCTTTAAGAAATTTATCAAATATAGATTTAACTCTGTTTATTGCTTCTTCTACCTTTTTTTTAGCATTTTCAACTTTTTTTATTAATTCCCCAACAGTATCATCAACAAATCCATTAGCAGAGTCTTTTACACCATCAATCCAATCGATAGCATCTTTAAGACCATCTCCAGCACCATCAAAAAAACTATCAATAGCATCTGTGGCATTTTTTGCAGCATTTTTTGTCGAATCTTTAATTGCATCAGCAGAAGCAGCACCAGATTCTTCATATGAATCTTTATATCTGTTTTCAATTTCCGCATTCATATCTGCGACAGAAACATTACCATCAAGAACATCTTGAACAACATTTTCTGTTATTGTTCTAACACCACCGCCTGTCATTGCAAGTTTTAGATTAGCACCCATTGCTGCAGCACCATATGATATACCCCCACCAACTTGTAAAACGGCAGATGTTGTTGTAGAAACAGCATCACCAACAGCGTCTGTTATGTCTTTAACACCCATAGTAACATTTGACAACACACCTGTGGTTTCCGCTATCGCAAATTTTGCAGTTTCACTAATATTTTTAAGTTGATCTAACACCTCATCAAAACCTTGAAGCAAAAATTCAGTAGGTATAGACATATATCTATCTAATAATCCATAGATTCTCGTTTGAATACTATTCACTTTTTTTACAATACTCCTTAAATCATTAATTAGCATTAAAGCAAATTCTTCTGGTGTTGGCATCAAACTTAAAGCTTCTGCACATTTTGAAATTTCCGCCATTTTTTTTATAGCATTTCTCATAGGTATTGTAATCAACCCATCTTTCTTTTCTGTCTTTTCTGCACTTTCTCCATCTTTATTTTCTGACTTTGCTGCACCTGTCTTTTCTGCACTTTCTGCACCCGACTTTGCTGCACCTGTCTTTTCTGACTTTTCTACACTTGTCTTTTCTGTATTATCTGCCATATATTAACTCCATTTATAATGTAATAATAATTCTTGTTGTGCATTATCAACAATCAATGTATTATGACTGTCGTCAACAACATATTGACTTAATATCAAGTCATGTAATTCTTGTTCACATATCTTATTCCACAATCTAAAATTAGTAAAATCCAAATTACATGAAATCAATCCACATTCATCACCAAACACTTCAAATTTACCAATTTCTTTTGATGAACAAGAAACTAATTTTAATTCCGATTTTACATTTTCTTTTTTATCAGAACCAACCAAATCATATAACCATATATTTGATATACCTTTATTCAAACCTATAACAACAGCATACCATCTATTTTCAAATTTATCTAATTTATCAAAAGTAAAATCATAATGTTTATTACCAATATTTAATGATAATGAATTATAATTTTGTTC
Organism: Bacilli bacterium; assembly: GCA_045125935.1. Classification (GTDB taxonomy): domain Bacteria; phylum Bacillota_I; class Bacilli_A; order RF39; family UBA660; genus CAG-877. Next base: position 232,015 of record JBGVNW010000068.1, on the reverse strand, counting down.
TACATTAAAATTACCCATATACAATGGATTATTTACACCATATGCTACAAGTTTTGCACAATTCATTATCCTTGCACGAACATCATATTTTCCATCAACCACAATAGAAAGATGATCTCTATCTACTTCTAATATTCGTCTATATCCATTTGCAGATCCAGTTCTCGTAAGTTTTACATAATTACCTACTTGGAATAGATTTGTCCATCCTTTAACTCTCACCTTTATTCCATTTTCACTTTCTGATATCTCATTTAAAAGAATATTCTCTGAAACACTCTTATCCATATTTTTTGGTCTAAACCAGAAAGTTATCATTCGTTCATCATTATTTGAAAAATAATCTTTATATCGATATCCAATAACTCTTTTACCTCGTTGTATAGTTGAAAGATTATAATGTTGTTTAGAAACAACTGTCCATTTATTATAAATATTTTCTGTATTAATTCGAAGATTGGGTTCAATACATTCTCGCAAGTAATCCCGACCTTCACCAAAATCACCTATATCATTTAATTGATTATCCTTTCTAATATCAGCAAACTCATCATTTACTTCTTCTGCAAATTTTCCTTCAGCAGAAAAAATAAGCGATTCTGTTTCTTCCATTAAATTATCATCTTCAAATTGAACAGAAGAAAATTCTTGGTATGGAACAAGACTAACTCTCCAATAAGATGCAGCATATCCAAAGTCATCAGGATCGCTAACACTATCTATCATATACATCTTATTCACATAATTTGAAAAATATAAATAATCGTGTGGATCTGGGTGAGCATCTTTACCAAAAACCTTTTGAAATTCAGACTTCACAATATGAACTTCAAACTGAATAGGCATATCCAACATCATAGAATTAAACTGCAATTCTCTTGTTGGTAATTGATTATCTGGTATAAGTATTTTCACATTATCCTTTGTAACAACCTTCTCGATAGAATATTCCTTTAATACAACATCTCTCGTTCTTGCGTTTGCTTCTGTCTTAAAATAAAGAACACAAAATCCAAACATGCTAGAAACTAATGCACTCATTTGATTATACATCTGAACCCCTTGTCCCAATGCGTAAGGATTAAATACATTATTTGAACCTGTATTAAAAACAATTTTAGAACTATTATCAACAGCATTATTCCAAAAACACTCTGGAATAATAGACTCATCTTTATTTGTATAATTTACATCAAGACTAATATTGTTTATCGATAAATTACCATGTCCAACTTGTGTAAATCTATATTGTAAATAAATTTTACCATCATATACATTTATATTTGATAAATTTTCATTAGTGAGTTCTTTATAATCACTCCATAGGATACCGTCAGATGAATATCTAAATTCTTTATCAAAATAAACATCATTTGTTTCACCACTTATATTAGTTGTGAATCCTAAAATTTGTTTTATATTACTATATTCTAATATGTTAGAAGTCATGTTTACGATAACATTATATAAGTTATTTATGAAAAAAGGAGGTCTATTGACCTCCTTCTATTAATTATACTTTCATTAATTATATTTACTTCGTCTCTTTATAACAAAACTTTCAAAGGTTTCAATATGCTTAATTTTTTTCTTAATTTTATTTGCTTTTTCATAAGCATCTCTTTCCTTCATAAGTCTTTCTTTTTCTCTCGCCTCATCAACATACTGTTGTGGAACTTCAGATGGTACATCAATAGGTGGTTTATTCCCATCCAAAGACATTACATATCCAACTAATATTTGTTCTCTTTTTTCTGGGAACTTAAATTTATCAGACATAAATGCATCATACAATGTTTCAAAAGAAATAAAGTCTTCCATAGTACACCCATCAAATATCAAATCAATAAATTCTTGAGGAGTATCTGAAATCAACTCATCATATTCAGGCATACGATTAGCAGTCTTTATAATTGGATCTCTTTTACCAAACCAATTTTTTCTTGTTTTATATAAACCATCAAGAAGTCTAAGTGCATATGTTTCAACTTCACCATCAACTACAGTATCATCATCTAATGTTACTCGTTTAATTGTTTTTTTGAAACAATATTTTGTAATACACATCATAAGCACATTTCTAACATTTGCTTTATACTTACTCTGATCTTTTCTATAATCTGGTGATGCTTGTGTAAACTTAGTCCATGTCATATTTCTTGTAGGCATAAAGTCAACTTGAACAACATCATCTTCACCATTCATAGGTAACGCAAAACTAATTAACCCAAGTGATTTTGAAATTAAATATTTGTGATATCCCATTCTATCAAGAAATGCAGCCATATCATTAAGAATAGCATATTTCTCATCATTGCTACCAAGAACTTCTTTCAATCGATCTTTCTTAATACAAATATCAATATCACCAGAAGTATCTTCTGTTTTTTTCTTACCTGCGGAACCAACAGTATCCCAATCTTCGCCTCTAACCAGACCAAGACCAGATAAAATTTCATCAACCTTATTTAAAATCGTTGGGACTTCACTTTGTAAAATAGGTCTACCATCAACGGCTTTACCACCTTCTAAAATTAATTCCATATTATAAATCTATTTTTAAATTATATTTTTCAAACATATCACCAAAACCAATCTTGTTAATCCTTCTCTTAAACATTTCTTTCTGATTTTCAAAAACTGGACGATTAGCAAGAAAACTTCTACTCATAATCTGATATAATCTTCTATAATGAAAATTAATCAAATACTTAACAAAGCGATCATACAACTCATATAAACCATCTTTATCTAATGTAATATAGTTTTCTTCCAAAAAGAATTCCTTATCTTTAATTAACTCCATTAAACCAGACATTTCTTTAACGGTTTCCAAATCACACTTCTTTATTAAGACTATTTTATTCTCTGACTTTAAATTTACAGAAACCTTAAACCCAACAAGATGTTCCTTTAGTAATTCAAAATTGCTTTCGAATATTTCTTTTATCTTTACTTTATATGTTATTCTATCATGTATGCTATATTTTTCAAGTAATACAACTTTAACTGGTAACAACATTTCCGCATCATAAGATGATGTTAATAACGCATAGCATTCCGTTCCAATATTAAATCCTCTTGCCATAAAATAATAATTATTATTTTGTTGAATCGACAGTATTTCTAATTAACTGCATTAACTCTCTTTGATTACTTGACTTTAGACCACCAGTAGAAATCTCATTTTTACTATTTTTTTCAATAATATCATCTGGTGAGATTTCTTTTTCTTGTGCAATTTTTTTATACTCCAATTCTGCATTTTCTATATATGCAGTTTGTGTTTTAACAAGATCTATAAATGTTCTTTGTAAATTACCCAAAGCATCAAACAATTTAGGATTTACATCTCCCATTTGTATATTATCCATCAACACTTGAATAGCAGCTTCCGATACCTCCATTTGATTCATTATCTTTCCCAATGTCATTGAATCAAGATTTACCTTCGCCTGTATATATTCAGACTTACTAATAAATCCATCTGACATATACAACTTAAGTAATGTGTTCATTACCTTTTCTGCTTTTGCTTTTGCTTTAACTAAAGCACCACCATCATAATAATTTATAGTTTGTGTTTTTTGAAATGTCAATGTATCACCAGAAATATCATTAGACAATTCAATATCATTTTCCATTAATAATTCTGAAATACTATCTCGTATTATTTCTTTTTGTTCTTTCATTTATTTAATTCTTTTAAATGTTCATATTCTTTATCAACTTCACTCAATAAAATTGAAATATCGCTTCTTCTTTTCTTCATCATTTGTTGATATTCTTCATCAGTCACGAATCTACCAACAAAAACTCTTTCGTTGTTAAATTTATTTTTTTGTGTATGTTCAACACTTTTAATGTTATCACACCCATCATAGCATATATTATCTTTTTTAGTATTATCTTTTTTATTTCTAAATATATAAAATACTAAAAATATCAATAAAATAATCAATATAATATTTAAAATTATCAATATCTCCATATAAATATTTATGAAAAAAGGTGACTATTTAGTCACCTTTCATTTATTATTCTTGATTTCTACAATATTCTGTTATTTTTTTTAATGCTTCTTTATAAATTTTAGTAGCATGCGGAACAGGGACTTCCAATATTTCCGATATGGATTTCATATTATTTTGATACTTATAAACCATCTTTGTTGGATCTTCAACACTCGGAATCATATCCCCATATTCGTCCAATCTCAATTTCATCTTTATAGCAATACGACCATTTATATCTAAAGTTTCCAACCCTTCATTTAAAATATCCATTCTATCGTTGAAAAACATATTTTCATCAACTGCTCCAAAAGTATCATAATTAAATGCGTCAATATCTACAGTTTGAACATTCGTATCTTCTTTTGCTTCTTGACCTTTCTTAAATCCTTTTTGATGGTTCACAGGTATATGAACCAATGAACATTGTCTATTTATAGCATTTAGCATATATCCCCTAACAGAAACACCAGCAAATTTTACAAAACTATCATTCTTTTCTGGATCATATTTTTCTTCAGATTTCTTCATCGCAATAACACCTTCTGAAAACAACATATCAAAATCTGCACCAGTTTTCGCCGAAAGATCTTTTGCAACTTTAGCAACATAAAAAAGATTTTTTGTGGTCAAATCACCACCATGTTTTTCAGCATGCTTCACAGCAACACCAATTTCACGATACAATTTACTATCCATTAAACTAATTAAACTTTTATTATATAAACTATTTTTTAAACTAAAAACTAAATATTTATTAATAACATTTCATTTTATATTAACAAATATAATAAAAATATTTGTAAAAACCAAAACATTATTTCATCATCAACCTTTTAAATTTAATAAAGTTTGACTTTATTTCTTTTATATTTACTGGAGAATTATTCCATAAACTTATCTTACATGATACATTGTTTTCATTAATATCGTGTTTATCAGTATATCCATGAAAACAAAATGTGTTTGTAGATTTACCCAACCAATCGTTCAAAGGAAAATAACTCAAAACACAATCAGCATTAGGAACAGCAAGTATCTGATTATTTTCAAAAAATATTTTTTTCACAAGATCCTTATTTACACTATTTTCAACACTCTCTTTAATAAAATTTCTAAATTCATTATCATTTTGAGTAAATGTAGAATTTAAAAAATGTATCTCTCCATTCAATTTTAACACAATATTATAACAATCTCCTATGCCAAATCCACCAAGAACATATACGATATCATCGTTACTAACGGTATTATTCCAATTATCAATTATCATATTGTTATAATCTTCATTTGTCATATAAGAAAATTCACCAATAGGTCTATTAAACCATATATCACTTGCTACAAAAATATTTCGATTTTTACTCATGTTTAGATATTTAGAAAGGTGGTGAGTAATTCTCACCACCAACATATTATATATATTTATATATTAATCTCCATTAAGGATTGATTCAACCCAAGCATCATCATCTTCTGATATTTCACTAACTGAAATATCATCATCTTTAACACTATCCTGCGTTTCTGCATATACAGGAGTTGCATTACCGATATTCTCAATTGTCTCCTTTGCCTTTGCTACAGTTGAACGAGGGGCGATATAATTACTTGTAAATGTGGCAAGATTTGTATTTACCTTTTCTGTCAATTCATCACTCCATTCCTTCCAACGATAATTATTAATTTGTGGAGCATCCTTTTCAAGCCACTCAATGAATGCCTTTTTCATTTCCATTGAACCATCAAATGTCATACCTTCACCAAAATGAAGAGGAGCAGTCTTAGGAATAAACTTACAACCATCATAATTTGCTACAACCGCACCATTATCCATCTTTTGATTACCCTTTGTAAGTTTAATCTCAAACAATGGAGAATCTTCAAATCCAAAAGGATTGATAGGATCGGTATAATCACTACCCTTCATTGCTTCCTTAATCTTATCATAAATCTTAGCTCCAAATTGATAAATCATAAACTTACCCTCATATTCTGGGTGTTGCACATCCTTAACAATTTCAACAAGAGTATACCATTGTTGATATACATTAATCTTCTTCGAATTTGCCTTATCTATAGCATTATCGCTTTCATGTAGTTTCCAAGACAAAGTTCTCATTGGACACTTTTTATCAACAGTTTTTGGTGAAACTACAAAAACACCATTTTCACCATTCACATCCTTTAGATAACACTCCCATCTCTCAATTGTTGTTCGCATCTGATTTTCAAACAAATGAGGAACAAAACGAACAAGTGCTCGATAAGTCTCATCTTGACACTTCTCATCCTTGATGCTCGGACGATATGTTTCATACTTGCTTGTGAAAGACGATTTTTTGCTCTCTGTTTCGACAAGAGCATCCGCAGCTGTAAAGCTGAACAATTCATCAAAATTACTCATAAAACTAATTAAACTAAAATTAAAATTATATTAAACTAATCCTTTCGGACTTTATTACTCTCAAACTTTTACAATACAAATATAACAAAAAAATTTTAAATTTCAAAAAAACTATATCAATATATATATATATATATATATATATATATATTATTCTATATATTTATAGTATTAGTATCATCAATATAACAATAAATTTCACCTATATTACCTACAGGATTAATATCTTCTGTAACATATTCACCATTATCATCTACAATCTTATCACCATTATCATCTAAAACATATTTATTAAAATTAATTTTACCTTCAATTGTAGTTTTATCACCATTTATTAATACTTCAGAAGTGTTAATTACAACAGACTGACTATATTTATTCTCTCCATTATTATCAACTACACCAACTGGTGAAAATTTTAATTTTAAAGACTTCATTAATCCAGAATGTACACCCTTACATTCAAATCTAAATATATCATCATGATTAATATATACGGTTTTATATAATCCTTGATTATATATAGCACTACCTACAGATATATTATTTTGATATACATTTATTATTGCATCTTTTATATCTTGATATATATTAACTTTTAATTCTATTCTAGGATCATCAAGGTCATAATTTTCCAAATTAACTTCACCCTTTGTCATCAAATCATTCATAGCATCATTATACTGTTCTTCCGTAAATGAAATATTATCAAGAGTATTTTCAAACGCAATATATTTAGTATCGGTTGAAAGAAGTGTTCCATCATAAGTATTGCCTGTATATTCATCAACGATTGCTTGTAATGTATCTCGCTCTGCTCGCAATATTTCCATTTCTTTTTCTAATTTTGAAATTTTATCAATCGCATCATTATATTTTTTAAGCAATTCAATATATTGAGCAAATAATTTTGAATTTTTATCTACTTGAACAGCTACAGATTTAGTCAATAAATCAACCTTTTTTTCTGTCGTAAATGTATTAAAATCTGCATCTTCTCCCCATCTTCCATTATATACTTCAACTTCATCACTAACACCAAGAACATTACCATAAATATCCTTATCTTCGTATACCCTAACAATATAAAATATTCTATCTCCTGAACCTTTCATGCTAATAATATCTGCCGCATTCTTCTTTGTTATCTTAAAAAGAATACACCCATTGACCTTATCAACTTCAAAATCTCCCTTTGTATCATATTCTGGTATTCTTATTTCTTTATGTGGTGATTTAAATACAAGATAATATTTCTGATTACCAGAAATATTCATCACCTTCCCTTCCTTAACATTTTCATATAAAGTAAATAGACGATAACTATCAAACTTACTTATCCTTAAAGAAAGTTCTCCAACACTTTTTATACCCTTTGTTGTATCTCCGCTAATTAATTCTGCCATTTTATAAATAATAATTATTATTTTTTATTTGGATTTAATATAAAATCTATTGATGATATTCTAACCCAATCTACTTTCTAAATCTGTTATTCTATCATTTATATTATTATACTTAATTGTAATATCATCAATTAAAGAACTATATTTATTCTCCAATGTAGATATTTTATTATTCTTATTTGTAATATCGACAATTAACGAACCAAATTTATTCTCTAATGTAGATATTTTATTTAACAAACCTTCTACATCTACACTTAATGAATTTAGAGTAGGTTGAAACATTTCTATCTTCGTTCTCAATACAGAAACTTCATTTCTTAAATCATATACTGTATCAATACCAGATACAATATTTTCTAATGAATATAATCGTTCTTCAATATTTGTATTTTCCTTTTTAATATCATAAAAAAGATTTGCACAATCATTAAGTTGCACCAATGCTTCCGAGAACATTTGCATACCAATAGCTTCATTTGGATCATCATACAATTTATCACGCAATTCCATTTGGCTATCTGGTTGAGCATCTATCTTCAAATCAAGTTTTAAACCCCAACTATTACCTTTCTTAAATTTAGGATATCTTTGAATATAACCACCCCTTTCATTGTCCGCATTAGTTGTAATATCAAAATCACTTGTTGAAACTTCTTCTAAAAATAAAACACCATATAAATTGGTTTGCCAATTACCATTACCCTTCCTTATCCTATAATATATCAACACACAATTAAATTCAAAATCTTCTTCTGAATTCAAATTCATAGTTTCAATACTTCCACCAGCATACATACTATCATTGAAGTTGATACAATAACCATTATCAATTTGATAAGTTGGTGTTTTATATCCTGTGTCAATATCATATTCCGAATCGTAAATTGCATTCAAAGTTATATCCGATATTGCCAATTTTTCAGGATCTCTACCTATGATAATTTTAGGATTCACACAATTAATATCTTTACTTACATCTATAATATCACTACTTGCATAGTTGCTATCAAATACATCATTATCAAAATATACATCTGAACTCATACCAACACCAGATGGAATATTCAAATATATCTCATTAAAAGAATCAAGATCGATATTAACATTATTGACCATATCAATGGTTCCGATATATTGAACTGTCTTACTTACTAACACTCTACTTTTCCATTCACCACCTTTCCAAACATACAACTTATTACCTATTCTATAAGTTTTAGATGGATCTTTTTTATCATCGGTTTCTAAATCAGCTTCACTATTCAATACTTCATATTTTCTACCATTATAATCATCACCATATCCATCCAATGATTCATAATTACCATTAAACTTAATTGCACCAACTTTCTGTAACCAATTGAAGAATATTCTTTCAGATGGAGTCTTCAATATTTCAGTATCATAGTTTTTATCATTCAAAGAAACACGATTCAAAATAGCAATCTCATAATTCATTACATAACTTTGTATATGCCATTTGAGATAAGTATTTAAATTATTATAAACTTTATCAGAAAGAGAATCGAAATCAGAATCAACAGAAAGAGAGTCAGAATCAACATTTGGATAAAAATTAGAAAGATTATCCAAATAAACACCTTTAAGGTCTCCTTCACTAAATGTTCCATATCTAAAATCTGGAAGATTTAAACATGCAAAATGACTGAAAGCAAATTCATATTCGCTATTTGAAAATGAACGAGTCAAATCTCGACTTGCAGAAGGAAAAGTATATAGGGTTCCACCATGTGCCTTTGGATCTTTTAATATAGGAGTTATCATTTTATTTTCTTTTTATATTCAATATAAGATATTTATGAACAATAAATAAAATGGAGATGAACAAATTTTGAACATCTCCACAATACAAAAATTAATTCATATAACTAAAATCAATATTCTTATCAGTTATTGTTGTAACCCATTTTTTAGTACTCTCTTCAATAAGATTGTTATAATTAGATTTTGGCAATTCATATTTCTTTTTAAACATATAATTTTCATTACCATCCAATGAAAGTATAATATAATAACCACAATCTGCATTTAAAATCTTTTCGATTTCATACCCTTTATCAAAACATGTATTGATATTATCAACAATAGTTTCATTACATTCTACCGATGATAGAAAAAACAATTTTTTTTTCATATTCATTCTTTTAAAAATATATTATACATTTTGCTGACCTGACATAAAATCATTGAAGGTTTGACCAAAATCTTGTTGTTCTCCATTACCAGTATTAGCCTGTGAATAAATATGCTGACCAATTTCCATCCAAATCTTTTGCAAGTTCTCCATAGACACTTTACAGTCTTCAACACTCTTTCTATCTAAAGCATCTTTCAATGCTGTCTTTGCATTTTCAATATCTGCTTTTTGTTCTTCGGTCATCTTCTCACCAAGTTCATTCAACTGTTTATCACAATTAAAGATAGCAGTATCAGCAGCATTCAAAGTCATAATTCTATCTGCTTGTTCCTTATCTGCTTCTTCATTAGCCTTTGCTTCATCCTTCATTCGTTGAATATCGGCATCTGATAGCCCTGAATTAGATTCAATTCTAATCTTTTGCTCCTTACCTGTTCCAAGATCCTTCGCAGATACATTAAGAATACCATTAGCATCCAAATCAAAAAGAACTTCAATCTTCGCCATACCCTTTGGACAAGGAATGATATCCAAATTAAACACACCCAATCGCTTATTATCAGCAGACATAGTTCTATTACCTTGAAGAACTTCAATTTGAACAGAAGGTTGATTATCAGCAGCATTAGTAAATATTTCGCTCTTTCTTGTAGGAATTGTTGTATTCGCTGGAATCAACACTGTCATCATATCACCCAATGTGTTAATACCAAGATTCAAAGGAGTTACATCAAGCAACAAAATATCACCAGCACTTGAATCACCACTCAAAATACCACCTTGAATACAAGCACCAAGACTGATAGCTTCATCTGGATTTGATGACTTATTTGGAGCCTTACCAAACAACTTTTCAATTGCTGTCTGAATTGCAGGAATTCTTGTACTACCACCAACAAGAATAATATCATCAATTTCTGTAAAATTCATATTAGCCTTCTTAACACATTCTGAACAAACATCAACAATTCGCTTAACAAGACCATCTGTCATGTTTTCAAAATTTGCTCTTGTCAATGTCTTCACAAAATGAACAGGCATACCATTCACTGCGGTAATATAAGGCAAATTAATTTCTGAACTCATTGTTGATGACAGCTCAATCTTTGCCTTTTCTGCTGCTTCTGCCAATCGTTGCATTGCCATATTATCCTTTGAAAGATCGAACCCATCATTGTCTTTCTTGAACTCTTCTACTACCCAATCAATAATAGCATTATCAAAATCTACACCACCAAGATGCAAATCACCATTTGTAGATTTAACTTCAACAACACCACTACCAATTTCAAGTGCAGTAAAGTCTGCTGTTCCACAACCAATATCAGCAACCACTACAACCTTATCTGTATCGCTATCAATCTTATAACCATAACTCAACGCTGCGGCTGTAGGTTCATTAATAATACGACGAACATTCAAACCAGCAATCTCACCAGCATTCTTAACCGCAGTTCTCGCATCATCACCATAATATGCAGGACAAGTAATTACAGCATCTGTAACTTCCATACCAAGATAATCTTCAGCGGTCTTCTTCATCTTTTGAAGAATCATTGCTGAAATTTCTTGTGGAGTATAAAGTTTTCCATTAATATCAACACAAGGTAAACCATTTTTACCTTTTACAACCTTGTATTGAACTCGATTTATTTCATCCAATACATCATCATACTTTTCTCCCATAAATCGCTTGATGAAAGAAACAGTTTCTTGTGGATACATCACTTGCTGACGCAATGCAGCCTGTCCAACTTTAATTTCATCCTTTGCAAATGAAACCACACTCGGAGTGGTTGCCTTACCCTCCGAATTAAAAATTACTTTAGGTTGTCCGTTTTCCATAACAGACACACATGAGAATCCTGTTCCCAAGTCAATTCCAATAATCTTCTTACTCATATTACAACTTTTAAAATTAAAATAAACTATAATTCAACTTAAAAAAGATATAAACAATATCTTCACATTCAAATATAACAAAAAAATATAAAATTTAAAAAGTGATGACTATTTTTTAATCACCACTTTCTTTTTTCTTTCTTCTATCTCTCAGGATTTCTCCTTTTGCTCTATCATCGATTTCATCCTCCTTGTTTTCTTCTTCGCTGTCAATATCTTTTTCTTCAATATCAACATCTTCATCTTTATCAACTTCTTTTTCTTTCTTGTCTTTCTTGAGTTCTTCTTTCTCTTTTGCTTTTTTCTTCTTTTCTTCATCTTCTTCTCGTTTAGACAAAGCAGGACGTGTGCTCAATATTTCAACAAATTCAAAAGAACGAAAACTTCTCCAAGATTTCTTTTCAAGATCATAATAGACAATTTGATATTCTGGACGAACAAATTCTTTGTCACTTTTTGGTGGTGGCAAAAATTTAGGGTGCAATGTTCCTTCTGCTTTCCTTATACTACCATCTCTCTTCTTATATCTAAATATAACAATATTTTTCTGTAATTTCTCGATAAATTCATTTCTCTCTTCACGATTCAAAGATCCATGAAAAGGATGATGAGTTTTTTTCTTCTCAACTATAAAATTATCATATGTAAATAAATTACGCATTAAACTCATCACGACTTTTAATATATCCTTCTCTCAAACCTTTAAGAAACTTTTTATAATTAGCAAAAGGATGCTCCGATCCAAACATTCTTTTAACTCTTATCTCAATCTCTCTCGCATCTTTCATATCATAGAAATGAAGATTGTTTTTTGACATACTTCCAAAAAGAACTGTTATTCTACCATCTCTCTCAATGATAAACTTCTTTCTGTTCTTTTTATCATCAACTATAAGACCACCACCCATACTGCGAGCGAAATATATATTCTCGTCTTTTTTAGGCATCATATGTCCTGTTCTATGATCTAATTCAAATTTCATTATCGTAAAAACTTATATAACATATTTATGTTAAATTAATCTTCCCACAAAGGGATACTTACTTTCTTTTTATGTCTATCTATATAAATCTTCAAAGGTTCTGTATTAAAAATTTCAACAGTCTTTATTAAAGAATTAAATATCGCCTCAATAACCAAATCACAAATATCTTTTTTATTATTCTTTTTGTTACTATTTTTTGACCAATCACACTGAAATGGCGGATTACTACCATTTGATTTTATGGATTTTTTATTCATATGTGATAATGATGTTATAAAACAATTACCTTTATTGTTTTTATCAACAACCAAAAAATAATAATCAATATCTTCAATATCATCAAACCCAATATCTGTTCTTATATTGTATTCATGAAACAATTCTGCATATTTTTTATCTTTATTTTTTGTTTTAGTTTTTTTACCAAATAAACCAAACATAATTGTATCAACACTACCAACATTATCTGCAGATTGTAAAGTTGAAGATTTTATATTAATATAATAATTTTTCTTATTATAAACAACCAATATATCAAACCAATTTCTTATTTTTGGTTCAACAATATATATTTTATCATTAAATTCAGCACCATCAAATTCTTCTTCTTTAACAGTGATAAATTCATCAGAACCATACAATGCTTCTATACAACTTTCTTCATCTTTGATAGAACCAACTCTTCCATCCACATGTTCTTTATTGACATTCAATTTATATGAATTTAAATAATCAACAATTTTTAATAAACATTCTGGAGTGTCTTCGGCAGATTTGGGATTTGATTTAATAACATATTTTTCACCAATAAATTCATTAAAAGTTTTCACCATAATTCTATATCAATATTATATATATATTTATTAAACATTTCTGGTAATTTACTATTTTCTAAACTCTTTTGTGAAAATAAATATCTACCACCACAAACAAATCCCAATTCTTTCCAATTAACAACATTCAACATATCGCACAACTCTTGAATATCAACATTTTCATTTTTTGGGAATATAGCCAAAACAGAACCATCATAATTTTTACAATCACTAATAAAAAATGGGTTCTTATTTCTGGTTTTAGAATTTACATAAATTCTTTTTCTATCACTTCTATAAAAATCTCTCCCCCACTTCCACCAATTGTCATCTGTCATTTTTTTAATATTTCGACTCCTCAATTCACTTTCTCTACTCAATATATAATCATTAATTTCATTATATATCATTCTCCTTAATCTGCCTGTTTTACATGTTTCTGAACAAACAAAATCCATATTACCATATTCTTCATTTGTAAATATACCATCTGCGCCAGAAACACCACCAACCTTTACAAAGAATATATCGTTGAAATTAACATTATAGTTATCTTTTAAAAAATATAATTGTCCATCTGATATATTAAATATCCTATTTTCTATTATATTATTTTCAACATCCTCATATGAAGAAATCCTACTAAAATTATCCTTTTCAAATCTAAAAATAATACAGTTGGGATTAAATCCTTTAAATATCACTTTATCGCCATAATCAACAACATCCGTAATTGTTCCACTCTTGTATATAAATTCATTCAATTTAATAGAAGATGTTGATTTTAAAAAATCTCTCGGAACAATAAATATCAACTCACCATTATCTTTCAATTGCTTTATACACTTTTCAATAAAGAATAAATATAGATTACTTCGTCTATCAAATAAACTCATATCTAATTTATCTTTTGTGTCTTTACCAATATCTTTAAATTTTACATATGGCGGATTTCCAATTATGCTATCAAATTTATTTGACACATCATAATCAAAAAAATCCATATTCATAGCATAATCAGGACATACACTTGAATCATATTCTATAGCAACAACACCTTCTATCATAGAAGATATAGCACCGTCTCCACAAGAAGGTTCCATACATTTTCCTGTATTTTTTCTCAAAGATAAAATCTTATCAACAACAAATCTTGGTGTAAATACCTGACCTAAAAATTCAACATTCATATCAAAAATATATTTATATAAAAATAACAAAAAGGAGATGTTATTAAAACATCTCCTCACCATTTTTTAAATTTATAATTCTCTGATTTCTCGAACCTCTGAAAGCAAGCGTCACATCTCGCTCATCGCATTTATAAACACCATCAACTAAAACATCACATAAATCCAATATTTTAGAAAAATGTTCCTTACAATATTCATAAGTGAAACCTGTATATAACCAAACATCTTTCGTTTCACCAAATCTCTCTCTAAATCTAACAAGAAGTTCATAAACATCATCAGCACTATATAAAGGATCTCCACCAGATAAAGTCAATCCCTTAATATAATCTTTAGATATTCTATCAAATAAAATTTCCTCAACTTCTTCCGTGTAAGGACGACCTGCATTAAAATCCCAAGTCTGCTGATTATGACAACCATTACAACAATGCTTACAACCAGATATGAATAATGTGGTTCTAAAATCTAAACCATCAACTATACTACAATTTACAATCCCTGAATAATTCATAATATCAAAATTAAATCAATATATGTTCCTCATGATCAACTCGTTCTTTAAACTCATTCTGCTTACCATAATTAAATCGTCTAACATCGGAACTCAAATAACCAGTTACTCTTCCAAGATGCTCAATATTTTCACTCTCACAAACAGGACAAGTATCACCATCAAACGCTCCACTATATCCACACTCCTTGCAATTATCAATAGGGAAATTGACCGCAGCATATGGGATATCGCTGTCCATCATATAATTAATAATGCTTTCAAGTGCATCAATATTGTTCATCACCTTTGAATCAACCTCAACATATGTGATACAACCAGCAGAACTATATCCTGTCAATTGTCCCTCAATATCAACCTTGTGGAATGGTGTAATCTCTTCCCATACAGGAACATGCATACTATTAGTAAAATACGCTCTATCACTTACATTAGGAATAACACCAAATCTATTTTTAAACTTCTTCATCGCTGTATACGCAAGGTTTTCGGCCGGCGTAAAATATACACCAAAGTTTAACTTATATTCTTCCTTAAAGTCATTACACTTTCTTCTGAAAAGTTTATAAATTCTCTTCGCAACTTCCATTCCTTCTTCTGTTAAATGATTCTTACCAATGAGAATTTGAAGTGTCTCCGCAAGACCAAGACTACCAATAGCAAGCGTTCCATGTTTCAACGCTGATACAATTCCTTCTTCTGGAACATAACCTGCCATTGTAGAATTTTTATACATAAACGGTGCAGATTTAGGTGATTGACTTGCGATATAATTAAATCTATCAACTAAAGATTCAGCAACATAATCAATATGTCTTGATAGAATTCTCATAAACTTGTCTATCTTCTTCTCATTGTCGCCAATTATCTTTCCGTGTTTTAATGCTTCTAATTCATCATCATCCAAAGACTGCATAGCAAGTGTCGGCATTATAATCGTAGAAGGTGCGATATTTCCACGACCATCTTTTTGAGCACCTGATAGCAAAGTATCACAATAAAGTTCTCCTGTTGAAATCACAGATTGGATGTTCTTTCTATAAACTTCTTCAAAATTGACATCAAATCCATTTGCTGTTCTACACATTTTAACCCATTGTCACCAATGGAACTGACTATATCTTCATTCTTTGATTATTACAAAGAGTTGTCTTCCGCTTCGGAATAGTGCCTATCTCTATCCCTACATCCTTACATTCATCAGGATTAGTCGATACAGGTTTCCTATAAAGGACTTCCCACGGTCTCACCTTACTAATACAGCAATTTAATAAGGTCTAACCGTTAGCTGGATTTCTCCAACACCCACGGGCGTGGTTCAAAAGATTTTAGATGAGCTGCATTTTCACTTACCCATCGTGCCGAAATACTCATAAGGTTTTTCTTCTACATCAATGATAATCTCACCATTATCAAATTTTAATATAGATAGTTTTTCAGCAAGTGCTTTATTGTTATTCAATCTGTCAATGAGCGCATTCTTTTCAATTTCGTTAAGTTCTCCAATCACTCTTTCCTTAACATCAATATCTGCTTTCTTCCATGCTTTCTGATTTGACCAATCACAATTTGCATAGTTAGGATAGATTCGTTTTGATGTTGATATCAATGCTTTCTTGAAAAGATGATAATTAGGATCACCTGGTTTTCTATTAACTCCTTTCTTCATCTGGAATATTCCACAAGGGAAAATTGGAGTCAAATGGTGCTTACCTGTTCCTCTGATAGAAGCATCCAATAAGCAGTCTATTATCAACTGACCTTCTGGAATATAACAAGTTCCGTAATTCAAAGAACTAAATGGTCAATTTGTTATCCAATTGGCTTTTTATCCAATTGCTCTCGGAGTTTCCTCCATACATAGTGCAGTTCTTAATCACTATGATACTTCCGTCAATTCGGACGAGTTCAGCATATATATTCACCTTTCAGTTTAAAACTGTTAAGGGTCGGACACTCTTGGGTGTTTATATTCTATATTTCTATAGTTTCACCACCTATGCGTTACGATGGTATAGACTCTTTACTTTCTATACTTATCTCGGTATTGTCTTTGTAAATTTTAATTACTTTAGATTCCACCGATATTGCCCGATTGTTTTCTATATATTTCTATATAGCCAGCCATCATTTTAACTGGGATCCTGGTCGGCTTTGAAGCGTGTTTCCAATTGTTCATATAAGTTCGCTACACTTATACAGTTCTCTTATGAACTTCTATATGTCGCCATATAGAGCAGACTATATCTTCATCTTTAATTAAGATGCTCGCCATTTCGGTTCGCTTGAACCTACGTCTTTCGACTAGTCGTTAGGCTTTTTATTTAGCACGGTAAGTTATCTCATTGAGACTTTCTCCGTTTAAGCGAGATTCATTATAATGTCACCACTATAATGCCCAAACATTTAGGTTGTGTATTAACGCTTCTGCCGCTTGCATTGCTTCAAGTCTGGTATCCAACATCGCCGCTCCTGCAAGATACTTATCAAGTTTCTTTTGATTGTCAAATCTGAAATCTTCAAACTTCAATCCGAAAGCATTCAGATATTCTTTCTTGTGTTCATCAACCCAAGCATCAATATCATCCATAGACATATTCCAAATTCTGTCAAAAGTTAGTTCTTCGTTTCTTTTAATATAATTTATCACATAATGTTTAAAGAACGATTTTCTCACAAATGGAACCATTGTCCAGTCATAACTTGAACCCGATACTCCACCAAACTGTTCCTGACTTTGTATCTGAAAATAAACTGCTGTAAGTTGCATTGCCGAATTAATACTACCAGCAGGTCTGATATGAGTTTGTCCAACTATTGCACCTTCGTTAAGCACTTTGTTAAGAGGTGCTGTCAAACAATTATGTTTTCCTGAAACGTATGCATCTAAATCCGTTTACTTCTATATTTTCATATAAAAACTGACTATCTCATCATCCATATATAATGGATGCCATGCACTTCGAGTAGTACCTATCTCTACCCTACATCGCTACACTCATCACGATTAGTCGATACACTTCTATCTATTCTTATAATTTCTAATGTTTCTAAATGTTTATGTCTATTGAATTTTGGTTTCCAACCCGTTTTATGAACAACTTGCCACATTATCGTTCTGGATATATTCAAATGTTCGTTACAATATTTTTCAAGTTCTGTATGTCCCAAACATTCAAATTGCTTTTCACCATTGAGATAAACAACATACTTATATTGACATAATGATTCCATCATCTTTCTATATGACTCACCATGTTCTTTCATTTTTTGAGCACCAATTAATCCATTTCGTCTACACGCTTCAAGTTCACGTTCAGTTTTCTTTCTACCTGTATTAGCAGCAATCAATTTTTCTTTTACATGTGGCAACATCGGTTTACCTTTATTTTTTTCACTCAATATTTTTCGAACTTCTGGTGTATGAGTTTTACCCCACATTGGATTTTTCTCTCCAACTTTTAGTTTCCCTAACTCTCTAAGTTTTCGACTTCTTTCTGGTGAATCATAATTTCCAGTATTTCCACCACATCCACCTTCGTGTAAATTTGCTCTACACTCGCCTTTTTCCCAATATTCTTTTATAAGTTGCTTTTCTATTTCTAATGATTCTTTTTCGTTCAAATGCTCCTTATAAAACTTAACATCAACATCATCTTTATGTTTATTTAATATATTAAGAAATAATGCATTTCTATGAACCATAGATTTATATCTATCATTTTTTCCTTTACCTACATAAAATACTTCACCAGTACTTTTCAAATAATACATATAAACATAATAAACATTATCCATAACATTAAATAAACTTATTTTATATAATAGATATTTAGCACGGTATTGTCTGCTATCCATTTTATTGGACCGTAGAGTCTCTTAGTCAGCTTATTCGTCTACTCTGTCCCACAACATTTCGCCTTATCTCTCAAGAACTTAATCTCAACTGATACCGTTAGCAAATATACATCTACAAATTATTTATGATTATAAATATTTCATTTATGTATACCTACACCACATAGGTCATGTGTTCACATGGTTTTCATTTATTATTACTAATAAATGCCACAATTTAGTTTATGGATATAATTCTCATTATTCTCATGTAATCGTTTCGTTCTTTTTGAAACGCATCTATCGAGAGCATACGCTTTACGATAAACATTTGCCGACTCTGCTTCTCTTCCACCGAAAGAATACTCATCCACATTAGCATTCTGATTTTCGATAGATTTACACATCAATTTCTTTTCATACTCAACTTCAAGCCATTTTTTCTTCACCCAATGGAAAGCATCATACAATTCTTTGTCACCTCTTTTAAAAATAATATCCTCGATAACATCTTGGATTTCATATACGCTGATAACAGATTCACTTGTATCACTGTCATCAACTCCAAGAACTTTCAAGGTTTCTTCAAACACGGTCTCATCAAATTCTCTATTTAAAGAATTATACGCTTTTTCAATAGCGTGCCTGATTTTATGTTCTTGAAAACATTCTTTAGTCTTATTGTCTTTCTTTAATACAAACATAAAATTTTAATTTTTTAATATATATTATTGCCAAATATGTTCAGTTATATAAATATGTCCTGAACAACAGGCATTTACAGTTTTTACATTTTATAACACTTTTTAAAACTAAAAATAAAAAAATCTGTTGTATTTTTATTTATGAAAATAATTTTTTCAAAAAATTATCAACATCTACATTATTACAAAGTCGGATAAATCTATCAGGAGAAGGGTCGTCCCAACCAATTCTATCCAATGTTTTAAAATCTTCCTTATCTGCTCGTAATCTTCTTTCCAGCGAATCATCTTCATTCCCTCCTTTATATCTAACCGATAGCCTTTGTCTTCTTGTTTCTTCATCAATATCCAAATATACAATCGTTGTAGATAACACCAATTCATAAGATTGATCATCCGAACTCATAAACACATCAAAAAAATTCGCTGGACTAAATATCATAACATCCGATTCAAGTGCTTCATTAATATCAAACCCATACTTCCAACCATTGAATGTTTGAACCGACATTAACTTATGGCGTATGCTATCAAATTCTTCATCAGACATAAAATGATATTCATCTCCGTTTTCTGTCGGTCGTTTAGGTCTAGTTGTGTATTGTCTCAAAGGTTTCCAACCTTTTAAAACCAATTGCTTCTGTAAAAAATCCTTTCCAGAAGCGGCTTTACCTATAATAATAATCTTACTTTCCATATAAATAAATATAACAAACAAAGGGAAATCCGAAAATTTCCCTTTAAAAAAATGGCGCATTTGTATAATTATATATATTATAGTTTTTTTATTTAAATTCCGACAGAAGTCTCCGTTGTTTTAAGAAAAAATGGCGCATTTGTATATTATATAAATTATATTAAAAGAACATCAAATTGATCATTACTAAAACAACTTTCATAAACTTCTGTATTAAATAAATTTAGTTTATATAAATCATTTATATCTTTTATTTTATTGTTCTTTATATTCATTTTCTTTATATATAAACTCCAAAGAAATACTTCTTTATTTGCTTTTAGTTTTTTTAAAGCATTTTCTTTTCCTATTTTATCATTATCAAATAAGAATCTAACATTTTTTATATCATCAAAATAATCGTTTAATTTTGTTGCTCCTTGTAAAGCGATAGCATTTGTAAGACCTAAACTATCTATCGGACCTTCTACAATTGTTAAAGGACTATTTAAACTTACATTCATTATATTGAATAAACCTGAAAGTCTATCGAGATTTGCTTGAATATTTTCAACACCATCTTCTTCTATTAAATAATTCTCTCCATTATCAATAGATTTTAATAAACGCTCTATTAAAACTAAAATATCTTTTTTGAAAATGTCGGAGTATATTTTTGATAGCGAGCGAGTAAGGTATCTTGATTTTTTTGAATTTGGGTCGAGTTGTCTGATTTGCATGCCGATAACTCTATCATTAGAACTTAAGTTTAATATATATAGTTCTTTTGACTTTTCTGAATAAGCAAAATACTTCCATTGTTTAATATTAATATTTCTTGAATTTAAATAATCAGAACACTCTTTAGATTTATATGGTGTAACTAAATTAAGCATTTCGAATAGAATTTTTTTGGGGACAGCAAGTTTATCCAATAATTGAAAAGAAAAAGATGATTGTGTGTTTGAAATTTTTCTTTCAAATTTTTTAGATGATTGTTGGATTTCATGAACTTGTAATTTATCTTCTAACGAAAGTTCTTCATCAAACTGTTTAAGAAATGAGTTTATACCAGAATGATGGTTGCAGTTAAAACAATGACAAGATAATGAGTTCAGATAGATATTAAATCTTTTCTTTCTTGGATCTCTTAATGAGTCGCCACAAAAAGGACATGCAAAATTAATGCGATCTGAATAGTGATCTATTTGTCTTTTATGAAAACTATCCTTCGCAAATTTGCTATTTAATATTTTTTGGACTTTTTCTTCTATATTATCCAATAATGTATTTTCGCTATCACCACTGTTCATCTATTAAACTATTAAATATAACAATAACAATACAAATATAACAATTTATATTGATATATCCAAATTTATTTTTGTTATTTATTATTATAAATATAATTTTATAATGGGAGTAACAAAATCAAAAGGACATAAAGAAGAAAATGATAAATTTTACACTAAACCAGAAGTGTCTAAATTGTGTATTAACATGATAGATTTATCTGATTTTGATTTGATAATTGAACCAAGTGCGGGTTGCGGTTCATTTTCAAAGCAAATTGATAATTGTGTAGCATATGATTTAGTTCCAGAAGATAATACTATAATTCAACAAGATTTTTTTGAATTGGATATTACACAATTTATTGGTAGGAAAGTTTTGACTATTGGTAATCCACCATTTGGTGTTCAAAATAATTTAGCGATTAGGTTTTTTAATAAAGCAGCACAATATTCGGATACTATTGCTTTTATATTACCTAAATCTTTTATGAAAGAATCTGTTCAAAATAAATTGGATTTGAGATTTCATTTGGATAAATATATTGAACTTCCATATAAATCATTTTCTTTAAATGGTGAAGATTATGGTGTAAATTGTATTTTTCAGATTTGGAAGAAAAAAGATATAAAAAGAACAATTAAAACTAAAATGAATAGTGAAAGTTTTATAAAATTTGGTAATGAAAATGATTTTGATTTTATTATAAGAAGGGTTGGAGGAAATGCAGGAAAGGCATATATTTTAAAAGAAGATGAGACTGTTTCTTCGCAATCTAATTATTTTATTAAGAATAATTCTATATTAACCGATGATGTGTTGGTTGAAATCATTAACAGTATTCAAATGGATGCTGTTAATTATAGTGTCGGTCCAAGAAGTTTATCAAAAAGAGAACTTATTGAATATGTAGAAGAAGGTGTTAAAAAAAATGGTGAAAGACAGAAGTCTGGTTTTAATTTTGAAAAGATTGTTCCAAAAATATTTAAATATATTAAGACAGAGAAACATAAACAAAGTTACACTGGTGAATTTGATGGTGAATTGATTTATAAAAATGAAGTTACACCTTGTCAAATAAAACATACAACAAATAAAGATAAGAAGTATATAGAATTAGGAGATTTAGGTAGAAATTATAGAAAACAAGAACATTATTATTTGATAAATGGTTTGGATTCTAATTATGATACATCAGAAATTAATATTCATTTCAAAAATTATACACGAAGTATTTCTAATAATTTAGGAATAAGACTAAAAGATATATTTGTGTATTACATTAAACCAGAAAATTTAAATATAGACTATTCAGTTATAGATGAATTTTATAATTCTAATATAGATAATAAATATACACAATGTATGGATATTGAAAGAGAAATGTGTGATTTTAGTGATAAGAGAATATTTAAACATGGTTTGGGCACATCATATAAAACAATTTCTAAAACTTTAGTAAATAAAAATGTTTTATCTTATTTTAACTTTTATGATAAACTTGATAAAAGTTTTTATAATAATAGAAGAGGGTTTGTTGTTTATGAACCAATAGATGGGTTTGTGACACATATACCAGTAAAAGATAATGGGGATACATTTATTGATATAAATGAAATGTCATATGAGTATTCTGCTATAATAAAAATAGATAATACATTATTAACAGATTATAATTGGGATGTTATTCAGAAACATTTAAAATTAGAATTTGATAAAAATAATATAATTAAACTAAGTCCAAAACGAGACCATAAAAGACAATTTAGACTACAGTGCTCAATAGAAATAAAATATATAGAAAAATATATTTGTGAATATGATGAAAAGTTTGAATTAAATCATTTGCTGAAAAATATTAAAACATTTAATGAATTTGAACAATCATTATGGTAAAAGAATAAAGGATGTGAGAATTAAATTTCACATCCTATTTTTAATATATCGATTCCCATAAATCATTCAAAGTAAAATCTCCATATATTTTATGTAATTCGTTCATATACTCTTTTTCTTCATCACGAAAAGATTGGAGTTTGCTTTCAATGGATTGGAAATTTGCTGTTAATTCATTTAGTTCTTCTTGTAAAGATTTTATTTTTTCATATATCTGGTGTTCTTCATTAGATATATTTTGATATTCCTTTATATAATATAGGAGTTTATCCTTATGTTCTTTATTGAATTTTATCTTCATAATTTATTCGTTTATTACTTTTGCAAATATAAACCCTTCTTTAATACAATCATACACGACATCGTTTATTTTAATGGGTGTTGTTCTACCTATTGGTTTGATAATTATATCACCAGGTGAGAGTTTTGATCCTTCATAAGTTTTTAATACTCTTGCAAATCTATTGTAAGTTTCATCTGGAATAATTATACCAGATGATGTGGTTTCATTCTTTATATCTTGAATTAAGATATATCCATTTTTTAATGTTATTGGGATTTCTGAAATTATTTCTTTCATAAATAATATATATCTTTATATTTAATATAAAAATAACAAATTTAATAATATAACAAACTTTTTGATTATAAAAAAATCAAAAGAAAAACATACATAAATATAATATATAAATAAACAATTTTTTTTATGGCAGAAATTAATGTTTTTGATAAAACAGACTTGACAAATCATAACCCTGCTGTTACTGACAACAAGGTTAACAATTGGATTAGTCAAATTAACGTTGGTGGTACAATTCATGATATCGCTACACACCACAAGATTAAATTCGTAGATGGTAATGGTGGTGCAGAAACTGAATGGAACGGTCTTACTGATATTGAAATTGTAATTCCTACTATTAAGGATATTGTTCAAACTCCTATTGAATTCGCAGGTACAGTTGATGATACTGGTAAGGTTACATATAACAAGGAACACCAAGATGGTCCTCAAACTGGTTATCTTGTATTCATTACTGATGACTGCGAATTCGAAGGTAAAGCTTGTGAAGCAGGTGATATGGCAATCTATGATGGTGGAAAGTGGAATGTTGTATCTGGTGAAAATCAAGTTAAGATTGTAGGTAATACAGATTCTACTATTACTGATGAAAACAGAACTGTTGTTAAAGTTGGTGCTGCTAAGGATGTATTGGTAGTTGAAGGTAAGGCATTGTCACTTACTCTTGATTATGATGATCTTAACGGACATGTTAGCAAAACAAAGGGTGCTGTTGAAACTGTTGAATTTGGTAACATGACAGTTGGTTCAAAATATATCAATCTTAAACAAGAAGACGGTGAAAAGAAAACTATCGGTAAAGTAGAAACAATCCAAAAGGCAAGCAAGCTTGCAAATGGTGATGTAACACTTACAGGTATTGGTGATCTTGTAACTGATGTTAATTGGGGAACATTCACACCAGGTTCATTGCATGAAATTGTTTTGAACGAAGATAAGAGAACTTTCCCTGTTACTGGTGGTTCTTTAACAAAAACTACAACTGAAGAATTCGTTACTGATGTTACATTAGGTAATGTAACTTTTGATAGTACTACACAAGGTACTGAAGGTGCATTTGCTTTGGTTGGTGGTATTCAATCTGCTACTGGTAAAGCATTCGCAACTGGTATTAATGGAAAGACTGAATTTACTGTTGCAGGTTGCTTGCAACCAACAGACGGTGCAGATGCTAAATATGTTAAGGGTATTGATGGTAATTATGTAACAGGACTTAATCCTGGTTCATTCACACTTGGCAAGGGAAGTCAAATCGCAATTGGTTTCACAACAGAATCAGAAGAAAGCGGAGATGTTCTTTCTAATGTAACTGTTTCTGCAGTAAATGATAAAAGTGTCCTTACTGGTGCAAGTGTAAGTGATCATATTCTTACTTTCACTTCGGATAATGTAACTAGCAGTGTTACTGTTTCTAAGAAATACAAATCATTGGAAACTACAAGTTATACTTATACTCCTTCATCTGTTATTACAGCAGCATTTGAATCGGGTAGTTTCACAAAATCTTCTGATGTTAAGTACACAGTTAACACTGATAACGAAACAACTTATACAACTACATCTGCATACTATAAAATTACTACTCCTGCACTTGGTATAACAAAGGGAGGTTATGAATTGAACAATACTGGTATGGTTGCTAATGTTGCTGAAAACACATTTGCAGTAAATGTAAGTGGTGGTGTTCTTCCTTCTTTGGCACCAAGCACTGTTGTTAAAGAAGCTAATGTAACAGGTTCTGTTGCAACAGCTCTTGATTATACAGATGTAACTATCAATGCTGTTGATCCAAATGCTATGGAAATTACTTTACCTGGTGCTTATACACTTGAAAATAGCACTAGTGGTGTTGAAGTAGGTGTGGCTGGAGAACTTGCGTCTAAGAATGCTACTGTTAATCTTGATGCATATCTTAAGGATGTTGCGATTATAACAACAAAGGTTAGCGATAAAGCTTAATTGTAATTGTAATATATAATAAAAAAAACGATACCCATTTAAGAGTATCGTTTTTTTTTTGTTATTTTGTTATTATTTAATATAATAAATCTTTTGTAAAATGGAACATAAAAAAATTCAATTTTTGGTTCCTCAATATAAGGAAAATGAGGAAACCATTTCTTTTCTGTTAGATTCTATTGAATCACAATTACATGTTGATAAAAAGGAGATTGGTGTTATAATTTGCTCGGATGGTGGTGAATATGTATTAAATCAAGAATTTCTTGATAAATATTCATATGATATACAATATGTTGTATGTGAGCATCGTGGTGTATCTGCTACGAGAAATTCTGCTCTTTTATTATCAGATGCTGAATATGTTATGTTTTGTGATGCTGATGATGGATTTGTATCTAATATAGGTGTATATTCATTGGTCAGAAGTCTTGATTTAAATCCTAAATCGGAAATGTTAAGTTCTAAAATTTTTATTGAGGATAATGTTAAAGGATATCCTGAATTTATAATTGGTGATCATAATAATACATTTGTTCATGGTAAGGTTTTTAGAAGAGAGTTTTTAATTTCAAATGAATTATATTTTGATGAACGACTTAAAGTTCATGAAGATTCTTATTTTTGTAATATTGTAAATTTCTTTACGAAGGATAAAGCATATAATAATAATGCGTTTTATTGCTGGCGTAAAAATCCAAATTCTGTTTCTAATCAAGAATATTATTTTGTTAAGACAATGTGGAGATTGTTATTAACGAACAATTCATTAGTTGCTTTAATGAAAGCAATTAATATTGAAAAAGAAAAAATATCTGAATCTGTTGTTGATGTTGTTTTACAAGTGTATTGTGAATTGCAAAATAAAGAATGGTATTTAGAAGAACATAAGAAATATTTAGATAGAATATATGGTGTATTGTATTGGTATATAATGACAAATATTGAATATTACAATGCTATAACTGAAGATAAATTTAAATCTATTTTAACGAATGTAAGAAATGGTCATCATTATAGAAGTGTTGAATCATTTACAGTTGATCAGTTTATTAAAAATATAGAGTGTTATAAAGAATATGCAGAAAAAATGGGGGATCCATATAAATTAGATTAGAAAGATGAGAACAGAGTGATATGTTAGTAATATTAAAAGATGGCGTAGTTGATATATCTGATATCAAAGTCTAATATATCATAAATATTTTATGCGAACTTTTTATGAAATATTAGAATTGAGTCCAGATTGTACATTAGAGGATATTAAAAATTCATATAGACAATTATGTAAGATATATCATCCCGATAGAAATCCAGATGATAAAGATAAGTTTGTAGAAATTCATAAAGCATATGAAACACTTGCTGATGAGAATTTGAGAAGAGAATATGATTTTGATTTAATGTGTTCTCCTAATTGTAAACCACAGAAGATAAATATTAAGAATGATATTGAACTTACTTTGGATGAATGTTATTATGGATGTATAAAGAAATATCGATTGTTTTCAGGTATATATGATGTAATTATACCAAAATATTCAAAACCAGGTGATAGAATTTATTTAGATGGTCTTGGTTGGAATGGTGGTGATTTAGAATTGGAGATTGTAGTTAATAAAAATAATAATTATTTTTTGGATTCTAAATTTAATTTACATTATATATTGGATATTGATTTGTGGGAATCTATTTTAGGTTTTGAATGTGAGTTTAAAGTTTTTGATGAAGATATTAAATGTAGTATAAAACCATTTGCGAAAACTGGTGATATGTTTTTGTTAATTGGTAAGGGATATCCTAATGGTAGGTATAAAACTAATTTAATCATAGAAATAAAGGTTAGGGATTTGCTTGAATTAAGTGAAGAACAATTAGATTTAGTTCGTAAAATAAAAGAGATAGGAGAGCGATAATGCTCTCCTTTTTTCATAAATATATTATGGTAGAAGATATTATTTTTATAAAAACGGATAAGAAAGGGTCTGAACTTCAAGCAATTCAGGAATATTACCCCAATTCAATTATAGATGTTAATTCAGAAAAGGAAAAAAATATTTATATTGGTTCTGAACGAGTAACTGATAATTATAATTTAGGTGTTGATGGAAGTAGTGTCACCAATAATGTTGGTGGTATGACTTCTGGTATAAATGCATCTGAATTAAAAGGTAAGTCCGTGTCAGAGATTTTAGATATTATATTATTTGCGTCTAACAATAATTTGTCACTTAAAGGCGTTCAAGTTGTTGATAAGATTGAAAATTTGACAGACAGCACTTTGGAAGAAGTCTATCAAGGTATGGTTGTTTCTGTTGTTGAAGATAATTCTTTATATATCTTATTGACGGATTCTGGTGAAAGAGAATGGAAGAAGGTTGGTTCTGATGGTGATGGTTCTGGTATAGGAAAATATTCTTTGCCTGTAATGACCGAAGAAATGAAAAATACCGCATTAGCAGATCCAAATTCTGGTTTTAATTCTGATAGCAGTTATATATCTATTGATGATGGTAATAGTTTAATTGGAGAAACTACAAGTAATAATATAACTGCTGTAAATGGTACTTATCTTTATATTATGATGAATACCATCAGAGCGTTACAAGCAGAAGTTGCAAAATTGAAAAATACATTTAAATATGGCATTCACTCATATAATAATGAAGTGACTGCGAAGAGTAGTGTATTAGATCAATATGACGAAACATTGATGGATGAACCATTGTGGGCGTTAGATCCTTATATGATGAGTGAAATATTTGACACTGCTGACTTCAAAACTGAATTAATAGCAGATAACTTTACTATTTCTGGTGCTGGCGGTGAAAATATAGACGCAAGTGTTCCAGATCAATTAACTTTTAGAAATGGAACTGGTAAGTTTTCAGATAAAGCAAACACACTTTTAAATATAACTGACAGCAAACTTGTAACATATTTGGTTACAGATAGTAAGGATATTTATTTTAATCTACATACAAAAGATGATATTAATCACACAAGGCGAGTAAGTATAAATTCTCTTATAGCAGGTAGAGGTAACTATAATAAGTATGGTATAATGCTTGTTTTAAGTAGAAAGGTTGGTGATCATGGAAAGAATTATATATATATTTCTATAATGAATTATGAAACGAATGAAAAAATTGTAGAAGGATATTTGATGCCAAATGCTGATAGACTTTCATTCGCCACAGAAGGTAGCACAGTGTATGAAGTTGCTTATAAGTATTCAATAGAATCTATAGAATTTGTTGAGCAAACATTATATAGAATGAAATTTTATACAAAGTATGAAGATTTTTCAGAAGAAGTTATACCATCTGCTCCAGAAGAAGATTATACATATGAAGCGGCGCATTTAACAATCCGTTCTGTTAAGAATAGTGCTATGCTTGAAAGAATAAAAGAACAACTTCATGAAAATGAGTTGATTTGGAATGATGATAAAAAGGAATTAAATATAAAATCAAATAATAAAATATATAAAATAGGAATTGTAGGTTCCAACGATAATACAAATACAGATGAAACAATGACACCAAAAGAACTTATAGAAAAACTTGCACAATTGGGTATTATAGTTAATGCTGATTTTGATGGTGAAGATATCAGTAATATTAAAGATTTAAAACTTAATGATATTAGTGCATTTACGCTTATTAATAGTGACACTGAAAAGAAATATACATTTACTGTAGATCCACATGGTAAATTGATTGGTAAAGATGAGTCAATGAAAACTATCGAAGTTGATCTCTCTAAAATATTTGATGGTAGAACATCTGATGAAAAGATTAAAGCAATGAATGCTTTCTTGGATGTTATTGATGATGATAATGCGAGAGAAGAATATGGATGGGTCAGAGGATTTATTCCATTGTATTTGAATTCATTAAATGGTAAGAACGAATGGGCACCAAATGGTTCAACATCTGGTAGTGCTGGTGATTATGGATTGTTATCAGATAGATTGAGGATATCTTCTTTTTATGCACCGTTAAAAACAGATATAGTTCATGGTTGCTCACATTCATTTATTGAGTTAGAGAATACTTCTGATGTTGATATTCCATTAGAAGGTGTTTATTTACATTTTTATAGACCATCTATTGATGGATATAATGGAGATTCAAATATTGTATATCACCTTGCGTTGGATGGTGTTATTAAATCTGGTTCTACATATTTGGTTAGAGGAGCACAACATGCTGAAATGGATGATTCATCTACATTTATCAAAGTTGATTCTTATGATAAAGAGTGGTATTATAAAAAGAAAGATAATAGCGGTAATGTTGTTGAATATGGATTAGTATCATTTGAACAAGATATTGTTGCTACAACAAAAGATGATGATGGTGGTGCTATTGAAGATACAGTTAATAATAAAGTTCATGGTGCATATAAATTCTGTTTGACTTATGGTCTTTCTGATTTGAGTAAAGATGCTGAATTGATTGTTGCAAATGGAAATGAAAAAATGTATATAACCAATAAGGGACAAATTGTAAATGAAAGTCACACTGATAATAAAATGGAATTTAAAAAATCAGATTTTCCTAATATTATCAAAAATAGAAGATATATTGATGGATGTGGTTTTTCTAGTTTCTCTGGATTTGCATCACCAGGTCAATATGATGCAGATTGTAAAAAGGGTGATGTGATTTTATGTTCTGGAAAATGGTTCTGTGGAGGAGTAACTATAACTGAAAACACAATGTTTAGAAACATGTTTGCATTAGATCCAGCAAAACAAGCATATAATGGTTGGACAACAAAAGATGGTTCTAGAACAAGATACAATAAAGCAACAGACTTACAGGTTGTTTCTTTGAATAAAGAATATATTGGATTTCCTAATAGCACAGAAATTGTACCTATTAGTAGATATACACCTAAAGCATCATATGAAAATAGAAATGTGATGACAGATAAGAGTCAGTTAGATAAAGAAAAACCTAACATGGTTACATGTTCGTTTGGTATAGATGTTTATAAAACAAGATGTTTCAACTGGATTTCTTGCGGTGTGTTTGACGAATATTTATGGGTTAGAAAACAAGGTGAAAGTAACTGGAAATCATTTGAATCATATAAAAAAATTAACACAAAAAACACACAAAATACAGGTAGTATTGTTAGAAAAGAATTTGATGTTGCTGTAAATAATGCTGTATATGCAAGAATTACAAATAGATTTCCAGGTAATGATGTTTTATTTACATCACACAAAGTTATCATTCAATTTGCAGAAAATGTTAATGAACCTACAGTTTATGAATATGTTGTAGGTAGAGCAAATAAAGATGGTAAACCAGATGTTAATCATACAAATGAGATATATACTTTTACATTGTATCCAACTTCTTACGAAGGAAGAACATATCAAATTACTGACCAACAAGGATTTCATTGGATTGAATATCAAGTTTGGTCTGCTACTGCAGAATTGCTAAATAAAGTTATACAAAAAGATTGTGAACCAAGTGATGAAAATAAGATATTTCCTATTTTGATCAATACTGGAGATATGACGCAATCGGGTGCTCGTATAAATGAGTGGTTGGATTACTATAATGGTGGTAAATGCTTGTTCAATCATATGGAGCAAATGAACTGTGTTGGTAATAATGACTTGTGTAATATTGATCCTACAATATTAGGAACTGGAAATGACCCTGGTAAATCTAATGCGAAGTTCTTCCATTATTTTTATTGCTATGAAATTCCTAATGATGAAAAGTTAATTGTAAAGGCACATGAAGTTAATGTGAAGACATCTACATCAACAACAAAAATATCTATTGCAGAAGATAGATATATTCCATCTATATATTATTTTGAAACAAGAGGAGTAATGTATGTTGTTGCAAATTCAGAAATAACAAAGACTACTTGTGAAAAATTGTTTGGTTTATATGGTAAAGAAGTTTCTAATATTACACAATCAATAAATCTATATACTGGTATTGAGATACGAGCAAATGGAGATTATAACAATAAATGTCAAAATGAAGATAGAGTTTTCTATCCAATATATGAAACTATATATTCTTGGTTGAATATGAATAAAGAAAATTCTAACAAGAAAATTGTATTTGCTTGTCACGAAATTCCATTTACAGTAATTACACAAGCATCTTTGTATAACGGAAATACGGATACAATGGCGAATACCAGAAATTATCCAAATGGTACAAGTTCATTGTTGGGTTCTCATATGAATCAATTAGATCCTACTGAAAATAGGGGATCATATTGGATTTCAAGATTGTTAGAACATTTCGGTTGTAAGTTGTGTATAGGAGGTCATAAACACACATATGCACTTTCATATCCTATTAAGGAAAACTATCAATGGAAGGTTAAAGGAGATAATGGAGAATATGGTGAATTTGTAAGTAGTTTAACTCAAATAAAACCTATGACAGAAACTCTTGAAGATGAATCTGGTTCAAATCCATTATATGATGTTACATGGATTGTGACAGCAAATAAAGATGTTGATGGAAACCAATATAATATTTCAACTGGTTTATCTGGAGATGTTTCTATAAGTTCTACGAAGGTTCCGTATATACCTAAAAATTTATATGATATTATTGGTGCTAAAAAATTTGCTGATAGCACAAATTATTATAGATGTTGTACACCTGTTGATACAACAAATAATATGAAATATGATGGTTTTGTTAATTATTCTATGTGTCAAGCAACTGGGTATAAATTGAAATCAAACAAAGAATTGCCTTGTGCATATCAAGTTTTTTCTAAATTGATTCCAATGACTAGCAATGTATATGAAAATGGAAAATTTACAGATACAGTTAATGAAAATCAATTATATCCAATGTATAGCGTTCTTGAGTTTATTCATGAAGGTGAAAATATTAGTGCAATAGATGTTAAGTTATGTAGAGTGAGAGGTATTTTTAAGAAAGATGGTAAGGATTCGTTTACACAGACAAGTTACGGAACAAGTAAAATATCTATTGATTATAATATTGATTATTTGATGGAAGTAAATAGTTCAAATATTAATGATATAAATAATGCTCTCGAATATACTACAGACGATAAAAAAATAAAAGAATCTAATTGTATGTATGGAGTTTGGGTTCCTAAAGGCACATATTTTAGTTCAGAGTTAGAAAGTGTTGGTAATAAATATTTATATATTCAATATTAAAAAATATTATGGCAAAACTTATAAAAGGCGATAATGTTCAGAATATAATAACTGATGGTGATGTTACAATCACATCACCATCTAAAATTGGTAAAACTCTTGATGAAGTTTTATCTGAACAACAATCGGATATTGATAGATTAAAAAGCAATGTTAAATATATCTATGCTTATGGTGGTGTTGGTGGAAGTGGTTCTGGAGGCGGTTCTGGTTCTACTGAAAAACCTATATCTGTTCTTATAACTTTGAATGGTGTTGCTGTCAATAATGGTTCTGATGCTATTATTTTGGATGGTAAAGGTAAATATAAACTTTATATAAAAGTTAGTAACGCAGGAGGAAAAAATTTATTTGTTGGTTATACAACCAACGGAAGCACTGTGACAGATACATTAATCGTCCATCCTTTAAATGGGGATAACAAATATAAAAGAGAATTTGATATAGATCTTGAAGAGAATGGTGTATTGAATATAGCATTATCTGATGATGAAGGAAATAATATTGGGTATTATAGTCAAGAATATATTGTTGATTCTGATGTATTTAATGTTACATTAAATTATATAGATATAAATGGTGATGTAAAACAATATACAACAGAACCATATGAATGTTTCGTTTCCGACCCAAATAGAAAGAATAGATATTTTAAATTAGACTATTCTATATTTTTGCCTGAATATAGTGATGTCAATATAAAATGTGAAATTGATGGTATTGGTGTAATTTACGAAGGTAGCGAAAATAAGGATATACCAATTGAAGGTGAGAATTGTGAAATATTTATTAATAATGAACCGATTCTCCAAAACAAATATATGGGAACATATACATTAAAAGCAACACTTTCTTATAAAATTACTGGTAGAGAAGTTATTAGAATAAGAAGTTTCTTATTTAGTATTGTTCCATCTGACTTGTATATTAATGTAAGAACTGCTGGCGATGTTTTATATGATGATATTGAGTTACTAAAATCTGATATAAAAAATGGTAAAGATGGTATCCCATATAAGCATATAAGTCAAGGTTCATCTTTAATGATGTATTGTAAGGTATTTGAAGGTGTTATGTCTTCTATACCAAGTTCATATAATGTTGTATTCAATACATATGATGCTGTTATTAATGATAATGGTGATATTATAGACTGGAATAGGTTGAATATATCTGAAAGCGATCAATTAACAGAACAAATAGAATCTGTTAAGGGTGTTTCAGTAACATTTCCAACAGGAGGTATAAAACAAATTAAAATTACAACAAAAGGAACTAAAGGTGATGCGTCTAATATTGATAAAGAATTTTATAAATATGTATTTGTAAAGTCTTTTAAGTCTGAATGTGATTGGTTTGATAGCAATAGATATAATGTTGTTATGGATAGTTACTTTAGATCTAATCAAGGTAGCGATACATATAAATCATTTCCAGCATTATCATCTGGTGATGGAGTTTTAAGTTTAACAACTTCGTCGAAACATATCGAATTAGTTCAATCTAACTGGGGTGGTATTACAGATAATATTTGCACTGTAATAACTTTTGGTATTCAAGTTAGTGATATTAATTCTGAAAATGCTAAAATTGTAGATATATATACAACATCATCTACAACAGATGCGAAGTATCCGTTGAGAACAACGAGATTATTTACAAATGTAGATAGCGAAATTAATAAGATTGCTATACCTACAGAAATTTTAAATAAAAATGATAATAGTCAATATCATTTAGTTCAGATAATTAGAAATTTATCTGATAGTCCAGATGGCGTTCCTGTATTTGAGGATAGTTTGTATATTGATGGATTAATAGAATCTGTAGATAGATCTACATATTCTGTATCATCCGTTGTTAATAAATTGGTGTTAAATAATATTAATATATGTTATAATTTAATTAATATTCAATATTTTTCACCATCATATACATACAATGGTGTTACAACCAAATTCAATCCAGATGCATATGCATATCAATATTGGTTATCGTATAAAGAGAAATATGTAAATTCTGGTTCTAACGAAAATCGTTTGACAGAAGGTGAGATATTCATCAAAGAAAATATGAATCGTATTTTGTTTGACGGAACGAATGTTGTTGTCGATTCATCAATTATAATGGATATTGCAAATAGAAGTGAATTGCCTACAGTTGTATTTAGTTATGATTGTGAAAATGGTTCTCAAAAATCGCTATCAGAATTTATGGAATTGATGTGGGCAGGTAGACCAAATGGAGATACAACATTCGGTAGTAGAAAGATAGATTTATATTGGATACCAGCAGGTGCTATAGGTAATATGAGCGAACATTTGGTTAATATTCCAAGTGGTCTTAAAGATAACACAAATAATCAGAATATTACAGGTTCATGGGAAATTGATCTTCAGGGAACATCTACAATGAGAAATAGAATTAAAAATTACTCATTGAGAATTAAAAGTGAAAGTCAAAGTGGAAAAGACAAAATATTGTTTAGTCCTAAATTTGATATTGAAGATAATAAAACATTTTTACCAGATATTGAATGGACTATAAAAGCAGATATCGCAGATAGTGCTCATGCTAATAACACATCTATCGGTAAGTTTGTTAATGATGTTTGTACAAAAATAGATACAAATATCCCAGATGCTACTGCAGATGCTAAAAAATTTGTAAAAAACACATTGGAGGGCATACCTGTATTGTTATACTTCATGTGTAAAGGTAAGGATATTGATGGTATAACTGATATTACAAAGACATATTATTTTGGTATATATAATTTTAACCTTGGTAGAAATTCTTATTATAATCTTGGTTATACTGGTGGTATTGTAGATGTACAAGAAAATAGAAGTGATTTTATGAGAGTGTTTTATAATATTCAAGACGAAAATTCTTCTAAATATTTTAAAGATAAGGTATTTACATTTGCTGTCGGAGAAGGTGTATTGAGTCCAAATATTGCTGTCGGTGAAATCCAAGATAATTATCCAGAATTTGATTTTCATCAATTTGATGAAACTTTGTTATTTAAGAAAACGAAAGGTAATAATGCTTGTATGTTTGGTGATGACAGCAAAATTACAGCGACAGATATTGATGGTGCACAGACAGCATTACAAAATTTAGTTAAAGGTGTTGCAAAAGCAGGTAAGTTCTGCTTCGAACGAGTTGGTAGAGTTAATGATTTTGTTCCTTCTAGAGAGTTTACAATTGACGATAATGGAGATACTGTATATGGATATGGATGTATAAACAGATATAATGAGAAAAAAATTCCACACCCAAAATGGCAAAAGAAGTATAATAATATATCTGACGAGTTTGGTTCTAATATCGAATGGTATGAAACAGAAGAAGATTTTGATAATGTGAGTGATATTGATTTGAAAAAATTAATTACTACATACACTCTTGAAGATGGTAATGCAAATAAACCAATATTGAATTTTACTTCAGCATCTGAATATTATACAATATGTATGGCATTTGGTATGGTGGATTCTGTTTTAAAGAACATGAATCTAAAAAATTTCAGAAGTAAGGAAGATGGTTATAATTTCCATTGTGCATTCTATGATATGGACTGTGCTCTTGAAGAAGCGAATGATGGTGAAGAAAAGATTTCATATCTCGCCGCTACTGATTATTGGTATTCTAAAATGGATGAAAAAAATAAAGTTGGTGAGATTGTAAAAGAAAATGATTATTGGGATAGTTCAGAAGGTGGTAAAGGATTTGACTTTACTTCTAGTTATTTATTTGCCGTAATTAAATATGCGAAACCAATTTTTGAATCTTTGCCAGATTCAGAAGAAAAATATGAATCTAATTTATTCCATTATCCTCAAAACTTTTGGGCGGCATTGCGAAATTCTGAAGGTGCATTGAGAAGTGCTGATTATTTTATTAATAATTATTTTAAATCTGGTATAACATCTACATTTGAATATTTAGCGTCTTTAAATTATAGAGTTAAGTATTTATATAATGGACAAACATTTGATAGCAATGATAAACCAATAGAACAATATCTTGCGAATGCTGCTGCATTTAATGGTAGTCGTAGAATAAAAGTTAAAAATTGGCTAACAAAGAGACTTCGTTTTATAGATGTTATGATGAATGTTAATGGATTACAAGTTCCTGTATATAATGATAGAAATTTATTGGTTCCAGGTCCGGGTAATGAATATAAAGATAAGTTATCGGATAATAATGATATTACTATTTTGCATTCAGCATTTGATAGCAATCAACACAATACTGCACTATCTAATTTTAGTGGTGAAGTTGAAATATATGCACCAAAACATACTCCATTTATTTTTAGAACAGGTACAGATGATGCAAAAATGTATTTGTTACCAGGTGGTGTTGATAAACCTAATTTAATATTTTTTGAAAATATTGGCGAATCAATTGCTGCCAGATTTTATGGTTCTGGAATGTTTAATTCTGTGAATAAAATAGAAAGTATGTTTACCCAATATAAAAGTATTATATCTGATAATATTGAAAAGATAACATATGGTGGATCTAAAGTTAGCAATTATACTGGTGGATTTACTATAGATGCTAAATCTGTTAGAGAAATAAAATTGGATATTGAAAACATGGGTGGTGAGTTATTGATTAGTGATAGATGTATATCATTAATGAAAATCAATATTGCCAAAAGTGGATTTTATGGAAATTTCCAAAATTTCCCTAACTTACAATATGTTAATATATCTGGTGTTAATTCACTTAATAATGGTATTGTGGTTTCTGGTAGTGATTATTTAACTGGTGAAAACTTTATTATAAGTGGTGTTGATGAAAAACATAAAACAACATTAAATCTTCTTGATATAACTGGTGTTACTGGAAAGTTTATTTGTAATAATACTAATATAGAAGATATTCGTATTAAAAATAATTCTAAATGGGATGGTGAAGATTCTGATTCTCTTTTTGATTCTGATTTTAATACAGGTGATTTGTCTGAATTTTCAATATCTGGTGACACAAGATTGAAAAATTTGAGTCTTGTCGGATTTAGAAAAGTTCGTATAGAAAGTTGTAATAACCTTGAAAATCTTTCAATAGATGGTGCTCTTGAAGAAATATATATCGATTTGATGAAAATTGGAAAAGATGAAGTTGAATCGAAGTTAGATAAAATATCATTAGGTACTGAAGGTACATCGGGTGTATTTGACTTTACAAATTATCCTAATTTAAAAAGAGTTACCCTTAAAAATTGTGATAAGTTAGTTCATATTAAATTACCAGATCATGATATTGAAACTGATGGTATGAATAATAATATCAATTTGAAATGGATTGATACAGGTATTTTACCTGCTTTCAGAGATGAAGATGATAAAACTCCCGCAGATGATTATATTGAAGGTGTGGGTGATTATGAAAATGTAATGTTCCCAATATATCCTAAAGGTTTTAAATTAATATTATGTTCTGATGGTGCTTTCAACAATTGTCCTAATTACAATATGGTAAGAAGTGATTGGAATAAGGGTTTAGAAATGATAGGTAATGGAAATTACATAGCATATACAAATATCACTGTTTCTGAAAATTGTACATCTTTGGAAAATACATTTTATATGTCTGGTTCATCAACCAATTCAGCAGATGATGCTAAATTTAATATGAAAACCGCTATTAGGTTTATTGAAACATGTGTTCCTGTTAGCGTTAAGGAAAAAATTACATCATTATCTGGATGTTTTAAAGGAAGAAAAGATATAATATATACTAAAGTTGACGCTGCTTCTGATTATAAAAATCGCAAATATAGTCCTAAATTAGATGGATACACTTCTTTAACTGATATTTCTGGAATGTATGAGAATACGGGTGTAACATTTATATCTAAACAATTATTAAGTTTACCTGCTACTAAAAATAATCCCGAAAATGGATTATCATGGAATTCGTTTATAAAATCAAATATGTCTTCTGGGGTAGATATTTCAAGCGATGCTTTGGAAAATATATCATATAGATTAGAAACTTATTCAGGTATTAAATTTATTATATATGAATATGATGGAATTTCAAATCAATATAAAACCGCAGGAGAATTGAATGGAGCGTTTGATATATGTAAATTTTTCTACCATACAAAAACTGATGATATTATATTGGCATATAATAATATT
The DNA here is from genome assembly GCA_045125935.1 of Bacilli bacterium. Classification (GTDB taxonomy): domain Bacteria; phylum Bacillota_I; class Bacilli_A; order RF39; family UBA660; genus CAG-877. The sequence continues at coordinate 192,305 of JBGVNW010000068.1, read as the reverse complement.
ACTTCTATCAATTCATTAAATTTTGGTGATGATTGTATTATTGATTTTAGAGGTATGTTTAATTTATTTCCAAATGTTAAGACTATATCTAATTTTCTTAATGGTAAATTGAGTAATTATAATATTGAAGGATTGTTGCGACCTTGTAAAAATATAACATCAATAAGTAATAGTTTTAATGATGATTATATTAATAATAGCACTCAAGTAATAGATTTATATAATTTCTTTAATTGGGATGAGAATGTAACAGAAGGTGTTACAAGTCTATTTGAAGGACAAACAAGTAATAATTTATCAAATGGTTTTAGAGTAAATAAAACAATTACTTATAATAATTTCAAAAAAGTTCTTGAAAAGATAGTAGAGATAGCAACGAATGAAAAAAATAAAGATTTCAAACGATTAACAAATATTTTTAGTTATTGTACAATTACAGAATATAATAATGAAGAAATTAAGTTTGAAACAGAAAAAACTTTAGATAATATTATAAATATAAGTTTCTTATTTGAAAATTGTACAAGTGACTACAAACCATTTGCTAATTCTTATGGAGGAGATAAAGGTATATATACAGGTGGTGTTTTAAATTTAGGAAGATCTTTCTTTGAAAAATTACCTAACTTTACTATAGCACAAAGAACATTTGCAAACACATATTTATCAACACCTCTTACATATGATTATTTCTGTAAGCGAAGTAAAAATTACAAAGAATCTGATATTTTATTATCAGAAAATCAATCAGATGTTGCTAAATTATATGAATATACATATAAATCTGATATAAGTAATTTGAAAGAATGTTTTTATAATACAAAATTTGTAAATTGTAAAAACTGGTTTGATCATAATAGTGAATCAAATGTAAATATCATCGGTTATAGAAATTATATTTCAACAGGAGATGGTGAAGAAAATAAACATGACGAAAATGGATTTGTGTATTATAAGTATAATATCATATTTAATTCTTATGAAAAGTATATTCTTGATAATGATGTGTTTGACGATTGTTTAGATAATTATACGGATTTCATATCAGATAATGAAATAGGCGATTATACATTAAACAATCATGATTTATTACAAGATTTTACATATTATGGTAATACTAAAGATAATATGCCTTTTGATCCTGAAAATAAATCTAATAACAATACAATTCAAAAAACTTATTGTTGCTTACCACCAGATTTCTTATATGGATGTAATAGCACCGCAACAATAGATAGCATATTTGCAAATTCAAATATTATCGGTGTTATACCAAGAAATTTAACAAAGAAGATTAATAATCAACCTATTCCAAATATTTTCAAGAATGTCAATATAATGCCAAATCTTGAGTATTATTATGATAGTGAAGGTGGATTGGATAATTCAATTTTGAATAATATAACTAATATTGTTGAAATAGAATCTGACAGCGATAGTGATAATGAAACATATTGTGTTGTATTTAGAGATGATGATGGTATGTTAAAGAAGAGAAAACCTGTTAGTGGTGATAAAAATCTTGGACAGTTTGTGTATGTTCCTGCTAATTTCACATCAAGTAAAAGTTTGATGAATATATTTAATTTTAGGTATAATTTACCAAAACATTGGAACATGCCAATAAAACCAAATGGTGTTAATATTAATGGATATAAAACAAATAGAGATTTTAATATTGCAAATTTGAGTTTGGAATATCATAATCAATACTATTTTACTACTGATAAGAGTGTAAAGTGGGAAAATGTTCGTGATGCTAAACATGTGTTCATTGAAAATAACCAAGATATTGATTTTAGTAATAAATATATAATTGGACATCAAAGAGGATATTATACTGATATAATAGAGTCATCAATTGAAAAAGTAAATACATGGACAATAGATGTTGGTATATCAACAATAAACGGTTGGAATGATTTTATTGATAGATTTTATGTTGATTTAAATCTGTGTGGTAGAAAGAATGCATATAATATGATTGAAGATTATGGTTGTCCAATTGCTATTAAAAACAGGGAAGTTTATTTAGATAATTTTGTATCTGGTATATTGACAATATTCTTAAATGGTCGTGTGTTTGATGATAGTTTTGCTGTGAATGATTTAACAACGGCAAATCATAAAAACAACAGTAGTTCATTTGTTATTGGATATTATGGTTTAGGTAAAAATATTATATTGCCTAAATATAATGGTTCGCCGTTAGATGATAACTTTGTATTTATTCCAGTAGATCAGTATAGTGTTGTATATTATGATTTTATGATTAATGATAATGACGAACAATCTATAGTGAATTATAAAGAATATATTAATGAAAGAATAAATATCAATACAGGTAAAAATAAATATACATTTAAACCGCAATAAAAAGAAAGAGAGGAATTTAAGTTCCTCTCTTTCTTATATTTTAAGTTTTTTAACATCATAAGGAAAACATTGACTTTCATATATTTTAATTCTTTCTCTTGCGTGACTCATTTCATAGCACCCAGTATATAAATCATCAGATATGTCATATATATTCACAAAGTCTTTTCCAATAGCATCACTTTTTCTCAATCCACGACCGATACTTTGGAGAATGGTAGATGTTGATTTATAACTACTTACAAAGAATATGTTAAAAATATTATTGATAGAAATACCTGTGCTTGATGTTCCGAAACTTGCAACTAAAATAACATCATTTTTTAATTCCATTCGTTTTCTAATTTCTTCTCGGACTTCGGTGCTTATCTGTCCATCAATGTAATAAACCATTTTATTGGTGTTTTCTTTTAACCATTTGAACAATTGCTTTCCATAGTCAATCTCTTTAAATAAAACCATTGTATTTTTATCGGTTTTAGAAATTAGTTTAGTTATAACATTGAATCTTTTTTGTGATTCGTTAATAAATTTTGTTTCAATGCGATACATGTCAGCACCTTTACCAACTTTAGATAATTGTTTTTTGGCGTTTTTGAAACTTTCTTTTTGTTCATCACTTGTATAATTGAGTCTAACTTGCGTTATTTTACAATTAGATATATAACCTTCATCTTGTAATTGTGATGCGGTTATATTGAAAACTATCGGTCCAAGACTACTACAAAGTGTAAGACCTTCTGCAGTTTTCATATTTGGAATTGTTCCACTCAATCCAAATTTATATTCATAGTTACAATTATCTAAAATTTTTTGGATAGATGTGCAAGAACCTTTATGAACTTCGTCTACAAATACACAATCAAATTGATCAAAAAATTCTTTTGGTTCTTTTGTAAGTGTTTGATATGTTCCGACAACTATATTTGTATTTTCTCTATATTTACATCCTGAATATACTTGTTGTATATTGATAGGAAGTTTATCCGAATTATATTCTTCATAATCACCAGATGTTTGTAATACAAGACCAACTGTTGGAACAACAACTAATATTTTATTAACTTTTTTATGTGTAAGCAAATATGCAAATATCATAAACGATAATAAAGTCTTACCAGAACTTGTACAACTATTCCCCATACATCGTCTATATTTGATTATGTTATAAGCGGAGTCTATTTGATAGTATCTTGGTTTCCATTTAGTATCTTTGAAAAAATCATCAACCCAAGTTTTGAAATCTTCAAAATTAATATCTTCGTCTATGATGGATTCTAAACCATTTATTTCACAGTCGAAATTATATTCGCTACACAAATCAAAAAGATATTTGTATGTTGTTGCAGGAATATATTGACCTTTTATAAAATTTATTTTACCGTCCCAAAGACCACTTTTATATTTCGGATGAAATTTATATTTTTTTGCATATTTCTGATACGAAAGAATTAATTGATCGTATTCTACTTGTGTGCAACGATCAATTACAAGATATTTTTTTGTGTCATCAATATGTAATAGCATTTATTTTAAAATTTAATATATAATAAATATAACAAAAAAATTGATATATAGATATTTATGGTATAAAAAAAATAGGAGATTGCTCTCCTATTTTAATTTTATATTGACTTGATTTAATCTTTTTTTACATAATTTTACTTTTTTGCTATTCTCTTCCGAACTTTCCAATGCATCTAATAATTCTTTATTTCGTTCCGATTGGATATATTCTATATCATTTTGCAATTCCTTTATTTCATCACCGCTCATATTTTTTAATTCACTCAAATATCTCTTAAAACTACCAAATGATATTTTCTTATGGTTTCCGTTGCTTAATGCCTGATTTGTTTTATCCCATAATTCTTTTCTTTTCAGTTTATTATTTTTACTCATCACTCGATATAACACACAAATATTTACATTTTTTGATAATCTGCGACTTTCAATACTCTGCTCTCTTTGTTCATCTGTATAATAAAAGTCATTAATCATGCTTATAGCATATGTAAATGAATTATTAAATGTATTTTCAAATTCTTCTTTTGTATATTTGCCGTGATTTGTTGTTTCTGGCCATATACCATTATATTTTTCATCCATTTTACCAAACAGTTCTTTTACTGCCGATAAAATTTCATTTTTGAATTTATTATGTTCTTTTTCATTTAATGATATAATATCATTAGAATTCCTAAATTTATATTTTCTTGCTATCCGCCATGTCATTGTTCGAGTACAATTCAGAACAAATGTATTTCTTGATTTGCCAAAATCTCCATTTTCAATATCTTCTTTAGATACCACCATCTTATTTCTCTTGATGACGTTTTCTTCCATCTCAACATCTTCATCCTTAATTCTTTTAATTTTTTTGTCATCAATCTTTTTGATGTGCTCACTTATAAGATGTTTTGTTTTTTGATAGAGTTCTATAATGGTAGGTGCCTCGTTATAATATTCCTGTCTTGCTTCTTTTGTTTCCAACAGTGAATCCATCTCTTCTTTGGATAGATATTTTATTTCACCATCCCTGTAATATGGCATCATCAGTTCAAGGTCGTATAAACCAAGTCTTGCCGATTCGTAGTTTTTTGCTTTCCAATATTTATAATTTTTATCTCCGAATTTATATTTCTTACTTATGAATGTAAGTGCGTTAGAAAATTTTCGATAATCAATACCCCATTGTGTTAGTTCTGTAAAATTTGTTCCGAAAATATTAATTTCTTTTCGTTTATTTTCATCTTCATTTAATGTCTTAATAAGTTTTTTAATGACATTGTTATTCATTTTTTTATATTGAACATCTTTTACAAGCCATTGCATCTGTATATGATGTGACGCATGATTTTTTATAATAAAATCAGGTAACGCATTGCATTTTGCAAACTCTAATAATATTCTATTAACTTCTGCTTTATTGCTATCCGTATCACAATCAACATCAATATCAAGCACAATAAGATTGCGAATATCTCTTGTTAATCCAGTTCCAATAGCAGAAAAATTACCAAATTTATGACACAGATCAAGAAAGTTATCTATTTTCAGATATTTCATTTCTCGCTGTGATATTTTGAATGATGGTGCATTTTTTACAATAGATATATCATTTGAATATACACTATACTCTGCTATTGAATTTACGAACTTTTCAACAGAGTTTCTATGATTTGCTTTTCTGATATCAACTAAATATTCTGGTTCTTTTCCATCTTCCATATATATTTTATATATTAAGAAGAAATGATTATTGTGTCTCATTGTAGTCATCTGATAGCGATGTTCGGATAGATATTCTACACAACCACTATATGGAGATCTTTCGTCTGTGATATAGAACTCCCATGTATTTTTATCATACTTATTATGTTTAATGAGATTAAATTTTCTCAATTTATTATCTTCTTTAACTATATCTTTTAGTGTTTTTTGTGCCATAAATATAATATAATTCGTAAATAAAAGATAACAAACAAATGGCAGAAAATTACGATATTTTACAATGGTTTGATTATTTTGTGAAAAGTGGTGATAAATTTGATATAAAGACAGATGCTAAAAAATGTGATACGGTTATTCTTTATCCAGGTCGTTTTTATATATTGAACTATCAACCAAAATCAGATAAGATATATAACGGCAGACCTGTGATTATAAGTTTGGGACTATCTGAAAAAGATCCTAATTCTTATCTGTGTATTGATTTGTGTGTTATGCCATTAAAGGTTAGATTGAAGTTTATTGAAACATATTTCAAATGGTATAAAGATCAGATATGGGATAATATCAATCGCTATCCTGGTGTTGAACACGCAGATAAACAGACTGTTATAAAAAATTTTAATTATAAAATTATATGTAAATCTGCAGAGTCATTCTTTATAAAGAATGCTATTAAGAGATATAAAGTAGAAAATGTAACTGCTATTTATTCATTACCTTTTTCAAAAGTTTATAGAGTAATTGGTAAGTTTTGTGATGAGAATTATTTTCTTAATGGGACTATAATGGATGCACAATCACAATTTATTAAAAAGAGTTTGAAGCAATGATAAAAATTGGAATAGATTTTTCGCTTACGAGTCCAGCGATATGTGTATATAAAAATGGAGAGTATAATTTCATAAGTTTTTTCAGCGATGGTGGTAAAGACTGGAAACATTCAAAGTCAAAAAGTTATAGATATCATAATGATTTATGTGAAATTATAGATATTATTCCATATACAAGAAAGATTGATGACAGCAATTATAGATATGAGCAGAAAACAAAAATGGCAGATGCTTTAATGATTTCAAATCTTATAATTGATAAGTTGAAAGCAATCATAGATGATGATGTTATTATAGGTCTTGAAGGATTTTCATATGGTAGCATTTCATCATCAACATTAGATCTTGCAATGTATAATTCTTTTTTAAGAATGAAATTGATAGAAAATTTTGGTTCGGATTGTTTAAATATTATTTCACCAACAGAAGGTAAAAAAATGTTGTTTGGTAAAGGAAATGCAAAAAAAGAAGATATGATACAAGCATTCATAGATAATAGGTTAAAGGATGATGAATTGACAAAAAGTGAATTTTGGAAATATTGTAAATCAAATGGTGTTGATTTTAAACAACCTAAACCTATTGATGATTTGGTTGATGCTTATGGTATATTGAAGAGTATATAATAAAAAGAGAGAACATAAGTTCTCTCTTTTTTATTGAAGTTTTTTAGTAATTGTTCCAGTTGTTCTTGAGTTATCCTTGTTATAAGTGCTATATACAACTATATCATATTGTTTAGGTGTATCACTTAAAGTGTTCATCCAGATATCTATACCAATAATATTTGCAAATTTTGTATTTTTAACAATTGGATCTGTTGATTTATATCCAGAATTACCAAATATGTTACCATTATAGTCTTCCATTCTATATTGATATGTTATAGGAACCATTAACTGTTCATTTGATTTTATAAATATATTTGATTTATTTGTATCACCATTGACCTGTATTTCACTGTGGTTTGTTGGACTTAAAAATAAATATGAATCACAAGATATTGAACCAGTTCTATATCTATCAATTTCATCATATCCAATTTTGTGAGTAGTTACATAACTACCATCATCCATAGAAAGATATCCATCAACATTAAGGTTTTTTATTTTACCAAGATCTGAAAAACCATATGCTGTTTGTATTTTTGGTTCTATTTGATTTAAGGTTGCTGTCTTTACAGTTTTTACATCAAATGAAGATCTTGCGGCTATTTTGTTTGCTTTTACTAAACTTTGTTTTAAAACATTATTTTTAATCAATGTATTTCCTTTTGTTATTTCTGCGTTTGTTAAATTGTTTAATCGCATAAGCACTTTTGAATCACTATATAAAGTTTTCAAAGCAGTTTTTGATTTATTAAATGTTTTTGGTAGTCTATTAAGAACAACTTCAATTTGTTTAATGACATCAAACGAGTTTGATATTTTTATTGCACCGTCATGTTGTATACTCATTTTTTGACCGTTTGCATCTATTTTTTCTACTATATATCGGAAATTATCATCTAACTTAAAAATATCAGTTCCTTCTTTTGTGTTTCCAGTATTTGTATGTGTATCCACCCATTTCCATTTGAGGGTTTTAGTAGTGTAATCGTAGTTTATTATCTTGGTATAATTCTTTTTTCGACCATCTGCATATATATTAAAATCGCCATTAGAATCTGTATAATACAATCCCTTAATTTCAACACTTTCATCTATTGGATTTTCTGGAATTTTATTTGTTATAATATTTCTTGCTGCATATGATTGATAAGTTTCACCATTATCTTTTATAGATTCGATATATTTCCACATGTAAATTATTTCATCTTCTTCAGTATAATACAAAATGGATGATAGTGCGGAACCAGTTAAATTATCATATAACTCTACAATATACTTAAATAAGTGTTCTTTTATTTCTTTGGATGATATTTCTGTAATATCTGTTCCTGTATATCCATATTTACCACTTTTATCTGCATTTGGTCTATAAAAATTAAATCTCTCTATCCAGAAATTATTGTCTTGTTTATTTTGTTTAAATTTGTATATATTCTCGCCATTTAAAAATTCTGCATTTATATCAAAATTTGATAATCCATTTGTGTCTGTATTAGCATACATATCAAATGTATCTGATACATTTCTGAATCTCGAATATATAAACTGACCCTTACATTGTGCAGATTGGTACATATTAGGCGAACATATTTGATAATCAATGACATCAGAAGCGGTTAAATTGATAGGCACAAGGTCATATCTACCTTTTGTCCTATAGTAATCACTTGTTATAGAATTGGGAGTAAGAATGTTATCGTAATTCTTATAATCATTTCTTTTTATAATGTCGCTTTTTTCTTTTGAAATAAGATTATTAACTTCCGATATGCTATTTGGACACATTGATAATCTATCACCAGGTATTTTGCTTAAAATTTCTAATCCGCTTTGTAAATCTGATGATATGCTTATATAATATGTTTTTGTTATAATAACACCATTCTTTTCGTTTGTATCTATTTTATTTTTATCTTCTAAATAATTACCCGCATTTATATAAGTAGTTCCGCCTTCTGTTAAAGTATATATCTTACTATTGTCCTCTCCGTCAATAAGTTTTACATCTACAGAAGCTGTAGATTTTTCAATCTGCTCATTAATAGCACTAATTTGATTTTGTAAATCGTAGAGTTTATCATATAGGGTAATAGGAGTTTGTTCTGGACTTAAGAATCCAGAAGTAATGCTTTCTGCATTATGTGCAAAATATTTGTCATTGGTATAAAAACTTGACGACATGTGTGCATTTGTATTTCCAGTAAAACTATCCATAATATTAGCAACAGAAGCATCCACTCTATTTTGTGCAATGATTTCAGATATATCATCTCCTTGTAGTTCAGGGAAATCTCTAAAAGCGATAATTATAGGTTCACTCCAATCTGATTCCATTGGGTTTGATGGAAATCCTGCTTCACTTATAGATTTAATCTGAATTTCAATTTGCTCTCCATTTTGGATAGGTAGGTCAAGTTGATTGATATTGATTTGTTCAGGATCGGCAGTGTTCATCTTTTCCCAACTATATATTCCATCTTTTCCCTTTATTCTACGACGTAATGGAGTAAGTATTTCATTCCAATTAGAGAATCTACCTGTTGCATTAGTTGTTCCATCAAGATAAGTAAATTCTTCTTCTTTATTAGCAACACCACTTTCACTCAAATATCTATATCTTATTTTGAATTGAATGATTTGTTGAGGACCTGATGATTGACTTATTTTTGGAGAAGGTATACTCCAAAATCCTCTAACTCTATATTTAGGTTTCTCACTATAAGTTGCTGCATATTGAGACTTAATTTGATTTACAATACTATTATATAATGAAGTATATGTCCCTTGGTTCTTAACATATTCAGCAAGTTTATTTTGTGCATTTATTTTTTCAGTTGTTGTTGTAAACTTGGTTGTTTGAATAAGTTCTTTTTGTTCCTCAATCAGTTTATTATTATTATTTATTTGACTCAAAGCATTTTCTTTATCTGCAATAAGTTTTTTAAATGTGTTTGTTTCGGTTCCTTCTGATAATTGCTTGTTAATTTGAACAATTTTAAAATCACTTGCACTATCATTCTCCGCATCATAATGTAAAACAGGAGCGTCTGGTTTAATACCTTCAATAATACTTGGATAATAATCTTTTGAGTATGAAAGTATTATATTACCAAAATCTACAACATTTTTTTGATAAAATGTATCTAATCTGCTTGTAACACCTTGTGGACTTGTGTATTTTAGATCATTGGTATAAAATGCAATACCAGGAGACCATTTGTTTGAAGGTATGTTAGAATCTGGGTCGATTGCTTTGACGAAAATTACTTCTCGTCTATCAAAACTAACAGGTATTTCTATGTTTATTTTCTTTACTTGATTAGAACTAATTTTAAATATGGTTGTATTTGTAATAGGTGTATATCCTTCTAATCTCTTTAGTTTAACTTCATTTGTGGCAGCATCAACATTTGTAACTATATATCTTGTAGTTACAGGTGTTTCTTTAATTTCAAGAATATTATTCTTTTGAAGTGTAACTGTATTTTCAATACCACTATTGTTATCTGTATAAAGAAGACTTTTCAACACTATTCTACCAAGGATATTTTTACCATCAGAAGATAATGTGTTATCAAGAATTCTGCTTATTTCAAATTCCCCACTATATCTTCTTCTAATAGGTGGTAGATCATAATAATTTTCATCAAGAATATATGTGATACTATTATTCAATAATCCTTTTAAAAAACTTTTGTAATCAATATTTGTAGAATTAGTTTTAATATTATCAAAATAATTTAATTGTTTTGTATTTACACAATTAAGAATATATCTTTGAACTATCACTCTTTCTGTTTCATTAGGGACACAACCAGTTAAATCCACATTTGCATATAAATATGGATCCATCATGTCTTCAAATAACCAATTTGATTTGAAATTGAAATTTGTTACATTGTTTGTGTGTGTAATTGTTGGTGCTTCCGAAGCAATCTTGCTCGCAATAATTTTTCTATATGTTCCATCAGACAACCTAATTCTACTACCTGTATTTGAATCTATATTAGACATTGATTTGATAGATCTGTCCAATCTTTCGATTTCAGATTTTAAATATCCAAATGAAGGAATAGAATATGTTATCGTCTCTGATGGATTATTAGGATCTGTTAAACTTATAGTAACAGTATCTTTTTGTGAAGTAACCGCATCGCTCACTTTTGAAACAGTCTCAAGACTATTTTTTTCTAATATAAGTGCTTGCTCTAAAAAATAACTTAATGAATTACTAATTCTTGCGTTCGCCATAAAATATTCATTTATTTTTAATTAAACTTACCATTTATTGGTATATATTATTTATGTAAAATATTACAAAACATAAATATATCTATATAAAACATTTATATTACAATGATATTGAAAAAAGGTTCTCGTGGTAACGAGGTTAAACAAATTCAACATGCATTGGGTATAGAAGCAGATGGTATATTTGGTGCTCAAACAGAAAATGCAGTCAAAGAATTTCAAAAAAAGCATGGTTTATATCCTGATGGCATTGTTGGTAAAAATACATTAAACGCTTTAAATATTAATTTTGATACAGATTTAACAATAATCCAACCAAACCCTTTAGTTCTTGATATAGATGAATATCATTTGCCAAAAGGAGAATATCTTAAAGGCAATTATAAAAATGATTATATCATTCTACATCATACCGCTGGTGCTCCAAATCCAAGAGCAGTTGTTGATTGGTGGGCGAAAGATTCTCTCGGCAAAGTCGCTACCGAATTTGTCGTTGGTGGACAGAATTGCACAACAGGTAATACAAAGTATGACGGACAAATTGTGCGAGCATTCCCAGAAGGCTGTCAAGGATACCATATAGGTTCATCTGGTTCTTCATATATGAATACACATTCTGTTGGTATTGAGATTTGTAATTTTGGATATGTAGATAAAGGTAAGACATATACAGGTGCAAAAGTGAGTTTGGATCAAACTGTTTCATTAAGTTCTAAATTTAGAGGTTATTTATCTTGGCACAAGTATTCTGATGAACAAATAAGAGCAGTGCGAGATTTGTTATTGTATATTGCAGAACGAGACAATATAGATTTACACGAAGGATTGTATAAATGGATAAAAGAAGAAGGTGCTATCAAGGCGTTTGATTATCATGTTGATGCATATAAAGGAAAAGTTAAAGGACTACTTACACATACTAATATCAGAAAAGATAAGTTTGATTGCAGTCCTCAGCCTAATTTGGTAGATATGATAATGTCATTATGACATCAAATAATATTAATATTATTAAAATTCATTAAAATATTTTAATATTATTTATTTTTGGTGAGTTAGATATTAACTACCAATGGGTTAGTCACAAACCCTCTACTTCCTACATTAATTATTTGATCGGAAGATACTTTTAGATATTTTCTTAGAATATTAAGACTACCATTAACATCAGCATTTATCAATGCTGATGTTTTTGTTTTGTATAGTCCTCGTTTAATTCTTTTCCCCGAAGTATTAAGTTTATCATCATCTACACCATAAGTAGGAATATAATCGTTATCAAAAAATGATACCTTGCTGGTATAACTTTCTTCTTGTAGTATTACATTTATTCCTTTTAACTTCGCTTTGTATGATATTAACTTAATTAATAGGTCAAATGGTATTTGAGTAAATGTTTGATTATTTTTCTTTCCTATATTAATGTCTTGTTTCCAGCCTACATTTTTACCAATGACAATGGTATTTAGGTCATTAGAAACTGCTTGATTCACTATATAGGAAGAAGTTTTATGAAAATAATCTTTTATTTTATTATTTCTTTTAAAAGTTAATTTATAAATTTTATTACTTGTGTATTTATTTTTTAGTTTAGATTGTAAATATGCTTTGGTTTTATTGTAGTATTGATTTATAGATTTTACAGGTCTACCATTAATAATAAAACTATTTATAGCATTAGATGTACATGTTGCTAAATTATTGATACCTAAATCAATAGATAAATATTTACCATTATCATTTTTTAATATCGCTTCATTTTCTTCATAGATAACTTCTAAAACAATATGGTTGTTACTTGGAATAATTCTAACCTGACAAATTTTATTACATTTATTGGATTTAAACTCTATGTTCGATTTAGGAAGTTTAATAATACCTTTATCTAAATAATTTTTACTTAATGTCATTTTATTATAAACAACAACTTGTCTTCCAGATTCTTTATCTAAATAACCAGGTATTTTTACTTTATCAACTTTTTTAGAAGATAATGATTTGAAAAATGATTTATAATTGTTACTTACTAATTTAAGTGTTTCTTGTGAAGTGTTTGATGGTAAAGCAAAATAATTTTCATCATGCCTATCATGTAACAATCTATTTACAGAATAATAATTTAAAAATGTTTTATCTTTAAAATATTGTTGTCTAATCTCATATAATGCAATATTATAAAGATTTTTGGATAAAAAACATAATTTATCCAATTCTTTATAGTAAATATTGTTCTTTTTAATTATATGTTGCTCAACAAGTTTCAAAGTTTAATATTTTAATATCTTTTATACAGTATTTATGGAAAATATTTTTAATACTTATTTCTATTTTATAATAGATATTTATATTTATTTTGTTATATATATTATATAAATTTTAATAGAATTAATAAAATTAAGAATATAAATTCCACTCTTTATTTTTTATAAAAACATTTTTTTTAATTTATTTCTAAACGGTAATACTCTCATACTTGAATTAAAATATCCAACCCATCTACAATCTTTCCAGTCCAATTCTCCTTTTTCTACATGATATTCATCAAAATTTGGAACGCCTTCTTCACAAATAAAATTATAATATAAATCATAGATTGTTATTCCATTCTCTGTTTGATATGGATACTCTTTACACATATCAATAAATTTATATTTATTTAAAGGACTTGGTATATGTGGGTTAAAGAATTTACACCCGAAACCGTTATTTGGGAATCTTTCAAAGCATTTTATCAATCGTCTATACCACAATCGTTTTTTTGCCATTTCATCAAACCAATGTTTAGTGGATTTGTCGTATATTTTCATATATCTTGGTGTAGTATCTTCCCAATAAGTATCTTTTGTGATAAATTGATCATCACTCCACATTATGAAGTCATCTGTCAAGTCTGGTATTTTTTCAATCGCCGCTCTTACCTTTTCAATTATATTAGCATCTTTATCATGTGAATATATATCGTCTTGATATACCCACACAATATCATCTCCTAATTCTTTTATTGGTTTGATTTGAGAAACGATGATTATTCTATTAACAAACTTACAATATTTTCTTATGCTTGCAACAGCAACTTTTATTTCAAAATTTTCATTTTCGAAACTTTTAACACCTAAAGGTATAACAATATCGTGTTTTTCTATTGACATATTAAATAGTTATTTATAATATTTATGATAAAAGAAAAGGAGAAATAATAATTATTATTTCTCCATAATTTATTTAATTGTTTTTCAAAAAATCTTTAATAAACTCATTCATTTTTTTGATGTGATAATAACAGGATTTAACTTCATATTTTTCAATTAACTCTTTTATCTTATATCCTTTTAACCAATCTATATAAATTTCTGTCAGATCATCACCAAACTCTCTTTTCAATGTTTCTACAACTAACTTAAAATCAATTTCAGACTCAATAAATTTTTCTTCAGACTCTTCTACATTTTCAAAGTCATACACTTTATCGGTCATGGAATTGAAATGATACAATTTTTCTCGCAATAAGTTTCGTTTAAAAGATTCACAAAAATACTTCTCATGAACTTCTTTGCTAAATTGTTTTTCTTTCAGTGATTCATTGACCTTTAAAATAGTATCTTGAAACACATCTTCATCGAACAAAACTTCTTTATATCCATTATGGACTCTCTTAAGTTTTCTCTTAATTGATTCGTAATTTTCTTCGATGTAATTCATAAAATTGATACCTCTTTCATTCCGAAACGCGATACCCGAATTATTGCTAATTTCCATGTTATATTATTTTTTATTGTATATGTGTGGATGTTTAGACCACGAATAATATGTTTAGGAAATTTGTATTATATTTATGTAAATTTATTTTTAAAAATTTTAAAAATATAAAAATTCAGATTGTCCTATTTAAACATAAATATTTAAGTAAAACATTTATATAAAATAGTAAATATGATAATGGACAAATCGAGATATTTAGACTATGATGGGTTAAAGAAATATGATGAACTTGTTAAAAAGTACATATCATCTGTTCGTGATGCTTTATCGGATAATATAGATGATAAAGTGAATGAGATAAAGGAAAGGATTTCTGATTTGGATACTATAAGATCTAATGCAAATAAGGGTGCTACAGCACTTCAAGAAGAAGATTTAGGTTTTGTAACTGATGGGGATATAGATGGTATTTTTAAATAAAACAAATTATCGATTATACAAATATAATAAAAAATAAAAAAATATGGAGAACAAATTAATTGTTGATATCACAGGTTTAAATAGATATCATGAGAATCTTAAAAATAATGTATTGACTACAAAGCAGGATGTTATTTCTGACTTGGAGACAATTCGTTCAGGTGCCACAGCTGGTGCTACTGCACTTCAGGCAGACGACTTGGAGTATGCTACAAACGATGACATTGATGGCTTGTTTGCATAATGAATAATGTTATGGTACTGCATAATTATGTGGCACCATTAAAAAATACGATTAAAATTTCATAAAAATATGAGTGTATTAACTGAAAAAAAGTTAGTAACATTTGACAATATACAGCATTATCATGATAAATTATCACAAGTTGTTGATGGGAAGCAAGATTCTTTAATTAGTGGAAGCAATATTAAGACGATAAATGGACAATCTATTCTTGGTGATGGTGATATTTCTAATCTTGCTGAAAAGCCATATGTAGATGATGTTCTTCAAAGTAGAGTATTTGTAGGTACACAAGATGAGTATGATACTGCATATGCTGAAGGTAAGATTGCTATGGGTGCTCTTGTTATTATTTTGGATGGTAGTGAAACAGAAGAAGGTGGAGCGACTATTTCCGCATTGCTTGGAACTGCTATTTTAGGTCAAATGTTATTAGGACAAAAATAATAAAATAAAAATTATAATAAAAATATGATAATAACAATTAAAGGGGCAGACTTCAGTTCTGCAAACATTGGTACATTAAGTACCTACATAATTTCTAAAAGCATTGGTAGTGGTGCTACATTTGACATTCCGAATTTTGTTGATAAGAATTCGAGTGTAAATTGGACAATTACTCTTGATGAGGGATATACATTTGGTACATATTCTGTAACTATGGGTGGTGAGGTTATTACACCAACTGTGGTAGATAATGTTATGACAATTTCTATTGCAGAGGTTACAGGTAATGTGAGAATTGTTGTTGCTACTATTAATGAGAATATAGGTGAGGATGAACCAGATACACCAGTAAAACCAGAGGAACCTGAAACACCAGGCGCAGGCACTACTCTTACATTTGTAAATGGTGATGCAGTAGTTGTTGATAACATTGCAGATATGCAATTTATTATAGGCAAAGCATTTAATGGTGATTCTCCTTTCAAACCAAAAGATGTTAAGGGTCGTGCAGTAAGTGTTGGATATGTGTTAAAGGTTAATGGAGGGGAAACAATAACATTAAATCAACCATTTGAAGGTAAAGCTGTATACTATTCAACAATAGCATTTGCAAATAATACTGATACAAAAGCAAACCAAAGTGACCAAGTGTTTACAATGAAGAAGTGGGAAACTGCATCTAAAGTAATACCTTCAGAAGTTAAATACTTATTTATTGCATTTAAGAATGATGGTGGTACTACTGACTTTACAGCAGATGAAATTGAAACAATTAAAAATAATTTCATAATCTCATAAAAACAAAACTATAAATTATGAATAAACAAATTTTTACAGACGGACAGGTATTAAATGCAGAACATTTGAATAATATAGAGGATAAAATTTTGATTAATTCTAATAAATTAAACTCTCAATGTATTCATATGTCGTTTGATGATGTAACATCAACAATAAATGCATTGGCATCAGGTTCTTTGAATAGTGCTTGGGATAATTCTTTTCTTGCGATGCTTAAAGAAATGCACGAAAAATATGGTTTTGTTTTTTCTCTATATTTACAAACTAAACCATCAAGTGTGTCTACTAAATATCAGAAAGAATTAGGTGGCGAAACTGCAAATTGGTTAAAATGGGGTTTGCATTCTTTTAATGGTGGTAATTACCAAAATTCATCATATGAACAAGGACTTGCAGATTGGGAATCGATGGTAGATATTATTTTCAAACTAACAGGTTCACTTGAGGCAATAGATAGAATGCCAAGATTACATCAATTTTATGGTAGTAAAAATGCTATTACAGGTATGCGTGATGCTAAACTTGGTGCATTAGGATTTTTGAGTGCAGATGATGCAAGAACCTCATATCATTTTTCAGAAGAAAATGTTACTTTTTTGTATGAAAAAAATGGTATGGAAAATGACCATATTTCAGATTACACAAATGGATTAGTATTTTATCGTACAGATTTGAGACTGGATTGGTTTAATGGTGCTGGATTTAGTCTTGTGGTTGCTGGAACACCATATCACACACCAAGTAATACAGGTGATATAACAGCAGAATTAGAAAGAAGATATTCAAATAAGATGTTTATGAATACTTGGAATTGTTTTGTTGTATTTACACACGAAACCCAATCTCATACAGCAATAAAAAATGCTTTGATTAAACTTGGTGAATTTGCTAATTCTAAAAATATACCATTTGATTATCCCCAAAATAGAGTCACACACATTTGTAGCGGTGACATAAGATAATACCAATTTAATATATGGCAACATTTTATATACAATTACAAGATAAACTACTTCAAATATCAGGAGAATTAAATACTGAGAACATATTCAAAGCACTTGGGTATGTTCCAATATCTCCTAATGTGACAAATGAACTCTCACAAAGAGTAGATAATATCACATTTGATAGTTTGAAGGATAATCCATTTCTACAAGATGGAAGTGGAGAGTTAAATATAGTTGATGAAGCAGGTAATATCATTGCTAAAATAGATGCAGATGGTATTCATTCAGTTGATTTTATTGCAGGTAATCATAAACTCACTGATAAGATTGATTCATCGGCATTGAATGGTTATGCTAAAGAATCTTGGGTAACTGCTGAAATTACCAAAGCAGCAACAGAAGGTAAAGTTGATTTAACAGGATATGCTACTGAAGAATGGGTAGAAGATAAAAACTATTTAACAGAGCATCAAGACATTTCACATTTGGCAACAAAAGAAGAAGTATCTAACATTGACTTCTATAATATCAAAGATAACCCAATAGTAAATAACGGTGATGGTAAACTATTATTCGTTGATGAAAATGGTTATATTGGTTTGCAATTAGAAGAAGATGGACTTTATGTAAAGGATGTTATTGCTGATGGTCATACACTTTCTCAAAAAGCGGATAAATCAGATATACCTTCATTAGATGGTTATGCAACTGAATCTTATGTAAATACTACATTAGAAAACTATGCAACCAAAGATGAAGTGTCTGATTTGGTTGATATGTCTGTTGTTACCGAATTACAAGGAAAGGTAAATACACTTATAGATACAGATGCTGATAAATCAGTTAGAGATATTGCTGTTGAAGTATTAACTGAAACATTAGTTTCTGAAACAGCAACTGATGCGTATGATACACTTGCTGAAATGTCTGCATGGATTAAATCACATCCAGAAGATGCATCTGCAATGAACACCGCAATTCAGAAGAATGCGACAGATATAACTAATCTTGATGTAGCATATAAAGCAGCAGATGCAAAGGTATTAACAGATGCTCAAGAATATACCGACAATATCAACTTCTATACAATTAAGGATAATCCTATTGTAGATGGTGAAGCGGGTTCAATTACATTTGTTGATGAAACAGGTTATATTGGATTAAAAGTTACCGAAGAAGGTATTATTGCAAAGGATGTGGTAACACCTGAACATATACTTTCAAGTAAAGCAGATAAATCATTTGTTGAGGATAACTATTATAATAAATCAACTGTTGATAAGAAGATTACCGAAGCAGTAACGGGTGGTCAAGTTAGTCTTGACGGATTCGCTACTGAACAATGGGTAAATGAACAGGGATTCCTTAAAGAACATCAAGATATTTCTCATTTAGCAGAAAAATCTGAATTGCCTACAAAGACATCTGATTTGACAAATGATAGTGGTTTCATTACAATTAATGATGTTCCTGAAGTTACTGTTCCAACAAAGGTATCTGAATTGGAAAATGATAAGGGTTATTTAACAGAACATCAAGATATATCACATCTTGCAACTAAAGCAGAATTACCAACAGTTCCTACAAAGGTATCTGAATTAGAGAATGATTCAAAATTCATTACTATTGATGAAGTTCCTGAAGTTACTGTTCCAACTAAAACATCTGAATTAACAAATGACAGTGGTTTCATCACAATTAATGATGTACCTGTTTTAGAAATTCCTGAAGAATATGTAACTGAAACCGAATTAAACGATAAAGGTTTCTTAACAGAACATCAGAACATTTCTCATTTGGCATCAAGAAATTGGGTGGAATCACAAGGATATGCTCATCAAGAAGATTTATTGGAAATATCTTTTAACGATATTCAAGATTCTCCTATTCATATTGATGATAGCGGAATGATAAACTTCGTTGATGAATCGGGCAATGTGGGTTTCCAAATCAATGAAGAAGGTTTGAGAGTAACTGATGTAATAGCAGGTGAACATAAACTATCTGAAAAAGCAAATGCTTCTGATATTCCAAGTCTTGATGGATATGTTAAGACAGAAGATATCCCTTCGTTAGACGGTTTGGTTAAGTCAGAAGACCTTCCTAATTTTGATGAATTTGCTAAAACAGAAGATATACCCTCCCTTGATGGATATGCTAAAACAAGTGATATTCCAAGTTTAGATGGTTATGCTAAAACAGAAGATATACCTTCATTAGATGGTTATGCATCAAAAGAATGGGTAAACAATAGAAACTATGCTACAGAATATGACTTGAAGACTATTGACTATTCTTCCATAAATAATGTGCCAGTATCAGAGGATGAAACAGGCGAACTCAATATCGCCGACGAAAGTGGTAATATTGGTATGAAAGTCGCTTCTGAAGCAGTTTATGCAAAAGATTTTGTGGCGGGTGAACATAAGTTGAGTGAGAAAGTTGATAAAACATATGTTGATGGATTAGTTGGAGATATTAATAGTGTTCTTGAAAGTATTATTAGCGGCGGTGCAAATACTCAACAGGAAGAAAATCCAATTTCATATGGTTTACCAACAAGAGCAGCAGAATGGAATTATTTTTATAGTCTATACCCAGTAGAGAGTGATATTACAATTACAGCGGATTACTATCACCCATCAAAAGGGGATCAAACATTAATTTGTCATATTAGTAAAGGCAATACCAAGATAGATGAAACACTTACTGCAGCATATGAGTTTACCAATGTTGTAATAACTCCAGAAAGTGATAGTAAATATATTTACAAATTTAATGGTTAATGATTATGGCAACAATTAGTGAAAATTTACAAATATTAAAAAATAGTACCGATGCTATTAAGCAAGCAATTATAGATAAAGGTTGTACTATTGAAGGAGATATAACTACTTGGGCAAGTGCTATAAGTGGGATTAGTGGTGGTGGTGGCAATGTAAGCACCAATAGTTTCGCACGACTTACCGAGATAGGATACACTAACGAAGAAATCAAGAGTGTAGAGAATCAATTCTACGATGACTTGGAGTATTCTCAAGCATTGTTTGATGCGTGGGATGCGAACAATGAATCTGCTGATTATTACTATTCAAACAACTTTTGGGTCAAATATATGCCATTAATTGACACAAGCAATGTGATAAGTATGAATGGTATGTTCTCTGGTTGTTCATCATTGGTATCTATCCCACAACTTGACACAAGCAATGTGGAATACATGGATGAGATGTTCAGTTATTGTACGGCATTAACAACCATCCCACAACTTGATACAAGCAATGTGGAATACATGAATTCAATGTTTGATTCTTGCTTTGCATTGCAAAGCATCCCACAACTTGATACAAGCAATGTGGTAAATATGGAAGCAATGTTTAAAGATTGTTTTGCTTTAACATCTATTCCACAACTTGATACAAGCAAAGCAGAAAATATGGGTTTTATGTTCCAAAATTGCACATCATTGACACACATTGCATCGATAGATATGAGCAGTGTAGAATATACGGACTACATATTCTCTTCTTGTGATGCATTAGTTTTTGTACTCATCAAAAATATAGGCAAATCATCAGCGACTACAATCGACCTCAATGATGCTGTAATATGGGGAACAGGAAGCAACGAAAACAGACAATCACTAATTGATAGCCTTATCACATATTCATACGACCGAGCAAGCAATGGATTGCCAAGTGCTACAATCAAGTTAAGTTCCACCACAAAGGATCTACTTACGGAAGCAGAGATTACCCAAATCACTGCGAAAGGTTTCACGATTTCATAATATTAACACAGTATAAAGTTAGTGATAATTATTAAAAAATATTAACTCGTTTAAAGTCAATACTTTAAGCGAGTTTTTTTATAATTTGGCATTGTTAGGAAAGTTTTTAAAAATACTTAACTTTGTAAAATTAACAGATATTTTTTATATAACATTTATTCAAAAAACCGCATAAATATATATTATAATATTATAAAATAATTTATTTGTTATTTTTATATTTAAATACATGAAAGTACATAAAATGGATTCTAAAATAATTGTTTGTATGACATCTTGGATTAAGAGGATTAATAATGTCAAACCTGTTGTTGAAAATATTATGCGAGGAACACTTCAACCAGATCGTTTTTATTTAAGTTTAAGTGTAGAAGAATTTCCAAATAGAGAATTGGATATACCAAAAGATTTGGTTAAATACTTTAATACAAATGAGAAACTTATACTTAACTGGGTTGAAGGTAAGAATACAAAAACTATGAAAAAAGTATTCCCAGTTCTTAAATATCTTAATGATTACGATATTATTATTCCTGTGGATGATGATATAATGTATCCGTTAGATTATGTAGAGAAGAGAGTTGAAGAGTATAAAACACATTATCAACCGATATCTGGCATAAACAATAAGAATAAATCTTACATATATAAGAGGAATAAGATGTTAGGTAATTTGGGTGCAGGTTGTCTTTTTACTAAAAAAATGATGAATCATTGGGAAGAATATATTGATGAAATGCTTTTGCGAAGTAATAATGATGACACTTGTTATGCAATGTTAGAATGGTTGAATGGATATATACCACAAGAATGTAAATATTATGATACTGTTGAAATTGCTAAAAAGTGTGTTTATAATGAAGTTGAACCTAGTGGAAAATTAAATAGATATGTAAGAAGAGAAGATTTAATGAATCTCCATATTAATAGAATAAATGAAGTGACTGGAACAGATTATAAAAATTCATTTAATTTCTATAATAGAAATAATTTACATCATATTTTTATACCATATATTGCGGAATTTTCTGATGATCCACAAAACGATAATAGAGAACTTAAATATTGTATAACAGGTATTAATAAATTTTTTACAGAGAAGCATATTATACATATCATTAGTGATAAACCTATAGAATTGGATTGTGAAAATATTGATATAATGGTTTTGCCACGATTGGAAATTGCTAAAAATACAAGTGTTGGAAGATTTGCCGATAATACAAATAGAGTAAAATATGCTTTTGAAAACATAGATTGTGAAGAGGCAATTATACATTGGGATGATACATATGCTTTAAACCCATTTACATATGAGGACTGTAAGCATAGTAAGTATGTTAAGAAAGATGTTTTTAAATATAAAAGAGGAAATGTGTGGGGAGATGGTGTGTTGAATGCTATTGATTGTATAAAACATTTTGGTAAAAGTTGTAAAAAAAATTATTGTTCACATGTTCCGTTTGTATTTAATAAAAATAATTTTTTGAATATGGTTAATAATTTTAGCCACATAGAACATCCTTTCAATATGGATTTGGCATATTTTAATATATATCAACAAGATGATGAAGTATTTGTTCCTTGGAGATGTTCTGAAGAAAATCCAGAGAAATGTATATATAAAAAAGAGGTAAAAACAAAAAGAGATTTAGAAGATGGTATATTAAATGCAAAATGGAGCACTATTGATATTCCTCTAATAAAATTCAATCACTTTGATATTTTAGATCGCATATATTTTGGTAATAAAATGTCTGATAATATTAATCCCAAAGATAATTTAAACAAAACATCAATGATTCAAAAATTGCGAGAAGGTATTAGAAATGGAACTATTGTTAAAGAATATAAACCTGATGGAACATATATTTGGAAAAAAATAAGAAAATAATTTTTTTGATAAACTAATATAAAAAATTTACAAACAATGATAGTTGTATCTATAACATCGTGGATTAAGAGGATTGGATATGTTAAAAAAGTTATTGAAAGTATAATGGATAATACCGTTCAACCAGATAGAGTATATCTTAATTTGAGCAAATCTGAATTTGTAAATATTGACCTTCCGAAAGATTTGGTTACATATTTTGAATCTGATGAAAGACTTATTATAAACTGGGTGGATGGCGAAAATACAAAGACAATGAAAAAAGTCTTTCCTATTTTACAATATCTTGGCGATGATGATATAATAATTACCGCCGACGATGATATAATATTTCCAAATGATTTGATAGAAAGTAGAATAAAAGATTTTAATACTTTCGATAGAAAATATTCAATAACAAGTAATAAATGTTCTATAGGAATTTTTCGTAATATGAATGTTGCGAGTGCAATTTCATTATATACAAAGCAGATGTTGAAAAATTGGGATAGATATGTAAATGATGATATTATAAAAACATACAATGATGACAGAACATATGTTTATATTTTATGGTTAAATGGTTTTTTAAATAAACCATGTTCAAAGTATGATGTTAAAGAATTGTTGAAATATTACAGTTTATCTCTTACCGAAACAAGTATGTCTGCGAGAAAGCAGGTAATATTTGCAAAGAATTATGATGTGGTTGCTAATAAACGAATGAAGGAGATTACAAGCAAAAATATATTAGACATATTTGGATTATTTCAAAAAATAAAATAAAAGAGAAGGGTCGTTTAGAAGCGACCCTTTTTTCATTTAATAAGTTTTAAGTCTATTTACGCCAAGAAGTCTATGTAAGTCATCTCGTTTAAATATCATTGTTTTATCTGGCAACATTGATTTAATGCTATCAGGAGCAATTTCTTTCAAAGACAAGCGCAGTTCGCCGTTCTCGAACAATACATTTTTGTACATTTATGAAGTTTTTCTGTATCGATACAGTCTATTGAATCTTGAACAAATTTTCATTTTGTTCATTATCAACTTCTTGCTTCACTCTACCACTACTTTTTAGTATATTTCAAGTTCATCCATAGTTGGATAGTCCACAAGCGTAGATTCGGTAGGACTGCTACCTATTATATTTTTAATTTAAGTAATTAACCTTATTCCTTCGTCTCTAATATTTAATGCGGCATTATAATCTCTTTCTATTATCTCACCACAATCAGGACAAACCCATTGTCTATCAGATAATTTAAGTTTTTTATTTATATAACCGCAATGATTACATGTTTTGCTTGATGGATAAAATCTATCTATAAATACTATTTTTCTACCATACCAATTTGCTTTATATTCAAGCATTCGTCTAAATTCACCGAAGTTCATTTCTTGGATGCTTTCTGATAAACAATGGTTTCGTAGCATACCACTTACATTCAAATCCTCCATACAGATAACTTGGTTTTCGTCTATCAAATAGTTAGATATTTGATGTAAGTAATATTGTTTTTTATCTGTTATTTGCTTATATGTCTTTGCAAGTTTAATTCTTGCTTTGTTTCTATTGTTTGAACCATTTTGCTTACGAGAAAGTTGTTTTTGTAATCTAACTAATTTCTTTGATTTATTTTTCTTAAAATGTAGATTTTCAAATACTTCTCCGTCACTTGTAATAACAAAATATTTAATACCCAAATCTATACCTACTGTATGATATGATTTTTTAACTTTATGTGTTAAATCACCATCAACTAAAATGGATAAATAATACTCACCACAAGGTAACTTTTTCAAAGTGGCACTTTTAATATTTAATTTATTCTTTTGTAAGTATTCTGCGTATTTTTTACTACATTTAAATTTAATATTTTTTATATTAGCAAGAGATAATTTATAATTTGTATAAATATTTCTTTTAGAAATGGCACCTTTTTCAAATCGACATGATTGTTTATTATCTTTTTTGGATTTGAATTTTGGAAATTTATTTAATCCTCTAAAGAACATTTTATAAGCATCGAGCAAATCAATAATTGATTGTTTAAGAACTTTTGTGTTTTGTTCTTTTAACCAACTAAAATTATCATCTTTTAATAATTCATGATGGATGAAATAACTTAATGTAGTTTGATTTTCTGTTACTTTGTTCTCCTCATATGACTTTATTTTTCGAGCAAGACATTGATTATATACAACACGATAACATCCAAGCAACTTATCTATTTGTGTTACTTGGGTAGCATTTGGATATAATCTTATTTTTATTGCCTTTAACATACACAGTATTTATGAAAAAATATTGTAATTATTAGATAAATTAAACTTGTTAAAATATATTTGGATAAGATAAAAAAGCATCACCATTAGTGATGCTTTGCTTTTTATTAACATTATCTTATTACCCCAAGAAGTCTGTATAAATCATCTCGTTTAAATACCATTGTTTTATCTGGCAGCATTGCTTTTATGCTATCAGGAGCAATTTCTTTCAAAGACAATCGCAGTTCGCCGTTCTCGAACAATACATTTTCGTACATTGCTGCCAGTTTTTTTGTATCTATACAATCGTCTTTGTCGGTAAAAACCGATAGAATATCATCTAACCTCCATTGATTTTGTTCTACCCAATATTTTGCTGTTACATTACTTAATTTACCGAGAATCCCAGATTCGGGTAAAACATCATTAATCAATTGGTTGACATATTGTGTAATACTGTATTTTAATTCTTCTTTTCTCATTTTTTATTATCGTTTCTTTTTATCTAAAGGTTCTCCGTTTTTCATGCGTCTATACTCATCAAATGTTAAGTGTGCATAATTATTCATATAATCGTTCATCTCATTTATAGACGCTTCTTTCTCCTGTTCTATATTTCGTTTGGTTTCTTCAATTATACTCAATTGCTCTTTGATATTATTTTGAATTTTAGGATTAACATTCAATTTATTTCTGACAACAGATAGCAATTCCTGTTGGACGATATTTTGAAATTCTGCGTTCAATGCTGAAAATTTTTGGTCTTGTGATAATCTTTCTACCATTGAAGGACTTAATGATTTCAATGCATCATCTAATTCACCTATGTTGTCTTTATATTGATTTTGTTGAATCTGTTGATATAATATCGGATTTGGTATATTTTCATACATCCCATTATGTAATAGAGGATCCGTTTGATTTAAGAAAAAATTATTCATAACTTAACATTTGATGTGTATAGACTTTGTTTAAATTAAGTGGTAGGAGTTGTTGGTTGGCAAGGATAGTAACTACCATAACCTGTAACTGTAGGAGTTGATGGGAGTACTAATTGACCTGTTATCATCTTGCAAGTTCTTCTTTCAAGATTGAAGTTTGCGTTAGAAGCAACATTATCAATCTTACAGTTGATGAGAGCATCCTGATAAGGACGGATAGCAGCCATAATATCCACTTTCTTATCCACTTCATCAATTCTTCTTGCAAGAACATCATCAGCATCTCTTTGAGATTTGTAGAGCATAAATGAATTATCTACATCTCGTTTGTAGCTTTCAAAGAATGCATCTGTGAGGTTTTTGTTAGTTTGCATCATGCCTTCATAATACTGTTTTGTAGTTGCAAGATATTCAGCGGCTTGACTTCTTTCAATGTAAAGTTCTTCATTTGTGATACCTGCGTTTTTGCTGCAAGAACCTGAACAATTGTTACCAAATAATCCAGAAAGCAATCCACCACCATTGCAGTTTCCCAATCCATTAAGTGCACCGAGTGCTGTACCAATGATACCCAATGTTAATCCTGCGTTTGCTTTTGCCATAGAAGGTACTTCGTGATGATCCATTTTGTTTTCAATAATTTCAGCCATAGTTGTAATTTTTTTGTTGTATATGTTTTGAATTGCAATTCATATACATAATACTTGAACAAGCAAAAATTAAAAAAATATATTTTTTTTTGTTATATTTGTTATATAAAAATTTACTAATATGTTTGGATATAAAATTATTAAGAGCAAAGAGATTGAAAGACTCAAATCAGATTTAGAAGCACTTGAAATTGAATTGGAAGATGCTAACGAAACTATTGAAGCACAAGCAAAAGATATTTTAGAATTGCTTGATACAATTAAAAATCAAGACAGCATTATTGCCAATTTAACCAAAAACACAACATCGACGGATAGCGATGTGCAAGAAGAGAAACCTGTTAAGAAAGTAAGAAGAAAAACCACAAAGAAAATTAATAAAAAGGATGATTAACATGAGAAAATTTGAAGGAAATATTAACGGTAAAATTTATACCGACGATAAAGAGTTTAATAAAGCACTTTTGGAATTAGAAAATACAGATGATATGTATGTATCGTATAAATTCACATCTGTACCCGACGAATCTAATGCTGTCGATAGTTCAAAAGAGATTGATAATAGACCTGCTGATGTTAAATATGCCATTAGATGTGATAAGAATTATGTTTCTGAAAATCAATATATTAAAAACATCACAAATGAGAAAGATGTTAAACTCAATATTGATTTGGAGAATAAACTTAAATGTGCAACAAATAAGCATGATATCAAACGCAATGTTTGTAAAAGAATTTCTGATTTTATAAATAAGATTGAAGATAATCTATTACATATTAATGAATTGAAGTCTGATTATAAAAAACTTGATGAGAAGATGAAACTCATCAGTAGTCAAATTAAGACACTTGATGACGCAAATAATAATTATTATTTGAACAAAGAGTATTATACAAATATAAAGAATTTGCTTGACACGCCTGTTGATATTCCAGAAGCAAAATGCGAGTGTAAGTGTGAACCTTGTGAATGTAAGTGTGATAATAAAAATAATAATGATAAACTTTCACTTAAAGACATTTATGATATGTCACCATATGAACTTGCGAAATATCTAAATAAAAGAAAGATTTACACATTAGCAGATTTGGTTGAATATTTTCTAAAAAATTAATAAAAAGAAAGAGAGGAACTTAAATTCCTCTCTTTTATTTTTTCTACTTGTTTTGGGGATCTTATTTTTTCTTATCTTTATTTTTTTCTTGTTTTTTATCGAAAGCATTGTCTGCAATACCCAATCCTAATAAAGCACCACCAGTTATAATTAGCGTATCAATAGCAGAACTTAACCAGGTTGCATCTTCTTTAATAAATACACAGACAACTACCATTATAGTTATAACTGCAATCACGAAAGAACCCAATACTCTTTTTGAAGATACTCTATTATTTCCACCCAAAAGCATTAAAAAAATCCACGGTATATTATTTTTTGCCATATTTTGTTATATTTGTTTATATAAGTTTTATAATATTTATGCTTAAAATTGGACTTGATAAAACAGATAAAAATTTTCGTCATTTTGAATATGATGATGAAAGAAGATATGGAAATCCACAGGTTTTTAAAGTTTTATATGAAGAAACTGGAGATTTTGGGGAGGTGATGTGTTCAAATGTTATATCCATTAAAAAATCAAACAATATACATAATCATTTTTTAGATATTCCTATATATAACGAAAATAAAAAAGATGATGTGTCTAATTGTGAAACTTTTCTTGTTGATGAATATAAAACATTTGATGAGAGTTATAAACCCGAATGCGTTCCAGAAGAAAAAAAGAAACCAAAAACATCAAAATCAAAAACTAAATCAAAAAGTGTTCCACTAACAGGTAAGACAGCAGATGTGAAAGAAGTTTCTCTTGAAATTAATCATAATGAAATTTTTCCTAAATCTTATGAATATGATGTTTTGACAATAGATAATATCTCTTATGTTGATGACATTAAATCTAAATTAAATGAATATGGTAAAAACGGTTGGGAAGTGTGTGGGTTTCAAGCGGTAAATAAGTTATTTGGCTGTCAAGCAATTATTATAATGAAAAAAGGACTGAATTAAATTCAGTCCTTTATTTTTATTTATTATCGGGTTCTCTCATATTATAATCATTATCTTTTAATTCGTTAAATGTAAAAAAGAATTTTTTAATATTACTATATTCATCTGGATTTATTTCTATAAAAGCATTTACATTTTCTATTTTATCAGCACCTATATTAAAACAATCATTATCAAATAATGTTTGATTATCTTTAACAACAAACCAAGGGTCTTGTTTTTTTAATAACATATGTGCTTCTAACATAACTAAATACTCAGAAAGTTGAGTCGATATGCTTTTACCAATATTTAGATTTTTTTGAATAATTTTCAATATTATTTCTTTGTTTTTGATAGATATATTGTCATTATATCCATTATTTTCATCATTTTTAAATATATTTGTTTCAAACTCTTTTAATATCTTAAAAATATTATCACCAGAACCGTTAAATTTTAAGAAATATCTTTTCTTTTCGTTATGTTGTTTGGTTTTTGGACTTATAAAATCTGTAAATATTTTGACTACTCCTTTATTACTTTCAACAAAATTATCATCTAAATATTTTTTATCAGTCGCATTAAGATCATCATCTTTAATGTTAAAACCAAAATAATCATCAGAACCTTTTTTTCTAACAGCATCTCTTATAGAACGTCCAGACATTAGATAATATAATGCCTGTTTCTTTTCAACAAAAAGATCTGAAAAATCTTTTATTGAATTTATTTCAACAACATTTAATTCAGACAAGCTATCAAATAAAGCATTTAATGCTATCGTATCATCTAAAAGATATTTATATAAAGGTTCTTTTTCGGTCAATTCTTTGTATTCATCCTTACCTTCATCTGTTTGAAAAAATGCCTTTAAGTATTCTACACCTTCGTTATCAAACTCTTTTTCAAATTCATCAAATGTATATTTTTTACCTTTTAGTTTATCTTCGTATAAATCCTTACCTTTTTTTGCTTTTTCTTCTAAATCTTTTTTTAGTTTTTCATCGTCTATTTCCTTTTCCCTCTTTTTTATTTCATTTTCATTTTCTTTTTGTGTCTCTTGAATCAAATCAATAAGTTTTTTCTGGTTTTCCAAATTAAACACACTAGACATTTTAATGAAGTTATTATTAATACCATGATTTGTATGAACTGCATATTCTTCCGCAGCAGATATCATGAGTTCACCATAAGGAATCAAATCAACATCATTACCTGCCATTTTTGTAATACTATTTTTTAATGCATCCAATTCTTTCTGACTATCATCATTAATATACTGCTTAATTTGTTCAAGAGTTCTTGTATATGTGTTATTATGTTGATCTACCCAAAGTGAAGAGAATGGGTTATTTTTTCGCATTATATCATTTTGTTTAATCACTGCTTTTTGTGTAGCATTCAAATTATCAAGAAAAGCCTTCAATTTTTTACTTTTGTTGACACCTAATAAACTAGTATCTTTATCACACAATTGTAGTTGTATTTTATTAATGACATCATTTAAAGTATCTATTTTAGTAAACATTTCACCATCATCTTCTGCTTCAAAAGATTTCTGCAATATAAGATTCTCAAACTGGTCAAAATTCAACTGAATAATCAAAAGATTTCTTCTAATGGTTTGCTTTATAATTCCAAGAAAATATTTATATGCCTTTCTCGTTATAAAAATACTACTAATAGGAGAAAATAATATACCAAAATGTGCCGCAGCAATTACAGATCCAGAACCTAAAAATCCAGCAAAGTCTATTTCACCTTCACTACCAATCATTGTCAAAGTATCAAACGCTTGCGATTGAACCGCTTTAATCGCTTCTTTTACCTTTTCAATAGCAGCCAATTTAGAATTAGGATCTATATCTTTATTGTTAGCATTTATTTTTTGTTTAATCTCATCAAATCCTTTATCCAATCCATCTAACGCTTCCTTAATACTCTTTTCAAGTTCCTTTCCTTTCTTAATTTCATCCTCTAACGCAGATTGAATAAACTTACTTGCTGCTTTATTAATCGCCTTTCTAATAAGACCTTCATTTACTTCTTCTTTAATATTTTCTTCTATAAATTGACGATATATCACACTTTCTACCTGTCTGATATTCATCTTTTTATAATCTTCAAATGTCAAAATATTATTCATTTTACTAAAAGATATATATATGTATTTATGTAAATGTCCAGACGACTACCACTTATCATCTGGACAACTCTCTGTATTCATTTTTGCTTTCTTGTCTAAATAACAACCACACTTTTTACATGTCCATTTCTCATTGTTAAAATTGCTACACGATTTGCAAATAGATAACCTACTAATATAAGTGTCTATTGGTGTTTGCTGTCCATATAAAATGTATTTGACTATTGCTTTTAAAAATCTTATAACTCTCATGATTAAAATATAACAAAAAACTTATTTTGTTATATTTATTATATAATAATAACACAAAAAATACATAAATATATAAAATATATAATTAATAATATTAAATATGACAGAAGAGATTAAAGTATTAAAAGGAATATCAAAAGGTGGTGAAACATACGATATTGATGCTAAATACTGGAATGGAGAATCGTCAATAAAAACAATTAATGGTCAGAGTTTATTCGGTTCTGGGGATATTACTATTCCTGATGAAGTAGAATTAATCGAAATTTCTGGTGATATGCTTGCAGATGAGCCTATATATACAGATGCTGAAGTACAAGCAATTATTGATGCTTACAATGCTAACAAGTTGATTGCGATTAAGTGTGGGGCAAGAATCAATTTCGGTAAGGGTTGGTTTATTCCTAATATCAATATTCGTACACAATCAGGTGGGTCACAGATATTCTTATCGGGTATACTTGGTAATTATTATATAGAACATCGTATATCGTTTAACACAAGCGCAGGCACTGTTTCTACAATCGCTATGAGTTTGATAGACTTATCGGAAATTGGTGGTTCATCAACATATGCTTATGGTACTTGCGATACTGCGCCTGATATTGGCACAAAGGAAGTTGCATTAGCAGATAGTAATTTTACAGTATCAACAGGATCGATAGTAGCTGTTAAATTCACAAATGCTAATTCCGCGGCCACTACATCATTACAATTAAGTGTTGCGGATGTGACTGCTCAAATCAAATATTTAAATGACATCTTCCCAAGCTCTCAACAATGGTCTGCTGGATCAGTTGTGGAATTTATTTATGACGGAACTGCATGGCAGGTATTGGGTAACATAAGAGATACGGATACAAAAGTTGCACAAACAATCGATTCTGCTCCTACAGATACAACTTATCCTGTATTATACTCATCAACTGCTAATAAATCTACATCTAGTGCTGATGCTGCAAGGTTTAGTTCCACGTTTATGTATAATCCATCAACTGATACATTAACCGTTGGTAATATTTCTAGTAATATTCCTGGTGTAACTGATGGAGGTGCTAGTTTATTAGGAACTTGTGATTCTGCAGCTAATTCATCAGAAAAAATAATAGATTTATCGGGGGTGAATTTAACAAAAGGTAGTAGAGTTTGGATCCATTTCTCTAATGGTAATAGTTATTTGGGAAATTTGACTTGTACTATAAATCATAAGGGCACTAAAATAGAAGGTGCAAAAATATCTATCAATAATAATGTAAGTGGAGGAAGATTTACATCAGGAAACATTGAATATAAAGATTATGATTTTGGTATAGTTTTTAGTTCTGGTTATTATGAATTTATTGTTGAGTATGTTAATAGAGTGTTTTATTTAAGAATGACTAATAATTATTTCGCAGATAGTTCTCCAGAATTGCATATAGATACTGGATCAACTATAAGTCATAATGTTTTGACAATATTAACTCCTGGTGTACACACAGTGTTTGTAAATCCTGGCATAACTGTATTAGCTGTAAACACTGTATTGCTACCAAATAAGTCTTATTCTTTTGAATTCAAGTCTGGTAGTAGTGCTCCAACATTATCTCTTCCATCTGATATTAAATGGGCTAATGGTGCTATTCCAACATGGGAAGCGAACACTACATATCATGTTAGCATTGTCAATTATTGCGCTGTTTGTGCATCATTTAAAACTGTTTCGTAAAAAAAAATAAAATAATATATTATGTCTGAATTATTTATTAAAGAAGGAAAAATCAAAAATAGAAAACATATCATAATAAATAAAGATGGTATGACTACTTTCAATCCAACCGCAG
Source organism: Bacilli bacterium (assembly GCA_045125935.1). Classification (GTDB taxonomy): domain Bacteria; phylum Bacillota_I; class Bacilli_A; order RF39; family UBA660; genus CAG-877. Next base: position 158,588 of record JBGVNW010000068.1, on the reverse strand, counting down.
AAATGCTTTTAGAAGATGGTTGGGAATTATATGTAGTTCCAGAACCGACAAAAGAAGAATTATTAGCAAGAGCAAAAAGAGACAAAAAGAGAGAAATAGAGCATTATGATAGTTCTTCAGAAGTTAATGAATTTTATGTAAATGATGTTCCAATGTGGTTGGATAAGTCTACTAGAACAGGTCTTATGCTTCGCTTTAATGCCGAAATAGCAGTTAAGAAACAGGATACAGTTCTTTGGTATGGTGAAGTGTCAATCCCACTTCAATTAAACACAGCAGTACAAATGTTATATGCTCTTGAAGTATATGCATCTGCTTGTTATGATAACACTCAATTACATTATGCTAATGTAGATAAATTGGAAACTATTGAAGAAGTTGAAAATTATGACTTTAGAAATGGATATCCTGAAAAATTGAGGTTCTAATATGGATAGGAGATTTGCTCTCCTATCCTTAATTTATAAATAAATAGATTATATTAAAAATATGAATGATAAAATAAGAAGATGTGCTTTATTAGCAACAGCAGCTGGTCAAGGGGGAGGGTTTGACATAGATAATTACTTAACAATCGTTGCTCTTGAAGATGGGTTAACTGCACAATTATCTAGAAACGTCGAATATTGTATTGATGGTAACAGCAATTGGACTACTTTAACAGCTGGTACTGCATCTCCTGCTATTAATACAGGACAAACATTATCTTTTAGAGGTAATTTAACGCCATTTTCAAGTAATGGTGTGGGTACATTTACAATATCAAAATCATGTGATTTGACTGGTAATTGTATGTCTCTATTATTTGGAGATAATGCAAAAACTAATTTAAGTTTAAGTGGTAAGAATTATGCTTTTTATAAATTATTTTATAATTGTAGCACTATTAAAAATGTATCATCTAATTTCTTACCTGCCACTACATTAGAATATTATTGTTATGGTTATATGTTCCAAGGCTGCACTTCATTAACAACTGCACCTGAATTACCTGCTACTACATTAGCAAGTAATTGTTATGAATATATGTTCAAAAATTGTACATCCTTAACCACAGCACCAGAGTTACCTGCTATAACATTAGTAGATAGGTGTTATGTTAGTATGTTCAATTATTGTAGGCAATTAAATTATATTAAAGCAATGTTTACTACGAAACCATCAAATTCATATACAGATAGTTGGGTATATATGGTTGCCTCATTAGGTACATTTGTGAAAAATAAGAACACCACATGGAGTATAACTTCCATAAATGCTGTACCCTCAGGTTGGACAGTGGTGTTATATGACCCTGATGTATTTACTCCACAAGAATGTTTATCACTTTCAATTGAAGCAGATGATATATCAGGTAAAGCAAATTCAACAACAGTATATTATACAGCGTCTGTTAAAGGTTTAGATGGTGATGGTAACACTATAACTAAAACAATAACTGGTGAAGATACAGTAGAAGTTGGTCAAAATACATCTACTACTAATTCAGTAACTAAAACAGTTTCTTATACATATATGGGAGTAACTGCTACAACAACTATTATTCAAGGACCGTGGGTTGATGCTTCTTATACTGTAAATCTTAACTCTCAATGGCAATTATCAAGTACAATATCTAATCCAGATTCTTCATTATACGAAGGTGTATATCAAAGTTACGCTAATAAAGGAGTGAATAATAGTGGAGACTCAATGTATATTGATATAGATGGTTGTACTAATTTTAAATTATATATAAGAAGTTATGCCGAATCTAGTTGGGATTATGTGATGGTATCTCAATTAGATAAAACATTAACATATAGTTCGTCATATAGCGATACTACATTAGTAAAAGCACATACAAGAGGCAACCAAAAATCAGGAACTACTATTAATGATTACACATTAGTAGAATTTACTAATATACCAAGTGGATCTCATAGAATTCAAATTATATATATAAAAGATAGTAGTGGAAATTCAGGAGACGACCGTGGTTATGTATTAATTCCCAAAAATCAATAATTTAAATATATTTTGATTGAATAAATTAAATATAAGTAATATGTTAACAATTTTAATCATAAATATTTTATTATTCTTAATCTATAATGGGTATATTATATATAAATATGGTATACCTAATTCTCTTTCTGAAACTGCTTATATGTTAAATACTAAAAAGTGGTTATTTACTTTATTATGTTTAATAACTGCGGGGTGTATATTACCGATATGGTTTGGTGGAGATGATTGGGATTTTTTAAAGTTTTTATCAATGATTGGATTAGCATTTACAGGAGTTACACCAATGTTTAAAGAAGGACTTGACAAACCAGTACATTATACATCATCTATAATAACTTGTATATGTATGTTATTATGGTTAGGATTAAATGGTTTTTGGTGGACTTTAGGTATTGGAATAGGATTATTTATAATCTTAACTTGTATTGATTATAAAAATGTTGTTTATTATGGTGAAATATGTTGTTGGTTAGGATTATTAATAACTTTAGCGATAAGATAAATTAGATTTTAAAATAAAAAAATATACATATTATTACAAGAAAATAGTGTGTATATTTTTTTTATGTATATTTGTTTTTACATAAATATATAAGAAAATATATAAAAACAAAAAGAATGATGAAAAACGATATTACTTATGAGTATAGAGTTTTTACCAATAGATTAATCGATGTTGAAGCGATGGAAGTTGGTAAATGTACTTCTAAAATTATAAAGGAACTTAAATCAAAAGATAAGGTTGATGGTAGATTTTTTCATACTTCTGACACTGATGAGTGGTTTTTCTGTTGGGGTGGTGAGTTGCAAAAACTAAATCTCAAAGGAGATGCTGATGTAAATGCTGCTTTGGCGGAAGTTGAAAAACTTATCAGTGAAGCAAATGCTGCTGTGGCAGACGCAAAGAAAACAGCAACAGAAGCAAAAGAGGCAGCTGATGCTGCAAAGGTAGCAGCAGATAATGCTACTTCTGCTGCTGAAAGCATTGATAACAAGGCTGATAAGACCGAAGTTGAGGCTGTAACACAGGCTGTTGAATTGAAAGCAGACAAAACTGTTGTTGATGCTTTGGAACAAGAAATTTCTACAAAAGCAAATCAAACTATTGTAGATGATTTAACACAAGCAGTTGAAACAAAAGCAAGCAAATCAGAACTTGATGAAAAGGCAGATAAGTCTGTTGTTGAAGATTTGGTTAGCGATGTTGCATTGAAGGCTGATGCTGATGTTGTTAATGAACTTTCACAAGTAGTTGAAAACAAAGCAAATGCTTCTGATGTTCAAGCATTGTCGGATAAGGTTGATGCAATCAAGTTGAATGATTATGCGTTAAAAGCAGAAATTCCTTCAATTGAAGGTTTGGCAAAAGAATCATTTGTTCGTGAAGAAATTGCTAAAATAGAAATTCCTGATGTTCCGACTAAAGTTTCTGAATTGGAAAATGACAAAAATTATTTGACTAAATCAGAAGCAGACGCAACATATGCTAAAATTGGTTCTGGTTCTGGTTCAGAAGGTGTTGATTTGGATGCTTATGCAACAAAGGAATATGTTGGTGAACAAATCTCTAAAATTGAAATTCCTTCATTAGAAGGATATGTAAAAGAAGAAAATCTTCCTAACTTTGAAGAATTTGCTAAGATTGGAGATATTCCTTCACTTGAAGGATATGCTAAAACAGAGGATATTCCTTCAATGGAAAACTATTATTCAAAAGAAGAAATTGATGGTAAATTTGATGCTATTAATTCTGTTCTTGGTGAAGCACTAAACATAACAAATACAATTTTAGCATAATATTATGACTTTGATAGATAATTTAAATGCAATAAATGATTGCAAGACAGCAATTAAAACCGCACTTGAAAATAAAGGAGTTGTCATGACCAATGTCAAGTTTGAGGATTATGCTGGAAAAATTGATGAGTTACAATTTGAATCTGGCGATACTCCATCAACACCTACACCATCTGCTGATTATATATACAGTAATGGATATCTTACAAATGGAACTGAAACAAATGAGATTATATATTTTGTTCCATATGAAATAGTATTAGATGATAATGGAGAATTCATTATTGAATTAACTTGTCCTGAAGAAATACCAGGATATGAAGGTGGGTATTGTGATATTATTTTAACTGTGGATGTTCCTACTAAATATAATATAACTAATTTTGAATATTTTGATGAAGCATTTACAAGTACTTATGTACAACAACCGTTTAAAGTAAATCCAAGATATTCTACTATAATTAGAAATGGTGTTGAGTATAATTCATATGTTAGACAAGTTAGTGATAATAATGATTATGGTAGTGCTGATGTGCAATATGCACCATTAAAATATAGAATAACAATAAAGAAATTATAATATGGCAAGAGTATATAGTAGTAGCATTAATGCTAAACCAATTAATGTAGGTTCTGCACAACCGTTAGATGTTAGAATGGTTGTTGAATTTATTGAAGATCTTAAACCAGCAACATTATTAAAGACAACATATGTTGGTATGGTTGTATATGTATTGGAAGACTCATCGCTGTATGTATGCTATGCTAAACCAGCAAGAGCAACACAATCATTAACAAATGTTGAAGATGGTTGGAAGAAAGTGAATATTGATTATTCAGTTCGCATTGTTGAATCCGAATCAAATCTTACAGATGGAACAACAATTATGTTCCCATATCAGGGCATGATGGCATATGTTACATCTGAAGAATCTTTATATATTCTTTTAACAAAAGGTATATCTAATTCAAAGGATATCAATAATTGGAAAAAAATATCTGTTTCTTCATCTAAATCATTGGATAAGGTTGGTATAAAAACCACACCAGAAGGTGGTTCAGGATTTATGATTGCAGAAAATCAAGATGTAATAATTGAAGATTATGTAAATGTAGAAAATTATATTAAAGCAGATTATTTTTATACAAGTAAAGGCGTTAATTCTTTTGATTCAGATCCTAATTTTGACTATGAATCTGTGAAGTTATCAAAAGGTGGCGAATCATATATTGAATTATATACTAATGGTGTTAATTGGATGACTATCAATGACCCAGATAATAGTCTTGGTCTTTCTAAAATATCTGGCACTATAGCAAAAGAAACATCTGTATGCTTTGGTGTTGATATCAAATTTAATGATGGTTGGACAATTTCTTATGGTGATGTATCAAGACAATTTGTTGATAGCGACTATGAACTTATTGATATATATAGAATCGAATATTCGCCAGAAGTATATGCATACCTTAAAGATATAGATGTAAGAGTTTTAACAGAAGATGATCTTACTATGATAGATGATAAAATTGATAATCTCGCAAATTCTATCATGATTGATCTTGATGGTGAGAGTGATTCTTCAAGCGATTCTGATGATATAAAACCTGCTCCTTTACAACAAGTTATTGTAAATATGAATAATGCAATTAATAAACTTGAACAAACAAAGGTTGAGCCAGAATCTATTGATCATTCTATCATAGATGGCTTATTTTCATAAATATAATATATAAAAAAAAATAAAACATGAGCGAATTAATTAATACTAAACAGTATTTAGACCTTGAAGGTTTAAGAAAGTATGATGAACTTATTAAAGGCTTAATTGCGTCTGGTAATCAATCGTTGGCAGATGCCATCGCTGGTTTGGATGCAAAAATCGGAAGTCTTGACTTCGAGGGTTCAGATGAAAAAAACATAGCAACTGCAATTAATGAGATTTATGCTTCAATCGCAGAGATTGTTGAAAAGCAAGGTGCTCTTGACGAAAAGGATGCTGAACTTGAAGATGCTATCAATGGTGCAATTGGTAATTTAGAATCTTTGGGTGAAGGTGTTAATCTTATGACACTTGTTGAAATCGCCAACAAATTGAAAGCAATTGACGCTTCGGTATCTAAAAATGCTGGTGATATTGCTGGTGTTGAAGGTAGAGTTACAACACTCGAAGGAACAATTGAAGATTTAAAAAATCTTGGTGGTGAAAACGGTCTCGTTGCTGTAGTTGATAAAGTTAATGCTAATGTCACTGCAATCGAAAAACTTAATGGTGAAGTAGATGTTGAAGGTTCTGTAAAGAAAACTGCTGCTGACGCTGCTAACGCTGCACAAGAAGCCGCTAAAGACTACGCTGATAGCCTTGCTACAAACTATGATGCTGCTGGTTCTGCTGCCGATGCACAGGCTGCCGCTGAAGCAACCGCAAAAGCATATGCTGATTCTTTGATAGCAGACGAAGAAGGTAATTCTAAATTTGATGCTGCTGGTTCTGCAGAAGCTGCTCAATCTGCTGCTATCGCACACGCTAACGAAGTTGCTGGTGCTAATACAGAATTGATTAACGGTTTGTCAGATCGTATCGGTTCATTGGAAGGTATTTCACAGGCTGCTAATGTAGTATATAATGAAGAAACTAAATATATCAATATCGTTGATAAAGACGGTAATGTAATTGGTGCTGGTTTTGATGCTTCTCCTTTCATCGTTGATGGAATACTTGATAAAGTTGAATTTGAGGAAGTTGAAGGTGTAAAAACTAATAATCTTGTATTCACTTTCAATACCGATGCTGGTAAAGAAAATGTTGTAGTAGATTTCACAAAATATGTTGATATCTATCAAGGTGACGGTTCTTCAATTGAATTGAACTCAGAAACTAAAACATTCTCTGTTAAAGAAGTAGATGCTTCTAAAACTAAGTTATCTACAAGCATTGAAGTTAATGGTGGTCCTCTTGCAGATGATGCAAATGATAATTGGCCTTGGAAAGACGGAGACAAGAAGGTGATTCCTGCTGGTAAGACTATGGAAGAAATTTTAACTTCACTCTTCCTTAAGGTTACTAATGGTACTGTGACAAAAGGTAGCATTACTTGGAATCCTTCACTTTCTGCACCATCTGTATCTATTACACAATCTGGAACTGTTGAGGTTGGTACTAAGTTGACAGCAACTGCTAACACAACTAATACCGTATCTAACAATTCTCGTACTTGTCTATTTACTTGTGATCCAGGTTACTTCCTATCAACTGGAACTGATTCTGAAGGCAACCTTGTATTTGGGGATTATGTTTCTGGAAATAAAACTCAAACTGCTAATGCGGTAGATCCTTCTTATGATGGTACTCCTTCTATTAAAACTTATTGGAACGGAACAGAAGTGGCTAATGTAAATGGTACAACTGAATATACTGTATCAATTGTTGGAACAAATACATTTAAAGTAGATCAATCTGGTGTAAATGCATATGCTGGTGCATTTGACGATGTTACTGTATATGGTTCTACTAATACAAAAGTTCCTGTAGAAACAGTTAGTGCATCTATTATTGGAGATACTGCTCCCGAATCAAAGAAACTTACAAGCACTGCTAGCAAGACTGTAACAGGTGCTCGTGCTTATTGGATGGGTGCTATGGCATCTCCACTTGAAGAATTTACAAGTGCTTCTATCCGTGATGCAGGTGAAGATTCAGAATCTGGTTTGGTTAAGACATTGGGTGCAAGTCCTAAAACTACTCTCGATGTTCCTGCAGGTGAGTATGATGTTGTAATCGCAACTCAAAAGGAAATTAAAGAAGTTACTTCTAAAGCTCAGTTTGGTTCTGCAATCACAGGTAACTTTACTGCAAATCACTCTGAAGTAAATATTGAAGGTGCAAACGGTTTCACAGCTATCAAGTATCATGTATATCACTGTAAAACAAACTGGGATGCAGATACATTGACAATTTCTTATAAATAATATAAAATAAAAGTATTTGATAATTATGGGATATACAGAACATATTAATTCGATTTTAAAATGGGGAAATTCATTCCAAAGACAGTTTGATTTCCCGTTAGATAGATCAAGTTTGCATAGTTCATACGAAGATGCTGTAGCATATGCTAAAGGTGATAAATCAGATTCTCGTGAATTTGGCGATACTGCTTATATTGGTCAAACTATCACAGTTTGGGGTCCTAATGAAAAAGGCGTAGAAGGTGTATGGGTTTACTCATTGGTTCCTGCTCCAGAAGGTGCTGGTTATTTAGCAGATCTTAAACCTGTTGGTAGTGCTACCACAGAAACTGCACAAAACTACAGTGCTGCAAAAACACTTTCAGAAAATCTTGCTATTGGTCAACTTATATTAGTTTCAGAATCTGAAGATATTGAAGAAACTGTAAATGGTGAAACTGTAACAAACACATATCAAGCAGGTTTCTATATCGTTAATGCTCCTGGTTCTATTTCAGCACTTGATACATCATCTGGTGCATCTGATGAAATTGGTGCTATTTCAGGTCGTGTTACTTCTCTTGAAGGTAAGGTTTCAACTCTTGAAGGTAATAGAGTTCTTACATCTGATTTTGAAACATACAAGGGCGAAGTAACTGGTGCTATTGGTGAAGTTTCTACTGCTCTTGATACATATAAGGGTGAAGTTTCTACTGCTCTTAACAGCAAGGCTAATGCGGATGATTTAAGCACTCTTGAAGGAAGAGTTAATACAGACATTCAAAATTTGACTGATCACTTAACAGATTATTCTAAAACTCTTGGTGAAGTTGATACAAGACTTGATGGTGTTGATACTACTCTTGAAAGTGTTGAAAGTCGCCTTGTAGAACTTGAGGCATTTGAAGAAACACACGCTTCTATTGGAGAAAAAGATATTATAGATTTGTTTAACACCAAATACTGAAGCATAACATAAATACAATAGATGGGGATATTAAATTAATATCCCCACTATTTAAAAAAATAAATATAATATAAAATGGCACAATATTTAGATTTAACAGGTTTATCAAAGTATGATGAGTTAATTAAAGCACTCATTAGTAAAGCTGATAGCGAGCTTGGAAGTAGAATTGATGCCGTTGTAGAAGATTGTGGTGAAAACAATAGTTCGCTCGTTGAGATTATTTCATTAATAGGAAATATTGGTGATGGAAAAACATTAGCGGGTTTAATATCTGATTTGAATAAAGAAGATGAAAATCTTCGTAGATTGATATCAGAAATTGCAGGTGTTGATTCGGATGCTGGAGATAGTTTTGCATCAATGTCAGAGATAGTTGATCAACTTAAAAATTTACAAGAAATAATTGGTCAAAAGTATTCAGAAGGTAGTGACGCTGAAACTATTGTTGGTAGACTTGATGATTTAGAAAAAGATGGTGAAAAGTATAAACCTGCACAATCATTAGTTGATGCAACTGATTTGAAATCAGATGTGCATGGTGGATTGGGAAGTCATAATGCAGCATGGTTTAAATCACAGGGATATACATATTCGGAAATGTTTGACGCAATTCTTTTTCCTACAGTTATGCCAACAATGACCAATCCTAGTTTATCTTGGAATAATTATTACACAGAATATGATAAATTGGTTGGTACAGATATTACAGATTTGATATTAACAAGCGATAATATTGCTAATTATATAACCGCTGATTTGGGTTCTTGGTCTTTAGATATAAACTCTAACATGTCAGCATCCAAAGGGTATAGTGCTATTAACATAAGTGTGACAGGTTCTCCTGTTATTAATGACGATGAAACATATTCAATGGGAATATCTACAATCAAATATCAAGCATATACTAAGTTTATGGATGGTGATGACCCTAAGGATAACAAGGGAAATATTTGTGTGGGTTATGGATATAACAGCAAAAATAATGTATATTCACCCGCATCATATATTTATCCATACTATAACTTCTATGCTACAACAAATCAAAGTGCACCAGGTGAATTGGTTTTACAAAAAGTTATAAGAAGTGCAGGTATAGATACTGTAACTACAACAGAGGGTGAAATGAATTTAGCACCACATACTTCTGCAACTCCTTGGAAATTAAGATTGCCTAAAAAACTTCAATCGCTGCTGATGTTAAATACATCAAATGGAAAATATGAAACTATTGAAATGTCTGGTGATGCTCCTAGGATGTGGAAATATGAACAAGACACAGTAGAAGAAAATGGAATCAAATACCATATATATACATATGTTGGTTCGGATAATAATTCAACAAATATACAAATAAAATTCTAATTGAACTTATGGCAGAAATAAAAGATAAAGGTATGTTTAAATTTGCAGGATCTTATGAAGTGAATGCAGCAACTGCCATTGATCCTAGAGTTCAATGGGATAGTTTTGAAGATTTGATTAAAAAGGATTTCTGGCCAACACAAGGCAATACAATTTATGTATATAACGGTCTTATCGCTTCTGTTGGTAATGAAGTTTGGTTGCTCGTGGATAAAGCAAAATTTATCAACTGTGTTCATAATTCTGTTGGGTTGCTAAATTCTGTCGCGAGAATTGTAACAAAAGAAGATGGAAAAAAAGAGATAGTTTATAAAACAAAAGAAGTTGCCGACCTATTGGGTTGGAAAATTATCGGAATGAAATCTGAAGTTGAAAATCATTGCTTAAATATGGATTAAAAAAAAAAGAGAACTTAATGTTCTCTCTTTTTTTAATTTATATTTACGATCTTATAGTATATTCACCATATATTGTTTTCCAAATTGAACCATCTTTCATATAATTATTATAATATATATTTGGAACATATATTTCTATGTCAAGGGTAGTACCCATATTTAGTTGTCCACCACCAAAAGGATAAGAACTAAGATCTTTAAAACTTTCCATTTTATTACCTTCTGCATAAAATTCAGGTGGGTTCATACTTTCCATATAAACAAATTCTATACCGTTAAAACAGTTATTTCCTAATTTTGTTACGCTTTTAGGAATATTTACTTTTGTTATACTACATCTATCAAATGCAGAATCGTTAATGTATTCAACTTTATCCCGCAATGATATTTCTGTTATATTTACACAATTAAAAAACGCTTTAGACCCGATATATTTAATATAAAGTGGTAAAGATAATATTTTATTTGCTAATGAAGAACATCCGTTAAATGCGCCATTTTCAATTCTTGTAAAAAAGTCTTGTTCGCTTGTTATACTAACATTTATTAAAGATTTGCAATCTTTAAATGCATTTTCTGGTATATTTGTTAAATTAGAATTTTTTGATATCACTAATTTATTTATTTGAGAAGATTCAAAACAAGAAGCACCCAATGTTTCTACACTGTCAGGTATCGATATGGTTATATCATTAGTATCATCAAATGCATTTTTAAATGCATATTTTCCTATATGTGTTAATTTTTCTGGTAAATTTATATTTTGTAACGATGAACATTCATTAAACGCATATTCTCCTATTTGTTTTAAATTTTTTGGTAAATTTATATTTGTTAACGATTTACATACATTAAACGCATTAGCATTTATATTCTCCAATTTTGAATCGGCAGTATTTATTTCAACATTCGTTAAATTTTCACACAATGAAAATGCAGATTCATTAATTGTTGTAATGTTATTATTTATATTAACTTTTTTTAATGAAGAACATCCTGCAAACGCACATATACCTATTTGTGTAACTGTATTTAAACAGTTTTTTTCTTCTAATTCTAAGTTTTTACATCCATTAAATGCATAATCAGATATTGTAGTTAATGTGTTTGGTAATGATATTTTACCAAGATATACACATCCATTAAATGCATTTGCGCCTATAGTTTTTAAACTTATAGTTTCTAAATTCGTTTGGGTAAAATTAATTGTTTTTATATTAGATTCTCTAAACGCTGATTCATTAATCGTTGTGATATATCCAGGTATATCACATTCCAATGCATCAGATTGTGCAAAAAAGTTAAGTGTAAACTTATTATGAATATAACATCTATTGTCGTTTATTACAAGTCCACTTATATAAGAACCAAATTCTCGTAAACCTTTACACCCAACAAAAATTTCTTTTCCAAATTGTATTTTTGTTTCGTATTTTGGAACAATAAGAGGGTTTATATTTGGTGTAATATATTCTGATGGATTATTTAGACCGCTAGGTATATGTATTTTTGTAAGAGATTCGCAACCATAAAAACATCTATTATCTAATTTTGTTATAGAATCAGGTAAATAAATATATTCCATTTTTGTACAACCTTCAAATGCAAATTCATCTATTCTTTTTATATTATCATTAAGTATAACTGATGTTATATTTTTACCTCTAAAATAATTTTTTTCTACAATTTCATTCACATTTGTTATTACATAATAATTTGCATTATTAATATATTCATTTGTTACTTGTTTATGGTATATACTCAATCTATTTTCTGCATAATATATTATGCTATTTTCATTTGGTTTAGGGTATATATTATCTATATAATTTTCCATTGGTCTACAATATCTTAATAAAGATATTTCTGGCACAAATATTTTAAAATCTTTCTTAAATATTTCAGAATCTTCCCTAACCCCTTCAAATATATTTTCTCCAATTTGTGGTGTATTTATGCGGTCAAAATGTACTTCACAAAGATTTATACAGTTTTTAAAAGCATTATCACCTATTTTTGATACATATGAAGGTATATTAACTCTTCTTAATTCTTTACAACCATAAAAACACGATTTACCTATTGCTGTAATATTTTTATCAATATCAGATATATTAAAAAATCTACCATATGTTACATTATCATTTATTGGAACAATTGATATTAATTTTCCATCATAAACAATAGCATTACCTCCATATGTAGAAAACTTCCCTGTAAATTTTTTAATTTTTTCACAACCAGCAAAAATACCTTCACCTAATATATTCACAGATTCTGGTATTGTAAATGATGTAAATGATTTACAATCTTTAAACGCATAATCACCAATTTTATTTAAAGATGCTGGTAAATTAATATGTTCGAGTTTTTCATAACCGTCAAATACATTATTTCCAATTGTTTCACATGACGATGGTAATTCAATTGAACTTATATGAATTTTACTACTATCTTTAAATATATTAAAATTTAAAGATTTAATATCATTTTTAAATTCTATTAACCCATACTTTTTATTTTCGTTATATGAATGTTCTAATATTGAATTATTAATACCTTCATCTAATTCTGCCTTTTGCTCTGCAATATACATAATTTGATTATCTTTAATAATCGGTATAATAAATTTTTCGTAATATTTCCAATATTTATCATTTATATATTCATCATACTTATCCGCATAAACATAAAAATAAGTATTATAACCTTGTTTGTCTGGTGTTTTATTATCTGAATAAAACACATTTTCATGCGCTAACTTACAAACAACATCGGAAGTATATATATATACTCTATTTAAATTTTTACAATTATAAAATGCTCCTTCTCCAATATCAGTACATTTTTTTAATGTTATTTGTTTTATATTTTCACAATCTTTAAAAGCGTTTTTACCTATATATTCACATTTATTTAAGTTTGAAATATTTAATTTTTTACAAAAATGAAACGCTTCTGACCAAATATTTAAACAATTATCTAAAGAAATATTACTTAAATTTGAACAGTTATAAAATGCTCCATCTCCAATACTTTCACAAATTGGAATATCAACAGAAGAAAGATTTGAACATTTACTAAATACACCATCCGCTAATGTTTTTAAATATTCTAAATTAACAGAATTTAAATTTGTTTCAGAAAATGCATACTCACCAATGTATTCTAATATATTATCAGCATAAATTTCGTTTAAATTTTTACAATTATAAAATGCATAATCTTCGACAAAATGACAATTTTCTCCAAATTTTACAGATGTTATTGATGAATCATCTTTAAATGCATTAGCAACAACTCCTTTTTTATCCATAAATATTTATATATCAATATATATGTTATTTATGGCAGAAGTTAAAAAAACACCATTAGAAATACCATCTGCGGTATATGATTATGTTTTATATTATGAGTGTGCTGTTGATGATTGGATAAATAAATCTAAACCACAGGTGAGCGAAATTAGTGGCAATGGTAATCTGTTAAATCTTATCAATTGGAGTAGCACAAAAGTTTATACGGATAAAAATGGCAGGGTGACTAGATTTGGTCTTAATGAAGACGGATGGGATGATTATGTGAAAAATCATAAACCACCAACTGGTGTTACAGTAAAAAACTTTGGTAAAGACATTTATTGTGGTATAGTTGAAGAAGTCTTTTGGAAAGGAAGTTGTGCTCATTTGTGTGCAAATTATGCATGTGCTATATTATTATTTCAAATTAAATGGCAGGGATTTAGTCCAACACAAGACTTATACAACGAACTAAAAAACAAGTGTGGTAATTCAAATTATAATTTTATAAAAACAGGAACTTATTACCAAAAAATTGCAGACGCAACTCACGCATATTCAGATCCTATGGTAGCATATGATACAATGATAAAATATGTGTATAAATATTATTACAATCTTTCCGCAAGTGAAAAATATAAAGATGTTAGAAAGGGTTGGATGAGAAGATTTATAATGGCATTTACTCCTCATGGTTTGTGTGTTGAAACAGGTTTTTGTAATAATACTATGAAATATGAAAGTTCAATACAAGAATGGATTGATTATTCATTACAACAATTAAATAAAAACAATCAATATAAGGTTATATTATCTTGGAATGCAACACCAGAGCAAATAGCAGCAATGTCATCCAATATACCTTCTTCATATACACTATCTTCTTATAATTACAATAATTCCACAAATTCATCAACCGATAATAATAACTATGGTAGTGTCTATCAAATGGGTAATTACTCAAATGCACCAAATGCACAAATAATTTCTCAACAAAATCAATCAAGAGATGATGTGTGGAATACTTTAATTGGAGGTTCATATATGCAAGATAAAGTTATAAAATGTGCAGAATTCATAACAACAGATAAGATAAAAAATGTAAAAATGTAAAAACAAAAAGCGAGACATAAATCTCGCTTTTCTTATATGAGTTGATTGCTCATTATTTCTATCTTATTTTTAATTGCAAACCCAAGATTATCCAAAGTTTTAATACTTTCTTCAAAATAAATAATCTGTGTTTGTATCATCTTTATTTGAAGTTTTAATGCTTTACAATCAGATTGAACAAACGCCTGTGTTTCTGAACTGGACAGCTTGATATCATAACTTAATTTATACTCTCTGAATCTGTCTACAGTTTGTTTATCAAATATCTCTTGTCGTTTCTCATGTAAAATTCTATACTCAACAAGTTTATCTTGAAGCATTTGTCTATATGAGAGTTGAGTAATTTGTGCTTCTGCAAGTTTTTGAGTATATTTAATCGACTCAATTAATGTTATTATTTTATTATTCCAGTCAGCACGCTCTTCTTTAAATCTTTCTTCAAGAGTTATATTTGTTTTATTTATATTATCGTCATCTATAGGTTTCAAAACTCAATCTCCTTTTTATTTAATTCTTCTAATGTTTCTTCTATATTATCATCCAATTCAAAGCGAACAATCAATTTTAATTTTTGTTCTTTTTTATCGAGGTAATCTTTGAAATCATCATATTCTTCGTTAATATTTTCTCCCATGTTTTAAATATAACAAAAAAGTTTTAAAAATAATAATTATTTTTTTATATCGTATTTATGATAAAAATGGTGAGAATCACTCCTCACCATCTTCATCATCTTCTTCATATTCTTCGTCGTAATCAGAATCTTCGTCGTAATCAGAATCATCATCTTCAATAATAGAAAATAAAGACTCCATTTTCATTTCAATCTCTTTTGTTAATGATTCAAGTTCATCAAAATATTCCGTATTTTTAATAATATTAGGAATATATTTTCCTTGCATTATCCATGTTCTAAAAGATATATTTGGTTCATCTTCTTGCCACATAAAGAAAACATCATCTGGAAAATTAGAATCTATATCCAAACGAATATCTTCAATCTTTATTTCATTCGCTACTAAACTCTTATCGAATTTTACACTCACAATATCATAATCATTTGTGTAAATATCCCTCCCACTACCATCATCGACAGCATTAAACACAACCTCACACTCTGTTTTTGGAAACTTGTGTTTCTCTGCAAATAAATATATATACTCAATATTAGTCATTTTCTCTTACAGTTTTTAATGTATCAGATACACAAATGTATCGTTTGCTATCAAGTTTATCTTTCAAAGCAAGCCAAGGATCTGTTTGGTCACTCATAACCATACTTAAAATATTTGGCGAAAATCCAGATACCAATATAACACCCAATTCATTTTCAGTCATAGGTATAGTTTTTGTCCTTGAATTTACATTCCAGAATACAAGTTTAGGAAGTTTATATCCATATTCTGCATATCTGTCAGCAAGTTCTGCAAACAATGCTTTCATACCATACATGCAAGGCGTTTGATTTATCGCATTATCAAACTCCATATCTGAAATAATAAGAATTCTATCAGGAAGATCTGATTGTTTCATATTTGCATCAACTGCAGTTCGCAAAATCAACATGAATACCGCTTCAATGTCAGTATTTGTGCAATCATCATACTTTGACATCTTTACAACTTTATCCTTCAATGTCTCACAATCATTCAAGTCAATAAGTTTAGGACGATGAGAAAACTCCATAAGAATATTATGAAACTCTCCCTTACATCTCTCTGCAAAATATACACCAAGAGATCTAGATACATTAATAGGTATTACTCCATTTGCCATTGATAGCATAGAACCAGACCCATCAACAACAACCATCGTGTTGCCACAATCGCCCATGTCAGCAAGATTTTTCCACATTGCTTCCAATGATATATCCTCATTAATATTCTTCTCCAATACTCTCCTTACATCATTTGTATAATAATAATTATACATCAATGTAGGTTTAAGTAAATTAGAATATTTATCCCAAATTTCATGTGGATATAAAACACTAGCATGCATCTTTACACCAATAGATGAATCCAATGCTTTTGAACAATGTTCTAAATATCGCTGTCCATCATGCTTCTTGAAAGCATTAAAATATCTCTTATTGGCATTAGATGACACCTTGTTATAATCAATTTCACCCCAACGATTGCTACAAGTCTTTACCTCTGTAACATCAAGATATGCTCTCAATTTAGACAGCATCTTGCGATATGAAACATATGGTAACTCGAAATATTTAGCAAATCTCTTCGCCTGTTTTCTCGCCTTACCTGAAGCATTGATAGATGGCATCCATTTAGCAAGCAATGAAATAGATTTGCCAGCCATACAATTTTGAATATCTTCATAAAAAGTATCCTTTACTAACTCCATACCACCAAGAATGTCATTGCTATCCATATTAATGATATCAATAACATCTTTCCATCTACCAAATTCAGCAACAAGTTTTAAAGTTGCTTTCGCTTCTGTAGGATAGAGTTCAGCATACTTCATATACAATGTCTGGAAAGCATCACGCTCACCCATACCACATCGTATATCTCTCATAAAAAACAACCACTTGATAGCATACTCCAAATCTTCATCCATTGCCTTAATAAAAAGATTCATATCATCAGTTGTTACTCTATTTCGCATAGATGAAACCCTGAAGTTGAGATCTGTCAATACCTTGCCTGTAGATTTATAACCCACAGCACCATTTTCTGTCATCTGATAATTATTCTCATTCATGAGAGTTGCTTTCAATTCGTCAATCATAGTTTTTTTCTTATTTTAATCGTTATTACAAATATAACAAAAAAATTCTAATAATCCAAATTATTAATTCGTCTTTTTAAATCTTTTTCTTTTAAAGATTCTCGCTTGTCGTAATTCTTCTTACCTTGACATAAACAAATCTCAACCTTACATAAACCCCTATCATTAATAAACATCTTGGTAGGAACAATAGTTAATCCCTTTCTGGACACACCATCGCTCAACTTTCTCAATTCGTTTTTATTTAACAATAGTTTTCGTTCTCGCAAAGGATCAACCTTCACATATCCAGCATTCTCATATGGTGAAATATGCGTGTTTATTAAAAAAAGTTCCCCATGCTGAAAAACACAATATGACTCCGATAGATTAACCCTACCATTCCTGATAGATTTAATCTCTACTCCAACTAATTGAATACCAGCAATATAAGTATCTAAAAAATTATACTCATAACTTGCTTTTCTATTTTTGATAGTTATATTATTCGCTTTCATTGTCATTTTCGCTATCTTTTAAATTTACATATAAGATTGTTGGATTATTATTATGAACATCTATTTGTTCAAGTTGTGAACCAAAACACAATACTTGTTTATTAAATGGTTTTGAAATAAGATGATACCCGTGTAGTGTAGGAAAAATATCAATAATCTTATCACCCACTGGGGCAGCATCGTTAATAATTGACTTCCATTTTTCTACTACATCCATATCCTTTGTGTCGATATCTACAATCCACGATTTATTACCATCACAAGCACCCGTCTGACCAGCAGCAGACTCAAATAATGACTTAATATTGTAATCCTCATGTGCAATCTTCCCAGCAAGTATCTCAAGTGCTTTCAAAGATACCTGCTTATATGACTTCTTATTCAAATTGATATACGCACGAGCATTAAACATCTCACACAATCCTACAATCTCATCTCGCTTGCTGTCCAAATATTCTGGAGAAGAAATAAAATAAGACTTAATAACACTCTGCTTACGCTTTCCGTCATATCCAACTTGATCTTTCGTTCTTCGCATAACCTGAAGCATATAAAACTCATTGCTGTCAGATGAATGAATATGCTTTTTAATCAAATCAAAATTATCTACCTTCAGACTCATGTTTTTATATATTTTTATGTAATGTTATTAAAATTTTCTTAACTTTACTTTTGTTTGAAAAACATCTTGAAAACTCCAAATGACTTAAATCATCTAAAGAAACCCTATATCTGCTTTTAGCGTTTTTTAAGAAATAATATATTTTATCCAAGTCTTTGATTTCTACTGGTATATTAAATTCTTCCAACGACTTAACATATCTATCATGAAAATCATTAACATCAGGTAAAATTATATTTTTTCTTTTATCTTTTGTTTTATCTATATATTGTGCTTTAAACTCATAACATCTTCTACCTATTTCTATTGATGCTAAAACCATATCTGGTAGGTTTAAATCTCTAAATAAAAAGTTACCAACAAACGAACTATAATTTGGTTTTGCTAACATTACTCTAATAGAATAAATATTACATTTTTTCTTAATGTTATTAACAAGTTTATTTCTATTCCAAACATTATTAACTAACTTATTATAATGTTTTCCTCTGGTAGTGTCTTTACTTTTTATATTAAGTTCTTCTAAACCAAACACTTCACATCTATAATATTTAGCAGTATTAACAAGTAACTTACTTATTTCGTATGTTTCGAATATTCGTTTATTATTAATATATTTTCTTTCTTTTGATTCGCTTGATTTACCTTTTAAACCAAAATCAATATCATTTATATCCTTTATACTAATAACTCCACTTTTAACAACTTCGAACTTACTACTACTCTTCCAATCAACCACAGACCATCCAATATAATTTGGATTTAAGTCAATAGCAAATATCCTGTTTTTAATAGGTTTATAATCAACAAATTGGTTTAATAATGTTTCATCGTAAGTTAAATAAATATATTCATTGTCTAACTCGTATGTTATAGATATTTGCTTATCTTTTTGTAAGTGATATAATTTATTTAATATTGACTTATATCTTTTATATCTACCAGCAATAGATAAAACAATTTTATCTCTTATCGTTGGTTTAAAAGTAAAAGATTCTAAATCATCATTTATAACCACAATTCTATTACCATGTTGGTTTGCTTCGCCAATAATGAATAATTTACTTAATCTCTTATTTAAAAATTCATCTTTAGATATTTTACCTTTGCAACGAGCAATAAAATTCTTCTTGCCACCAAATATCAGTTGTTTATTATTACCATCTTTAATTAATTGTGTAGCATTTTTAACAGCACAGCGTTTAAGATATGACTTAACAAGTGGAATATTATTCAATGAACTTATTTGATGTTCTATATTCTTTTCACTAACACCTTCATATCGCCTATTGTAAGCAAAATGAAGCACCGAAGAGTATTGTTTTCTATACTCTTTAATTAAATTCAAACCATCTTCTGTGGTAGTATATTTAATTTTCAGTGTTATCATCTGTTTTTAGTGCCCTTGCTGCATTGTTTAAATTTCGTCTATGAGAGTATGATTTCATAGAATAATAATGTATAATTGACAATAAATCGTCTGTTAGTTCCTGCTCGTAGGTTTTATTAGTTTCATCATCTGAAATTATAATAATATTAGTTCCATATTTTTCAAACAATATTTTTACTAATTCAAATCCAAATCTAACAAGTCTATCTTTATACTCAATGATTACATTTTTAACTTCATAATTAGTTACTTTTTTAAGTAATTTAATAAATCCCTTTCTATCTTCAAAAGACATACCACTTTTAACATCTTCTATCTGCTCTTTTATTAGATAACCATTTGAAGCAGCAAAATCATACAATCTTTTTGTTTGTCTTTTCAAATCATTTTTTTGTTTAGGTAATGAAACACGAGAGTATGTAATATTATATCGTTCTTTTTTCTTACCCAAAATTGCGAACACTTCTTCTGGATCATATTCATAATGGTTGGTGTTAATTTTTATAGGATTAAGTAATCCTTTTTTAACATAAGTTCCTAATGTTCTATGTCCTATGTTAAGAATATTTAATACTTCTTTTGCTTTCATCTATAGTATTTATGTAAATTTATTTTAAAAAATTATGAAAAATTGCATAAGTTTTTTGATAAGATTTAGTAACATCTTATATCATATTTTTTTGTTTTTAAGTTTCACATTACAAATATAAAAAAAATATTTGGCATAACCAAATATTTTCTTACTTTTTTCTATAATATTTTATCCATAGATTTAACAAAAACAAACCAAGTAAAACAAGTACCACTGTACCAAAAGGACCTGAAATAAAATAACAAATTATATTTGTAATAGTATCTCCTCTGTTTTTATTCTCTCTACCAGGAAGCAAATCAATACCAGACTCTCGTTTATACCAATTGGATATTATATATAACAATCCTATGTTCAACGCTCCGAAAGCAAAATATAATAACATATCCATAATTATCCTATCTTCTAACAAATCTAATAAAATCTATGATAAAGTATATAAATAAACTACCAATCAATACAGTGCCCACAATCCCCAATAAAAACATCAAAACACACAAGACACCTAAAGCAATTTTATCATTTTTCGTTATCGTATGCTCATCTTTGATAACCCTAAACCAAATCCAAGCAAACACAAATACAATAACTACATTAATTAATCCAAAAATCCACCACATATTTATTCAATTTATTTCAATTTTTATTTATTTTTCTTCTCTACATCTTTCCCACCTCTCATAATCTATCAGAGGTTTGCTGTCAAGTTCATCAAGTTCTTCTTTCAACCTCCTCTTGAAAGATTCTTCACCATCATCACCCGACATCAACCAATCTATTCTTTGAGCATAAATCGCCGCCATTTTCAATATCCTCAACCCCTTCTTGAACTCTTCAAGCACCTCTGGATCCTCTATCTCAAAATGCCATTGGTCATCTGCCCATTCTTCAGTCTCACCATCGTAAATGACAACCTCATAAGTTATACCATCCTCTTTAACAAATATCTTACCGTCCCTTTCATGTAATTCAATTTGCTCTCGAAGTGCCTTTAATAAATCCTCTCGATTGGTATATCGATTAAGCATATTTATTAACCAAAATGCATATTCCTTTCGACCTTCATCACTTATTAAATACCCATATAGTTCTTTCTTCTTTACCTTCCCAATCTTATTCCTCGCATATTCAATATCATCAATATCCCTCTCTAAGTGTTCAGCAATATCCTCTATCTGATACTGATTATAATCAAAATGTCCACCACTCATATCTTCTACCCTTCTATATTTAATTCAACATCTTTATCCTCGCTGTCAGTCCTCAATCTCTTAAACTCCGAACTCCAATACCTCAAAGTACCTAACCTCGCCAATTTTAATTGTTCCTCCAAAAACAACTTCCTGTGCTTGCCCCTACAATAACTCGCAGTCTTACCATGAAAATTCAACAACCCGCTGTCAGAATAAGAAATCACATTAGGTCTATCAATGCTATCAGGATAAACTTCCTTCAACTTCTCTATACAATCCTTATATATAGCATCAGGAACACAATACCAAAACTGATAGACAATCTCCGATTTGTGAGCACAATCATCCTTCTTGAAATCCACCAAGAAATCAGCCCAACTCCTCTTGATCTCAATCTCTGTCATATAACCAGTCTTGTTCATTATCAACAAGTCAGCCTCATAATCTAATAATCCCCAACTTACATTAGGAACTATAATATTATTCCTGATACCAAAATAATCCGCTATCAACGCCTGAATATCCTTTACACTCAATTCTGTGCATAATCCCTTCTTTGCTGTCAGACTACTCGCCTTCTTTAAATTTTTCTTTAATCCCATATAAATTATATTAATGTAATTTTGACAATAATGTCAAGACTGTAATGCTCTTCGGTGAGTATGACTCCATTATAACTTGACAAGCACTTTTTATGGTCTGTCCATTGCCAATCGTATCATCAATAATAAGAATATCTTTATCTGTTATATATTTTGACTTTCTTGCATACCTTGAAGCAGACACTTTGAATGTATCTGTCAATACATTTCTCATTTCACGATCTTTTATGAAATGCCGTGAAAACATACCACCCCGTTCGCTGTCCATATCATCAAAGTATGTCTCAAGTCTTTCATATGCTTCATCAAAATCGTCACCATAATACGACCTAAACTTGGAATCTTTTTTCAATACTATCTCATCAACTTCTTCAACGGTCAGTTTTGAGATAGCACCCTCTATCAAATGTGAATCTTTTGATTTTGACATTATAACTTCTGCTATATGTCTATTTAATGCATTTCCACTTGGAATAAGAATTGTAACACCGATAGGATGCATTTGTGCAAACTTCTCTGCAATCAATTCAAATTGTTTTTCAATTGCATCACGATCAGAATCATCACGAAACTCCCATCCTTTTTCACCTTTCAATGCATAAATTAGTGGATTTCCGTCATCTTTTTTACCATCCTTTGCACGCTTAAATATTGACCAAACTTCAACATCCGTCATTATTTCTCTATCTATTGTGGGATTATTTTCCAGTGAAGTGTCTACATATCTTTCTTCTGTCGGTGTAAACCAAACCGTCATAGTCTTTTTATCAAAGTCAATACCCTCATCAATAAATTTATCAAACTTCTTAATATATTCCATATTTCATATTCTATAATTTATTATGTTATAACATCTTTATTTCTTATTATTACAAATATAATAGAAATTTCCGAAAAAACCCAAATAATTTAATATATTTTTTCACACAGTGGAATCCATTCAAAAGCATGCTCCATTTGATACAACTTACTTACATAATCATCCAGAATACCACTTATCATAAATTGATATTCATCATCCATATCATCTACAATAAGTCTATTCTTTATAAATTCAACTTTTAATCTACAATTTTCTACCTGCTTATCTGTATATTTATTTACAGGAATCGCATTAATCGTCTTTGGATCTATCATATCTCTATATAATTAATCTTTATGCAAAATCACATCATTCTTTAATCTCCTAATCAATATCCGCTTATATACTCTCTTCCCATTCACTTCAAATTGACCAATATCTTTTCCATAACCATCTATATCATGCTCATGACCTATAATCTCAAATTGATCTGGACAATACTTATTCAAAAACGTAATTGGAACGCCCATCTCTCCGTAATAATCCATAGGTATATTCTCTACCTTCGAAACTTCTATCGCATCATAGTTGCTATATCTGTTATAATCACTATCATTATATTCTCTCGTTAGCACAAGTTGAACACCCCTGCGATTATGGGAAATATTAGTATACCAACATATAGAAGATACCATCATAACTTTCTGTCCATCTCGCTCCCTGTCAAATTTATATGTGTCTGCATACTCGTAATCATCAGGAACCCTAAAATACATACCACTATTAAACGATGAACACCCTAACCATAACTCATTCTTCCTAATATATGGAAATATCTCCTTGTATGTAATAGCATTAATATTACCTATAATCAGAAATTGCTTTCCATATTCCATAACCAAACTTACATAATCCCTAAATAAACTAAACGGCGGATTAGTCACTACAACATCACACTCCTTGAGAATTTCAACACATTCTTCACTGCGAAAATCACCATCACCATCAAGTTCCCCAACATCAATTTTTTCACCATCATATATAGATATAATACCAGTAGAATTTTCTATATATCCAGTTGCTATCAACTTCTTTAATCCTAATTCTTCAAACTTATTACAAAAATAATAGAAAAAATTAGACTCCCGAAAATCATCACAATTACAATACACTACCTTACCACTAAAGTATTCCTTGTAATACTCAATCTCTTTCTCAATATCAGATAGCAAAGTGTAAAATTCATCACTCTTGTTTTTCTTCGCCTTGTGTAAATTGTCGTTCTTATTCGCCATTTTTATCTCTTATTATTTTATACCCGATAAGGTATAATTAAATAGAAATTCTATCAAATTATACCCGATCAGGTCCAAATTTAAAATTCTGTATTCAATTCTTCATTCATATAAACTTCTTCAATACCCGCTTCACTATATCCATTCGCCATCATTACCCATCTGTCTTCCTGCAAATCCCTCTGCTCACGAGTATATCCCTCAAACTCATCAACATAATCAAAATCGCAAAACTCCATATCTGTCGTGTCAAATACCCCCCATCGCTCAAATACATCCTGCGGAACAATATTCCAACACTCATTATCACTAATTACTCGTTTGTCAAGTTTAGACTTCAACTCCAAAGCATCTGCTTCATTATCAAAAATCCCACACAAATTGTTGTTGTATGTGTCATAACTACCTGTCGACTGCCATACCAAATAAAGTTTTTTCTTTCTTGCCATATATTTACTATTTAAAAAATTATTATTATTTTAATATTCTCAATACCAACACATATTTACCAACTAATGATCAATTTGCTATCAGTACCATCAATTCTATCACAACCATCAATATATTCTACACCATAACCCAAACCTTTAAGTTTTAATATGGTATCTTCTATACCTATAAAAACATCAGGAGTTACAGACTTATACATTTCAACCTTATAGGGTACATGATAAAAAACAATATATCTGATAGTATCCTCAATACGCTTTCTAATATCAATCGGAATACTATTCCACAAAGTCTCATTTCTCGCTTCTACTGCTGTCATATATTTAAATTATTATTTTAAAACTATTAAAGACTCCTTCGCCCTTGTAGCACCTACATATCGCAACTGCTCCAATACCTTCCTGTCATGACACCTGTTGAAATCTAAACTGTTTATCATTACACAATCATGCTCCCCACCCTGTATCTTGTGACAAGTAATAGCATATGAATAACTAACACACTTACCCTGTAATAACCAACCACGCTCATTATAAATATTGTCATTGACAAATAAAAAATTCTCTATCTGATTGATCTTGCCAGTTATTAATCCTCGCTCCTTTTTATCCGAACTCGCCCGCCAGACTTTCCATAAACGAACCTTCTCCTCTGCTAACATTCCAGCAACATCCTTGTTCATCAAATTCTCCTTGATGTCAATGTAATTAATTCGCTTGATATCTCCCAAAGCATCCTTTAACTTTAACCTATGTGCAGTTATAAACTTCTCACCTACTCCTACACCATCTATATACTCGCTGACATCAATCTCATCAACCCCTTCAATACTCTCTACAACATATGACTCACTATTAACAATGTAATACTTGCCACCACCCTGATAGCCAATGTTAGCATAACTCATCAATACCTCATTCTTCCTTGGTACAATATCAGTATACCCCATCTTATGCCTTACCAAAGTATTCAACTTCTCTACATTGTCATTCGTATAGGTAATGAATCTAAAAGCATTCGGATCAACCTTCAACCTGTCTACATTATAATCCAACAATTCACTCAATACCTTCGTATTATTCCTGTCCAAAAATAATACACCTTTATTTAAATCAAAATCCCAATTGCTGTCAAAACTGAAATCTCCACGCTCACGAACATATAAACTCTCCTTTAATATGTGATCATTATCAGTTCTTAAAACTTCTGTCAATTCTAATACATCACCACCTTCTCCATTAAATACAACACTACATTCTCCTTCATTATCACCAACTGGAGCCAACTGACATTTATCACCACAAAATATACATTTGATATTTAAACTATTACACAAATCCCTAATAATAGCAAAATTATCCCTGTTGATCATACTAGCCTCATCAATGACTACAATAGAATCCCTGTCTAACTTGTCCTCACTTAAACGATTTACCTTCTTCTTGCAGTCATATACATCTCCCTCCATATCAGTCTCTACATTTATACCAAATAATGAATGTAATGTATATACCTTCGTCTTTACCTTACTCTTTAATACACCAGCAGCACGATGTGTAGTAGATGCAAAAAATATCTTGTAAAAACGACCAGTATCGGGATTCTTATCCCACATATATCGCAAACGAACACACTCCATTATACTCGTCTTGCCACTTCCAGCAACACCAGATACAGTCAATAATCGCTCACCATTCTTATCCTTGATGAACTTGTCTATCCTATCCAATACATCCTTCTGCCCTGCTGTCAATTCAAAACCTAAATATATCTCATATCCATCATTTAAGATATTCTTTATTCGTTTATTTCTTTCTGCCATTGTTTTTTAGTCTTGTTAATCTGTACTTCGAGTTTTTTTGAAAATTATGTTCAATTCTCTTTTAATTTTGACAATAGTGTAACAATTGTAATAGACTTCGGCGTAAAATTGCTTGTAATACCATCTATACATTGACTCACTGTTGTTCCAGAAGAAATTGTGTCGTCTAGTACAAGTATATCTTTACCATCAATCATAGGTCTTATATTCAAATCATTATTAATTCCTATATATTTGACATATTTTAGGTATTTCTTATCCATATGTTTTGCTTCAAAGTCTGCACCTTCCATCCGTCTAAATGACCTACTTATTTTGGTTATGACTTCGTTGTAATTATTTGGATAATCCTTTGTGATCTGTTCCTTGTCTATCAAATTATCGTCTATTATTTCTTCTTTTTTAATTTTGACGAGAAACTCTCTGACGATATTCTCTGCTTGTACCTGTTTTGAGATTACTTTCATAAAACGTTCATTGATATTTGTTGATGATGGTGTAATCACAATGGTGTCATATGTATTATTTATCTTCTTGCAGATTTCCAGAAACCTTTTGATATACCTGAATATTTCATCGTTTGTTATGTCGAATGTCCAACCCTTTTTTTCTTTCAATGCATATATGAAAGGATTTCCGTCTCTCTCTGTGTTTGTATCATCGACAAGTTTGCTCCTTTTGAATATTGAAATCACGTCGAAGTCCTTGTATTTGTCATATACAGGATTGTTAACCAAAGAAAAGTCGACTCCCTTATCGTGTTCATCTGTCAAAGATATCGTTTTGTCATTAGAATTTATATTTATTCCTTCGACGATATATAATGGTTCGTTTGTGTCAACCATAAAAAATTCTTCATAACTTTTTATATTATGATACTTCATATAATCATATTTTAAAAACAAGTTTAAAGTAGATAATTCCGTTATATAGTTTTTTACATTACAAATATAACAAAATCTATTATGAAATCCAAAGAAATCCAAAGATTTTTTTATACTGATAGCAATAAATATAATTTCACTTTATAGTTTATATATATGTTATATATTGATTTTTTATTTGCTATCGAGTTTTAATATTTTTTTTTGTTATATTTACATAAATAATTTATATATGAATAAAAATATGAAAATGGAAAAAGATGCCAAAATGGTTGACATGTCAACATTTATAAATATGTTGAGAACAGATGTAGTAGAATTTCTTTTCAAGAAAAAAGACGGTTCTATAAGAACTGCATACGGTACACGAAATCCTAAAATCATCGCGGATAAAATTGGTGCAACTACTTCATCTACTATAAAAGGAAAAAGTTCAGATAAACCTGGTCTTATTACTTATTTCGATATGGAAAAAGTTCAATTCAGATGTTTTGCTGAAGAAAGATTTTTGGGAGTAATTGATGAACATTCAAGAATGTTTGAAAGCAATTCTTCTGCTAATAATATTTTGAATTTCGAAATGTATACATATATTAACGAATCTCTCAATTCTTGCGATTACGAAGAAGACGAAGAAGAATAATATAGTAATATAAAAATAAAATCTATAAGAGGTAATTATAATAAAATATAATAACCTCTTTTTTTTATTATATATAATTATGAAATCCAAAGAAATCAAAAGAAATATATAAAAAATACCGATAGCAATTATCTATAAATCGCTGTCAGTATTAAAAAATAAAACCCCCAAATAAATTTGAAGGTTATATAATATTTATTCTTCTTTAAAGTAATCAAATCCAAATCTCTCACCAAAAGACTTGATAATTTCTTCACCTTTAATATCTGTCGGTTCCCATATCCCCAATTCGATTTCTCGACAAAGTGAATATCCATATATAACCGAATATTGATCACGATTGGTTGCTTTGAAAGCATTGTTAAGAATGCTGTCGATATCCTCTTTAGATGATGTAGACTTGATTTTTTTGATATATTTATTAGTTATGGTATCACTATCATCAAAAATATCTTGTTCAATCATTAAACGATATTTTGAATCCATTAAATCTTCATTTTTCCAAGACATTGTATTTCTACCTTGCTCATTTAGAGGGACTATTAAACATTTATATTCTCTATTACCTTTAATCTGTGCAGTATATATAATAGCACCATCACGGATATAAATTTTTTTATATTTAGATTTATAAGAACCGTTATTAAAACTTTGAATTCTCTCTATTTCTTCTACAATGCTTTCACTCTTTATAAAATCGTCGTTATTATATCTATATTCTTTATCATCATATATATATTTATATTTACCATAACTATTTTTATTTAAATAAAGTACTGCACATTTAACATTATATTTAGGATTACTTAAAATTTGAATTGTCTCTTCCCAAGTTCTGTTTGGTTTGTTATCACTTGTTGGATAGTCGTCATATAATATTAAATCTTTAATTACATTATCATTTTTGCTATCTTTAGTGTCATCAAAGTTTGTAGGATCATTATACCAATCCAACAAATCCATTCTAATTTTTATATGATATTGTGATTTTGATAAGTCTGTTGAACCTTTTGCCTTTTTTCCAAGATCACTTAGTATATACAATTTTACACTTTCTTTTTTATTATACTTTTTATTATACGTGATATATATAATACCATCATATATCCCGATATACAAAATATTATCAAGTTGTTTTAATATCTGTAAAAGTGTGTTATCATATTTATTCCAATATGTTTTTTCATTTTCTCTTCCATAGAATCCACGTTCAACTTGTTTATATGGAGATGCACATTTAACATTATATTTAGGATTACTAAACAATTTCAATACATCATCCCAAGTTTTACAAAAACCAATATCATCTATATCATCTGCTTTAGAATATATTGTTAAATTCTTTATTACTTTTTGTTTCTTGGGTATATATGCTTCATATAAAATCTCATTACTAAATTCTTTAAATGTTTTAATCATACTATTATATATGTATATAAAATATTTATGCGATTATATCATTATATATAGTTTTTTTAATACCAGTTTATATGAATATTAGTGCTTGCTGTCAGGTCAATTGGTGATATTTGGTGTTATTTGGTGTTTGCTGTCAAGTTTAAAATTATGACATCCACATATACATTTGTAATTAGTTGATTATCAGCGGATTATATTTGTATAAAATAGCATTATTTTTATGTATATAACTATCTGAAAATCAATTAGTTATAATAGATAAATATCAAATAAAAAATAGTTAAATTTATAAGAAAATATATAATAAATGTGTAAGAAATATTCTAATAAATAATAGTTAATTTTATATAAAATATTAAAAAACTAGCGTCTTCGGTGTCAAAAACAGGTTATTTTACAGGTCCTAAAAATCGGCATTTTTGGTGGTCCTAAAAAACGCTATTTTTGGTGGTCCTGAAAAACCGAGTTTTTCGGGGTCCTTAAAAATGACCATTTTCGGGGTCCTGAAAAATAGGTGTTTTTTCAGGACCACCATTTTTGACAGCGATCGCCAAAATAGCCAAAAATGCGATATAATGTAATTTCCTTCATTTTATGATTTTCGTCATTTTTGTGATTTTCGTCAAAAATGTCAATATGGTGAATTTTGTGATTTTTAAATAATAATTATTTTTTTAAAAAATGCTCTTTTTTTCAAATATATGTTTTTTCCTATAATATGGTTTTTGACAGCAAATGCCAAAATAGTCAAAAATTGTAATATTAGTATTTTAGTGTATATATTGATTTTTATGAAATTTGATGTTTTTTGATATATATAATACAGTATAAATGAAGCGATCGGGATAATTGGGTATAGGAAATGGTGATTTTACTGTTTTGAATCTGGCGGGAATGTGTATTCGGTATATTCTGATATATAGTTTCTGGTATGGCAGGAAGTGATCGGGCACATTCTTGGTTGGCAGCAGGTATGCAGGTGTCGATTTGACCTGGTGGTGATGCTGCTATCAGGGTTCAGGTTGGTGAGTCAGGGTTCGGCGGGTGGGTTCAGGGCAGTAGCAGCGGCAGCACATTGATGGGTGTGAAGTTTTCGGATTAGTTTTTTAAAATAATAATTTTTTTTTTGTAATATGAAATCAAAAGAAATCGAAAGCATTGTTCTAAAAGTCGGATTTTATATTTGTAAGCAGAAAAATCCTATAGGGAAAAATTAAAATCGTTGTTCTAAAAGTCGGATTGGATACTGGGACTGGGAGATGGATGAGATGTGTCCAGATGCCAGTTGGATATGACCAGATGCCAGAATTGACATCGATAGCAAAGTTGGACAGCAGTTACCACGAGATACTTGATAGTTTGTTATTGGGTTTAGAAATAATAATTATTTTTTATTTGTCATTTGGTTAAATGAGTTGATGTTGCTATCGGAGTCATGAAGACATGATCTGAAAAGCAGTTGGGACATGAAGACATGATCTGATATTAATCCTGTTTTAAATGAAGGGAAGAGTTCCTGCTATCAACAGGCAGGTTAGTGAAGGATGCGGTTCGGCGTAGTTCGGCAGGTGAAGGATGCGGAGAGCGAAGGGACTCGAGCTGACGAGACATTAAGGTTTGGTTAGTCCTACCTCATCGTGCTGGTCTGAAATGAGATGATGTTCTGTCAGCAAATCAAAAAAAGGTACCTTTTTATAAAAAAATTATTATTATTTTAGGCAATTCTGAAATGAGATGAAATTTAAAGGTTTGTTGATCGCTGGCAGTTGGATAAAAAAGAATCCACCACCTTATCTCAAGGGAGTGGATTAGAAATCAAAATATTTAATTCTATAAAGCAAAAATGAAATCAACTGAAATAATCTTCTTCGTCATCTTCTTCATCTATATATGTGTCAAAAAATAGATGGCACAATATGAGCATTACCAAATAACCACAGATGGTAGTGAAGAGTGAATACCACATATTATTGATATAAGCATATGTAGCACATACGGAGCAGAAGATTGTAACTGCGATGATGGTTATAGTAGATATAGTTTTCATAATGGTTGTTGTTTATGTGGTTACTATTTATTTGAAAAAATTTTATATAGTTCTATTATCATACACAAAATACCGCTTGGCATAAAAACAAACAAAGCGATCATTTTTGATATATTTGGAACGGCTGCTGTTACGAATATAAAAAATATCGACAATGCAAATACAAAATTGCTATGTTGTTGTAGTTTATCTAAATCCATATTATTAAATAATTTAGTTGGTTTCTTTTCTTATTACAAAGATAGCAATAAAAAATGAAACCACCAAATATTTTTGATAGAAAATGATAAAAATAATAATTATTTTTTAGGAAATGCTATCAAAAGAAATTCTCCGACTCGTGAGAGTTGATAGCAGGATAAAAAAGCAAGGGACGATATTTAGTATCGTCCCTGTAATTCTGTCAACACCTGTTTGGTGAGATATTATAAAATTGACATGTTAACCTTCCCAAGCTGTCCAATAAAGTTCATCTTCATCTGCGTTATTAAAGATTGCCTTTCCATGAGCATTTATGAAGCATTCGTCAGAGCAGAAAGTTTCATAGTCTCGATAGATATAGCCTTCGTTCATGAACTTTCCACAATAATTGCAGACACGAAGTGTTTCGATTTCGTTTTCTTCGATAAACTCTTCCTTTGCTTCAATGTCATCCGAGTAGATAAACTCTTCAATATCATCTCCGTCATAATATTCGGATACGATGTCATATACGACTTTATACTCTTCTGGAGTGTACATCTGCTTTTGGTTAAATTGTTCAAATGTTTTAATCATAAAAATAATTATTTTTTTATATCAGATATTGTCTAATGATAATATCTTTATATATAATATTTATGGTTGACAGCAAACTCTAATGGGTTATTAACATATCGAAAATATCAATAGACACTTCAATATTATATTCACCACATTTAGTTGTAAATAAGAAATAGTCATCTCTTACTTCAAGGTCATCTACATTATGAATGTCTATTAACCCTTTATCATTAAAGAAATTTGCAAGAGTTGTTGTTTTTTCGTTTTCGACAAAATTTTTCAATGCTTTGATAGCACTTGGTTTATTGTTATACACTGCGATGTTATCGTGACCACTGTCTCCACATACATACCAATCGCAACGGATGATATAAACTTTCATAATTGTAATGTTTTAGTTGTTTTTATTTCCACTACAAAGATAGTAATAAAAAACGAAACCACCAAATTTTTTGGTGGTTTTTTGCGAAATAATAATTATTTTTTAGATTTTGCTATCGATTATCATATTGTTCTTTCGTAAGGATGATTCTATACAAGTTGCATCCGATAGCATTCCCCAATACTGTTGATAGATAGATGCCGATTAGTTCAACTGTCCAAGAATTAGGAATTGTCAAATAATAGAAAGCATCAGCTACGCAGTGTGGGAACCCGCAAACTATAAAAAGAGGCACGGATAGCAAAAGAGGAATGAAGTTTTTTTGTCTTGCGAATGTAACGGCGGTCGTCATCAGAATTCCACATCCGATCGCAAGAATTCCACATCCAAACACTCCAGTCGATATTCGAGTATTTAGGATATTAGTGGCAGCGACTTGGATAGCATCGCCCATAGGAGATACTCGTGTAATGAGTCCCATCAAGAAACACCCAATTATATTACCGATCAAAATTATTGCCAGTGTTCCCACCTCATCTCTTTTAATGAACCCAGCAGTGCCAGTGAATAGTTTCAGTTTGTATCCAACGATCGCCAGCAAACCTAACGCGAATAGAATGGATCCAAAAAGTGATCCATATTGAGATTGGATGCCTGCTGTCAGGTATCCAAAACCTGCCGTTCCGATATATATACCCGCAAATATTGCAGAGCGTAAAGTTTTCATCATTTTTTCAAAAAAAAAATTATTATTTTAATTTATCAATTTATAATGTCGTAATAGTTGCGATAGCATAAACTTATTAACATTAGATTGCCCACTCATATTATCGATAGCATTAGCCAAATGTTTCGTGATATTATTAAGTGATGTCATATTGCTTGCGAGGCAACATGATCTAATGCCAGTTATTGCTTGGAATATATTCTCGTCAATTTCGGTTTCGGAGTTTATTGCTTGGGCAGTGATTATATATATGCTTTCATCAAAGATTGCGTCGGTGTCTTCGGAAGTTACGCCTTCGCAGAGCAAGTGCCATTCCATTCCCGTTTCTGTTGCCCACCATTCGATAGTGAAGTATTGACCTTTGTAAGTTACGGTTCTAAAATATAATTCAAATACATCAGATGCTTTATCGAATTCTGCCAAATCGACTACAGTAATCTGACTATCGGATTTAATAAAATTATCCAATTTCTCTCGGAAGTTTTTACATAATTGTTCTATGCTGTCCATATATTTCAATATTTAGTTTTAATATAAAAATAACAAACCCCCAAATAAATTGGAGGTTTTTTATGAAAAAATAATTATTTTTTTTTTTTTTGTTATCCGATTTACCATTGTAAATTGAATTTGTCGAAATATTCTTCGTTATTCAAATCTTCATCTTCGCAGTGTGCGTCATAACCTTTCTCGTTGAGTTTATGAATTTTGTAATAGTTATGTCCGTCGTGATGTATTGCTTCAATGTCAATAACACCATCCATTTCATTTACGACAACATAGTCACAATTTTGTACGCACGCTGTGATAGCATCTTCTAATGTTGAGAAGTGTTTAGGTTCAATTTCAAAGGTTCCGTTCCAACGACCTACATTACCTACTACTACACAATCAACATTATTTTCCTTATCGTATTTCAAGTTTGTCATAAGGTCATCCCAGTCCATTGATAGCGTTTCCCAAATCCAATTGTGGAAATAGTCGCTTTCTTCGTCATATTGTGAGTGGTCAATTTCATTGATTTCACAATGTTCTTTGAAATCTTCAAACCAATCATTGTAATTGATGTCGTAGTTGTTATACAAATTTCTCATAGTTGTATTTGTTTTAGTTGTTGTTCTTATTTCTATTACAAAGGTAGTGATTATTTTTGAATTGTGCAAGTTTTTGAGTGATTTTTTTTTCCGAAAAAATAATTATTTTTCTATTAGTTCTAACTCACCCACGAAAACTTCTGCCTCACCATATTCGTCTGCTATCAGCACCATATCTTCGTTAATGATGTCCACGATTACAAACTCTCTACTTTTTTGTAGTTCTTGTTCTTTTGGAGAGAATTCACCAATTGCTGGGTCATTCCATTTTACCAACATACCAATTTCAAATTCCAAATAGTCTTCCATATTCATTGTTTGTTTTAGTTTGACTTTGATTTCTTTTTCTACTACAAAGATACAACAAAAAAATTAAACCACCAAATTTTTTGGTGGTTTTTTTCAAAATAATAATTATTTTTTTATTATTCTTCTTCAAATGTTTTAAGGGCATCTAATAATTTGATACTTAAAACATCTTCTATTTCAGAAAGCGTTTCGATAGTAAAGTTTCCATCGCCCGACAGCCACTCGGATATATCCGACTCTGATTTCTGCATTTTAATTGCAAACTCTTTTTGAGTCATACCTTTATCCTTGATAGCATCTGAAATCTTACCTGCAATCATCATCTTGTTGTGAATCTCTCTTTTATTTTGTTCAGATATATTTGAGAGCAATCTGCTAATGATTTCTGATTTCTTTCTTCTAACCATACGATAGACTTACCATTCTTTACCAAATGTTTCAAGTGTATCAGTGAATTCCCCGAAGTTGTCGCTATCAATCACATACATATAGAGTTCGATAGTGCAGTTGCCTTCATCATCTGCTTTGTATCCAATTTCTGACCGAACATTTTTAAACCTTCCGAGCCAATGATTGAGTTTGTATT
This sequence comes from Bacilli bacterium, assembly GCA_045125935.1. Classification (GTDB taxonomy): domain Bacteria; phylum Bacillota_I; class Bacilli_A; order RF39; family UBA660; genus CAG-877. The sequence continues at coordinate 122,818 of JBGVNW010000068.1, read as the reverse complement.
CAAGGTCTTGTGCTGGACTCTCGTCATTTTCCCACGCATCATCATTGTTCGGAATGTTCGTGTGAAACTTTACTGTAATCTCGGATAAATCTCGGATATCAATTTCAGGTTTCCCAACAATAATATTGTTAAAACTTTCATTTACCTCTTCGATCGCCCGATCCATTTCTTTAATAAGTTCAGCAATGAGTTGTTTGAAACTATCGAGTCTTTCTTGCGCTCTTTCGATGAAGGATGTGAAAGGTTCATTGATTTTTTCATGTACACTTAATGTGTTTGTGTGATTCTCGTTTATAAATTTACTATATTTTTGAATCAGACTCATGTTTTTATGTATTTTTATGTATTGTTATTAAAATTTTCTTAACTTTACTTTTGTATGAAAAACATCTTGAAAACTCCAGATGATTTAAATCATCTAAAGAAACCCTATATCTGCTTTTAGCGTTTTTTAAGAAATAGTATATTTTTACAAGGTCTTTGACTTCTCCAGGTATATTAAATTCTTCCAACGACTTAATATATCTATCATCTTTTTGAATCATAATATATAATGTTGTTTATGAATTATTTGAAAAAAAAAATATTATTTTTCTTTTGGGATAGGGCAATAGATATCAACCCAATTAAAGAAATTTGATGCCAGTTTTTCCATAGCATCAATGTCTGTGGATTCATAACCTGTGAAACTCAAGTGGAGGTCAATTCGTTCATATACTGTCCTGCTTACCTTGACTTGTGGTTCAACACTAAATGGGTCGTCGGCAATATGTTTAGTTCTATGGGCGAATTCACTATAGTCGTATACATCAAAGCACATTTGGTAATTGCTTCTATCATCTTCATATTTTGATTCGCCGAAAGATTTGTACCAAGCGTAATCATCTTTCTTATAATGATAAGTTGGATATTTCTTATATCCTCTGCTTTTCAATGTTTGACAGAAATTGTCGTATTCTTCTCGTGTCATAGTTTAATTATAGTTATCTAATTCTACAATTCCAACCTCATCTTCAAATATTCCACCGACTCCGTAGTAACCACCAAGTCGTTGAGTTGTATATCCGATTAATCTCCAATATTCAAAATATCCGTCATCATCACATTCTTCTAATATAACATCACCCAAATCTGATGAATAGTAGTAATTGTGATTATATGAAGATTTACATTCTTGTCCCCAGAAGATTTCATCTACATATACATATTTTGTAATATCTATTTTTGTTTTCATCTTTTTATAAAAATAATTATTATTTTAGAATTCACTTAAATGTAGATGAACTTCATAACCTTCATCTTCATATTGCTTTCCGAGTTTCTTCGCTTCTTTGATTGTTAGCAATTTCTCATTAACTCTTTTGAAGTAAGTGTCATCGGATCCTTTTACCTGCACTGTAGAGTTCGGGATCGGCTTTCTTACCAGAATACAGATTTTATGACATAATGGGTTCAACAATTTATCAAACAAATGTTTCATTGTTACATTGACAGCAAGCGATACTACATACAGCAAAACGAAAGGAGAGAATATTGCATAGAATATCACCATAATGATGGTGTCGATAACGACAATCTTTTTTTCTTTTTTCATATTATAAAAAATAATTATTATTTTGAGTAGTGGGTTGCTATCAATATTCGATAGCAACCTCAACTTCATTAGATTTCTTATTTACCACTTTACCGATAGCATCGTGAAAAACGCCAGTTTCAACGAGTGAGTCCCAGTTGTCTTTGGTTTCATTGAGTTCGTTGGTGTATTGGATTCTTTCGTTTTCATCTGATGTTTGTTCGATATAAGAGAGAATCTCTGCGATTATAGTTTCTTTGTCGCTGATGTTATAGATGATAGTTTCCATTTTGAATTGATTTAGTTGTTGTTATTATTTCTATTACAAAGTTAGCAATAAAAAATGAAACCACCAAATTTTTTGGTGGTTTTTTCAAAAATAATAATTATTTTTTTGTTAGCAATTATATTCTAAACAAAAATACTCATCTTCTTTATAAGTCGGGAATAACAGATATCCAGAATAGTCATCTCCACAAATTCCACATTTCTGCCAGACAGCATAATTATCACCTGCTTGCCAGTCTGCTGTCAATTTAGTTCCGTCGATTTCGAATTGTAGATACAACTTGTTATCTTTAACTATTTTATTGACTTTAATATATCCCTTGAAATTATTATATGTGTTGTTGTCGAAAGCTTCGATTATATAATTTTTGTTACCGATAGCATATTCGTTGAGGTAATGAATGAACTCTTGATATGTCTTGCGTTCATTAACAGAGAAATATTCAAAGTCTTTTTCGAGTTGGCGTTCAAATTTTATTGCTCGCAGATACTCTTCGAGATTGGTTACTTCAGTTCCACCGAAATCTGTCAGTAGATATTGATGGTCAAGAGCATCTTTCAGTTTTTCAAAAATTTCTTGTTCTGACATATAATTCTAAAATTTAAAAAATAATAATTTTTATTTTATCTTCTATGACTGCGACCACTTCCTCCTCTACTGCTATTAGGTCTTGATTTTCCACCTCGTGATGAGTTATGGTAGTTTGATTTCGGTTTTGAAGGTCTATCATAACTGCTCTTGCGTGTCGTTTTTGAACCAGGTCTACGATGATGTTTGTCGTGTTTTTTCTTCGGCGGAGCAGGTTTATGATGATGATGCCTGTGATGATGATGATGACCGTGATGATGATAAACAGGATAATATACAGTGCCTGTTGATACATACTCATATCTATCAGGATAAACTGTGGTGCAACTATTCAACCCAACACATATTACGATCGCGATCAGAAAACCCATTAACTTTTTCATAACAATTTCGTTTTTTATTATAAGACAATATCTGCAAGCAAAGGTTTAATACGCTTCGCTCGCAAATAATAATATTTTTTTTTTATTTTTTACAACTTGCGTTCTTTACTTTTTGACGCATCTCTTCGTATTTTTTGATAGTTTCCAACTCTTTATATACTCGACGATGATACCACTCGTGATTTCCATTATGAAGAGTAAGTGCCTTGTCCATACTAAAATCCTTGTTGTGTGCTTTCTGCATCAAGGTGAATACTTCATAACTCTGCTGGAAAGAATTAATTACATCTTCAAACTTATAGTTGGTTCCGTGAATACGATTAACATCCTTAACATAAACTGGCATAAACTGAAAGTAACCTCTTGCTCCTGCACTTGATACTACAGTCTTATCGTAGTTAGACTCAACTTTCATCAACGCCAATGTGAACATGTCCCAGTCTGTGAGTTTTTCCTTTTGTTGTTCTTTTTCTTTAGCAGTAATTATGCTATCAGATTTAGCGAACTCTTTTTCCACAACTGCAAGTGTTGCTTTTGTATTGCGTAACTCATCATTCAATATAACCGTCTGACAGATAAAGAATGATGCCACAATTAGCAATGTGCAAATTATGATATTGTTGTTAGCATTTCCTAAATTCAAATTCTTCATAATTTATTTCTTATATGTTTCTTGAAAAAAAAATTATTATTTTTCTAATCGGGGGATTTCATATATCCCCCGATTAGTTTTTATATTTAGAGATTTTCGTGTTTAATTACAAACGACATTACAGTGAATCCAAATTCATCTGACAGATAGTCGGCGATGCTTTCATCATCTACACACTCTGGGATTTCTACCAATGAAGGCAAGTCGTTGACATAGAGCACGTCGAAGATAGTTTCAGACTCGGTGTCCGTGTCCCACGAAATGTTTGAAGCAAATCTCTTTGTTCTTTTCACTTCTACTGGGATTTTTGCTTCTTCAACTCTCACTCTAAAGAACCATCCATCTCCTTCAAGTTCCCAATGTCTTGTTGGATCGATTTCTTGCTCTCCGTCATACATTGTTTTAATCATATCGGCGATGAGCGATGATGCCATTTCGCCTGCTTCTTGTGGTGTCATATAAACGAACACTTCTGTTGAAAATTCGTTGTCTGTTCCAAGACTTTCTGCGATTGTCAAATAAATCTTTGTCATAGTTTCTATTATTTAGTTGTTGTTATTGTTTCTTTTTTCTGCTACAAAGTTAGTGATTATTTTTGTAACTACCAAATTTTTCGGTAACTTTTTTTTCAAAATTTATCATTTATTTCTTCTAACCTTTTAGCGAAGCGTTTGCCGAGTTTGGTGTATTTGCAAAATGCTATCAAACCAGCGAAGTATGCCATACCAATAAAATTAGGCAAAAAACTTTCGTTGTCATTGAATATCATAACACAAGGAAGTGCTACTACTACTCCTATTATGATTGTTGCGATTGTTTGAATTTTTGCTTTCATAACGATTTCATTTAATTGTTGTTAATTGCTTTGTTTATTATTTACACTACAAAGTTACTGCTTTTTTTTCAATCTACCAAATTTTTCAGCAACTTTTTTTCAAAATAATAATTATTTTTTAATATTCTTCTGCTACATTTACTATTATTAACGACCCTCTGAATTGAGCATCTACTACTTTACCGATAGCATCGTGGTAAATTCCACTATGAATCAAATTCCACCAATTGCTTTTGACTTCATTGAGTTCCTCCATATATCCGATTTGCTCTCCGATTTCAGATTGTTCAATGTAAGACATCAACTCATTGATGAGGTTTACCTTGCCTTCTTCAGACCAACTGTAAATGTGTTTTCTGATACTTTCCATAATTACTTGTTGTTTTAGTTTTACACTACAAAGATACAACATATTTTTCAATTACGCAAATTTTTCGGCAACTTTTTTTCAAAATAATAATTATTTTTTTAAAAAAAGGGTGAGGTGTCATCTTTCAAGACAGCACCTCAACCACAACAAAAACAAACAACTATGAAACTTGGTGACAATTAGTGGAATTGAACCACTCTTTCCATTATGCTGACAGAAAACTGGGATCCTGATCAAGCATAAGGTGTGTCGCCTTGACTACTAAATTGTCATAAAAAAAAGAGCGGGTGGAATCATTCTTCCTCACGACATCGCGCTTGTCTTATTAAGGTTGATTGTTATGGACTTTAATGTGGGTTTTCCAAAATTATTATCCACCTGATATGCCAATTTCCCTACTCGGAGTTCACCACATTATATCACTCTTTATCATGGAAGGTATATCAATTTATCGCATCTTTAAAATATAATTGCTACTGCTAATAATGTTAGACCAATATAAACCAACTTCGTCAATATCTTTCCGATAGCAATTTTAAGAATTTCTTCGTAATTTTTGTCGGGTTCTGTTTTATTGTTGTTACTACGAACCATCACCAGACCAAGTGCCAGTACAATAAATGCACCATACGAAAGTTTCATTGTATTAATTACATCGACAGGTTCAAATAACTGCCAGATATTTAGGATCACTTCATTCCAAAAAACTTGAAACGCAAAAGCATTTACGAAAAGTGCTATCAATCCAACAACACAAACACCAATTGTTTTCAAAAATTTCTCCATAAAATAATAATTATTTTTTTTTTACCAAAGGATTTCTATCAATAACCAAATAGCAAATGCAATTAGAAATATTATTGCAATTCCTACTACGATTACAGCAACTATGATTAATACAAATGATATGATTGCTATCAAAATTTCCAGCAATAAACAATCAGTTGAAAACATCCAACCTACCAAACAGGTAAGAATTGCTATAATTATTATTAATGTTAAACACCCTTTCATTGTTTTCTACTTAAATATAACAAAATAATAATTTTTTTTTTGTATGTCCTCCCCCAAATATTTGAGGGAGGATACATATATTGCTATCTAAATAGATATTTTAGCATTTCTTCTGTGATTTGTTTTTGCATCAATTGCTCTTGCTCCATTTGTTCCTTTTCTTCCTTGTAAATCTTTGCCCAGATGTCATCATCATCATCCTTTTCTGGTTCTGGTTCTGGTTGAGATTGCATCAATTCGTCGAGCATAGTGAATACCAAGAGCATTTCCTTTTCTTCAGGAGATAGTCTGTTGATAGCATCCATTACTTCTTTTTCGATAGCAGTTGCCATAAACTCTTCCATTACTTCTACTGCGTGATTTACAGTTGCGTCAAATTCTTTTGCAAGACTTTCAAGTTTTTCGTTGTAATTCATTGTTTTTATGTTTTTAGTTTAACTTATTTTTCTATTACAAAGATAATGTTTTTATTTTGATTTTCCAAATAAATTTGGGATTATTTTTTCAATGTCTTCAATTTTTTCGATTTCTACTTCAGTTCTTTCAGCATTGTTAAAATCGATACTTGCACCAATTACCTCATCGCTATCGATATAATATCCGACTTGTAACCAACCGAGAGGTTTTTTTGCTCTCTTGTTGTAGTAAATTGCATATTGAGTGAGCATAGTGCCGTTGTCATAATTCTTATTCCAAGCATATCTTGTAACCAATGCTTTTTCTACTTCGTTGATGATGTCTTTTCGTTTCATATCGTTGTTGTTTTAGTTTTACACTACAAAGATACAACATATTTTTCATTCCACCAAATTTTTTGAGAACTTTTTTTCAAAATAATAATTATTTTTTTTTTTAAAAAAAAAGAATGAACCTCATCTTCACGACGATGCTCATTCGGAACCCGATATACTTTCACTTATATCGGTTTATATAAATAAATTTAATAATAAAGATAAAGATTATCCATACACTTCTTCACCAAACACAACTCGTTGAAGGAAAGCGTCTGCTGTCCAATAATCACCTTCACCTGATAGCACATCATCAACTAATTGATATCCTCGTTTAGTAGATGCGACTTTAAGAAAATCTTCCAAACCAACTTCATAAACAGCACTTTCATACTTACCATCAAATCTCACAAACTTATTAGAATACTTTTCACCTTCTGCTTCAAAATCTGTAATCTCAATCTTATGCCCAGCGATCAGCATATCTGCCAGTGCATCTTCAAAGCATTCGCCATGTTTTTCTTTGATAGCATTATACTTATCTTTATTATAACCTGCTCCGAACCAAGAACTTCCGTAAAGTGCTGTTGATAGCAAATCTACTAATTCTTCGTGTTCTAATGCTGTTACTTTGATTTGAGTTTTCATTTGGTTGTTGTTTTTTAGTTAATGATTTTAATTACGCCTCGTTGTATTTGGGTTTCAAGAAACTTATCTGTTACTCGCCAGCAATCAAATGGTGAGATGTTATCAGGTTTTTTTGATATTGCTTCCTGCTCAACACACAACCAACCTCCTCTGCCACAAGCAATATTGTCAAGTCGTTCTATGACCACATATTTATATTCCTTGTTTTCGTCGTAGTTTGCTTTCATCGAAAACATTGTACCTTCTTTTATCATAATAATAATTATTATTTTTTAGATTGTTTCTCTTTCGAAATCTTCACCATAATAATCGCAATTGAAATTAGGATACTCTCCTGTTTTGCTATACGACAATGCTTTGGTTTTAAACTTATCGACCAATGTTATTGAGAACTGGTGTATAGCGAGTCTACAATCTGAAATGTCTTGAATTTTATCAAGGTGTTTATTATATAGATATTGCCAGGTTTCTTTGTCCATTGTAAGTCGTACATGATCTGTTACATGTCGCTCACCTTTCACCTTAAAATTTCCAGACCTCAATTTATCAATGATGTCTTCCTTTTCGCTATATTCAAACACTTTTGCTTTCTTGATGTCGGTCGTAAAATTTATGCCATTTTGACCAGTGTTTTTCAAGTAGCAATTGGTTCCCATAAGTTTTATCGTATATTTGCGTTTCATTGCTATATTATTTTTTAGTGAAATTTGAATTGACTTCTCTCATTTTTAACTTTAGTTCTCTGATAGCAAATCGAATTGATTTTGAATCATTTCTATCAGATGTGAGTTTCTCTGCCATTCGCTTCCAGTCGGATGGATAATCTTTCTTATACTTCCATAGATAATCCATTTCAAACTTTGTCTTGATGATGCGTTCGACGATTGTGTTAAAGTTTTCTACCAATGAGCGATATTCTCTGTATAGTTGCGAATATTCTGTATTCTTCATAAAAAATAATTATTATTTTTTGTTTTTGGTTTGGAAAGTGTGGGTTGCTTTCGGTGTTCAACCCACACTTGTTTTCTCTCAAGAATTAGTATGCTCCTACGAAACTTGCCTTAACGAAAGAACGGAATGACTTCTTGTCAAGGTCAAAATAGACCAACACATTATCGTTCTTCTTGCGAGGAGTTGCGTCTGCTTTCGGTGCAGGAAGATGTTCTGTTAGCAATGTGCCTTTTGCTTGACGAACACTGCCGTCTTTCTTGATGAACTCGAACTCTACGATACCTTCGTGAAGCATTTTGTTTAATTCTTCTACTGATGTTGTCTTAAAATTTGCCATAATCTTTTAGATTTTTAATTGTTACTATTATTGTTTATTTACTCTCTTGATTTGTTTTACACTACAAAGTTAATCATTTTTTCTGTAACTTCCAAATTTTTGACCAACTTTTTTTATTTTTTTTCTTGCTTTTATTGCTTTTGTTTTACATTACAAAGTTAATCATTTTTTCTGAAACTACCAAATATTTTGAGAACTTTTTTCAAAATAATAATTATTTTTTTTTATTTTGTCATTTCTCTCATTTGGTCTATGTTCAAACTATCCTTATTATCAATGATGTTTTTACATTTCTCAATTCGCTCTCTATATGTGGATATTGCTTTATTGCTATCAACGATAATCTTAATAGTGTCTTTTATTTTATTGTCAAACTTGTAATTGTCAGAATCAACTTTTGTCAAGAACACAATATCTCCTCGCTCTGTTTCCATTCTGCCATTATTCTTATTTTCAACGAGAATAATGCGATCGCCGTCAATATATTCACCGTCGCAATATGTTGAATAATTACTGTCGGTGAGATATCCTTCTGAACCATCCTTAAACCGAATAGTCCCAATTATATCGCATACACCAATATCATCTATATAGCAAGTGTTTGTTACGGAATCTGGCATTAAGTAATTTACTTCTTTTACTTCCATTCCTTTCAACTTCGCCTCTGCATTTGATATTCGAGTTTTCTGCTCTTCAATTCTTTCTTGATATGAATTGATGCTTGACATCAATACTTCGACATAAGCATCTTCCTTTGTTTCCCAGTATTTCTCCAAAGTATGAAAATATTCATAATATTTTGCAGATTGGTTCAACGACTTTGAGAACTGATAGCAATTACCACTTTCACACTTCACTACTTCAATCTCACAATTTGGACCTGAATGTTCGCAACTTGTGTCTTGTAAATGTAGTGTGCTGTCAATTCCAAATTCACCATTGATTATTTTATATTCTATAATTCCGTGTAATGTGCGATATTTATATACTGATGTTATCATATTATTTCATTATAATTAAATTTAACAAATTTCTTTCCATTATTACTAACCCAGATTTCATTGATAACAGAAGGATTGCTCTCAACATATTCCTGTAAATCTTTCAGGGATGTGAACCACCTGTTTTCTTTTAGTTTTCTTGAGTTCCATCCTGGATTCGGCGGGCAATATTTTACTCTATAAGTAGTTGTTGCCATAAAAAATAATTATTTTTTAGAAGTTAGTTCTTTCAAATAAAATTCCCATTCTCTCTATCGTGCTATGTGTTCTGACAGCAGAGTTATGAAATGTTGCTCTTGCGATTGCTAACAGATAGCGTTCTCTGCCCAACAACTCGATAGCAGTTGTTTTTTTGATTTTTGCTTCTGGTGCAAATTCGTCTTGTGTGTCGAATATTGTATATACCATATTTTTTGAAGCATCTTCGATTGCTGTGAAATCTTCATTGCTATAACCTTTTGATAGCAAATAAAACTTGTCTTTGTTTGTAAGTTTCATATCTTCAATTGTTTTAGTTGTTGTTATTTCTACTACAAAGATAGCAAATAAAACTGAAAGCACCAAATTATTTGCTATCTTTTTTCCAAAATAATAATTATTTTTCAGATATTAGCAGAAAACAGTTGTAATGCTAACTCTATTTCAGAATCTTTGACTTTTGTGAGTTTGCCCAATTTTAGCATTATGTCGCCAAATGTAATTTGATTTTTTCTCAAATCATATAAACCACGATAGTCAAGAATACTTCTACACAATTCGCTGTCCAATAGTACATCTTTACGTTTTGGATAAGTTGCGATAATCATAGGTAGATTTGTTTCATCTTCTTCTTCATCATCAGGAGTTGGAGTACAAATTGCAACACCGTCATAGCATTTACATGTGTACGAATATTCTTCGTTATCCTTAAATATTTTTTTGTTTGTGAACAAGATTTCCTCTTCAATCACACATTGTAAAGAAAGTTTTTTCATATCGATTGTTGTTTAGTTGTTTTATGTCTTATTGACACTACAAAGTTAGCAATAAAAAATGAAACCACCAAATTTTTTGGTGGTTTTTTTCAAAAAATAATTATTTTTTTAATCTACATATCGCAGGTATGCTGTCAGGTCATCACCCTTAAAGTGATTCATACAATACTCGTCAGCAGATCTCCAGAGCAAATCATATAACTTTCCAATTTCTGGATTGCTATTATTGTGTTGCCAGATTTTCTGGTTGAGAGCAATCACCCATTCACACATATATTCAAGGTCATATCCCCAAGAATCCATAACTTGTCTATAAGTATCCTTAATAGCAGATGTACCACACCACTCTGCTATCGACAGATCCGAGTAGAAAGTAGTTTTGCGTTCCTTACCAACTGCTTGAAGAAATTGCTCAAAGCAATATTCACAAGACGAAGCATATTCAAAGATATTCATAATGTCTATTGTTTAATGTTAGAAATAATAATTATTTTTTAATCTTAATCATCTTCCCATTCACGATTGTGCCAATGACCGTCGCTATCTTGATAGAAATCTTCAATTTCATATCCCTTACAAATTGCATAAGTTCTCATCGCTTCTACACTGCAAGGTTCAAGCATTTCAAAATAAAACTCACCATTTTTTGAATATCCTTCACCACAATTATATCCCATGTCCTCATCTGCGAATAGGTATTCAAATTTTAGCGAAGGAAACATTTCTATCAATTTCAGTATGATGTCTGGTACTCCACTCCAAGCAGTGTCAAAATCAATTTCAGCAGTTGTGTCCGAAAGCATTTTTACACTCGTGTGATAAGCGTTCCATTTAGTTCCCCAATTTGCACGACTCCAATCATACCAATCTTTTGCCCCAAACTCTTTTTCATATCCAACATATTGCTCACCAATCTTGTATAGTTCCTGCAGTTCTTTTTTAGATTTCTTCAATCTGTCCATTTTCTGTCTGTCATATTCAACAAGATTGTTTTTAGCCTTATAGTAATGGATAGCATCATCAATATACGAAGATGCCTCTGTATCGCGCAAAGGTAATGGCATAGGTATAATCATATTAAAATCTATGACCTGTTGCTGTCTATCCATAATATTATTACCTTTGATAGCACTCAAAAAGTTTTGAAGTTCTTCGTTAGTGTTAGCAGTAACGATAAGTTGATTTGAAATGTTGTTAGCCATAATTGTATTTGATTTAACTTTTTTCAAAAATAATAATTATTTTTTCGCTCTGACAGCAAACGCAATTTAATGCGATTTAAGCCCCTCAAATTTTTCAGGTGATACTTTATACCACTTGATAAGAGAAATGCTGTCAGAGTGAAAATATATTCATAAATTTAGCAAGTATATGTATTTTGCCAATCAGAACATTTTTCATGAAGTGTAGTTGCTCGGAAAGAAAGTGGATTGCAACCACAAGGACTGAACAAATGATAATTGTTTACATCATCACGATAGCCACTTTTCATATCATATCTCCACGCATCGTAGTTGTGTAGGATCGCCTCCTTTGTTATGTTGAAACCATTTTTCTTAAACTCTGCAATAATCTTTTTGATTTTGCTGTCAGACAAAGTTGGTCTATATCCCAAATCTACTCGGTGTTCGTTTTCAATACAACTTCCTTCTTTACCCATAGTGCCGTTAGCATACAAGTCATTTAGTGTTGGTAATTCAGACTCATTATAACCATCATCACCAGGTGAAAGATATTTGTGGTTTTCAATGTCGACCTTGCTGTCATATCTAACAGCATATACATCTACCATAGTGCCGTCTGGCAAAATATGAAAGCGATATGTAGGTTCGCTCAAAATAGGCATTTCTCTATAAGTAATCTTTTTCATAACGATTGTTGTTTAGTTGTTTATTATTTACACTACAAAGTTAGCAATTATTTCTGAAAGCACCAAATTTTTCAGCAACTTTTTTCAAAATAATAATTATTTTTTTATTAGGGAGAAATTAATCTCCCCAATATTTAGTTCCTTCATAGAATCTTGATACTGAATCGCTCAACATCTTTGCATCTGCTGTCCATTCTGCTGTCAACTCGTCTGATAGATGAAGCACAATTTTTTTATCTATAATGTCCCAACCAGAGCAGTTGATAAAATACTTGTTACGAGATGCTTCGTCGTAGATACGATGTAAAGTTTGTTCGAGTTTATCGGTGTTCAGTGAAATAGATGTTCCTCCGTCAAAAGACCAAGGTTTGATATTCCAATATATTGATAGCAACTGTCCGCCGAATCCGAAATATTCCTTTGTGAAAGTTCCAGAAATCTTTGCGATTTCAGATTCAACCCAACGCAGACGATAACTCTCACGCTTGTATTTCTTGAAAGAAGACGCAATGATTTCAGATGTCTTTCTTGATATAACATCTTGATGCCATTTCTCTGCTTGCTCATTGATAGACTTTGTGTATGCTTCTTTTGCAAGTTGAATGTCTTCAAGCATCATATATACAAATTCTTCTTTTGTAATTTCTGATGCTTTCTTACCGAAAGTACGAGTTGCTAATGTTTGTCCCATATTTGTATTTGTTTAGTTGTTTATTATCTACACTACAAAGTTAGTGATTATTTTTCATTCCACCAAATTTTTCAGCAACTTTTTTCAAAAAAATAATTATTATTAAAAAAAAAAGATAGACCTCATCATCCCGACGATGTCTATCCTATATAAATATATTTAAAATAGAAAATTAAATTAATATAATATCTTTCTTATCGTTTTGATTGCTTCGCCATACGACGCTTTGCCTTTTTCTTTTTCTTTTCTTTCTTACTTACGGGTTTTCGGATCCCGATACCATATATTTCATTTCTGACCTTCTTATAAGATTTCATCACTCTTGAGTCATCAATCAACCTCATCAGTTCTGCCTGTTGCTCTTTTAATTTCAGAACATCAGGATCGTTCTCTAACAGTTGAACCATTTCATTTGATTCATCAACAGTTGCCGTATTGCTGTCAGATTCTGGCAGCATGTTTTCATTTTTATTTTCCATAATCTAATCCAATTCACTTAACCAATAAATTACACAATATAACAAAAATAATGGAGAGATTAATATGCCAAACGCACATACAAATAATATAACTGCTATAATTGCTGTTGCTAAAATAACAATAAACGGAATGCTATACACAGCAAATATAAATTTTAGAATTAAAGATAAAATCTTAACTATATATCCTTTCATAAAAAAATAATTATTATTTTTGTTCTTCACATTTTGATAAGTAGATATCGACTGCTTTCTTTGACAGATATACTACCCTAAAATCTCTCGCTATTTGAAGTTGTCTTCCATTTTTAGGTTCGATTCCCTGAATGACAGCTTTAGTCTTTAAACCTTCAACATCACAAGGTGCTGTAATAAAAAAGTTAGAATAATCATTTGTTAAAAAAATTCTACTAATACTCTCGCAACGACCGAAAGTAATATTCTTTTGTACAGGATTATATTGAGAGATACAATAAAACTCTGTATCATCAAGATGCTTCTTAAAGTAGTTAAAAATCTCCGAGTGCTTTCCACTCTTAACCCCATTATTAGTAAGTTCTTCTTTTAAGTCTAATATAGGGAATCTCGTTAAGTTTCTTATATCAACCATAGGTCAAAGTATATTCTTTAAAAACTATATATTATATAATATACAAATGCGCCATTTTTTATTTAATTAACTCCATTATTTCCATTATTCCGAAGAGGATTTTTTCAGCAGTATCGGAATAGAAGTCATAGATGCTAATCCACTCATCATCAAACTTATATGAATCCAATGTATTCACTTTTAGTTCCACATAGTTTGTTTGATTTACCACTCGGATAGCTTCCACCAATAGTGGTTCATTGCCGTCAAGTTCGACTGTTATACCCAGAGATTTGATGTCAATTCCTTCAACATCGGATTGCTGTGCTTCTTTGACGATTGCTGTCAAAGTATTTTCTTGTTCTGTTATCAACGCATTCTTTGCTGTTAGCAATTCAGAATATTTCTTTGAATAGTTGCGTTTGCTGTCGATAAGTGAATTTAAGTGTGTCATAATGTTTCTGTTGTTTGTTGTTGTTTTTATATTACAAAGATAATAACTTTTTTTGAAATAACCAAATTTTCAGATGATTTTTTTCTAAAAATAATAATTATTTTTTTTAGAGAGTGCTTATTCGACAGCACTCTCTGAATTGTTGTTTGATACTACGCCTCCAAATTTAGGAGCGAGTTCTTCAAGCACATTCCAATATTCTTCCCAGATGTTTTTGTATTCTGTTGCAATGATGATAGAGTTGTCATCTGTCAAGTAGTCATCAGACCAGATAGAAAACATCTTATCTGCGTCGCTACCGTATTTCTTTTTCAAGTAGTCTTCAGTTGTGTCTGCAAGGTCTTGCATGAATTCATCGGACACATTTGACATATCGATAGCAGGGTTGAAACAGTCGTTGAACATCTCACGGTTGATGCTGGAAGCACCAAATTTCTTTGTCATAACTTCATTTTCCATTTTGTTTCCTATTTAGTTGTTATTATTATTTCTATTACAAAGGTAGTGATTATTTTTGAATCTACCAAATTTCTGACCATTTTTTTCTCAAAATAATAATTTTTTTTATTTTAAGAAGCAAGCGAAATGTTTTTGTGTAAATTCACACTTTCTCATTTTACGCAATCCACCTTCAACAATCTGGCGAACTCGCTCATTAGTACAACCAGCAGTATCTGCAATACTATTATAAGTTTCTTCGTTAAAGATATGTCTTGTAATGTATTCCATTTCTTTTGCGTTGAGAACTTTCATCATTTTGCTGACAGCAGCTTTTAGATCTTCGTCATATATAGTTTTGACGAAATCGTTTTCGCACGCTGTTTTTACTGCGAACTCTCCACTTGTTTCAGGTGTGAGTCCGTCATCATCTAACTCGTCGTTGATACTTTTCACTGAAATGTTGTGTATTTCAGTATCATACAGAATATCGATGTTGTGTTCTTTCGAAAGATGTTCAACGATTTCATCTGTTGATGCTTCTCGCATATTTTCTGCGAAGAATTTTTCTTTGAACTTCTGTGCTTTTGAACCAATCTTTGATTGATTACTTCGTTGCACCACATTGAAATCTTTACAGAGCATAGACATCTTTGCCTTAATCCAATATGATGCGTAAGTAGAAAATTTAGCATTGCTATCTGGATCGTATTTTTCGAAAGCTCCCAACAAACCTTCTATACCTTCTTGGTTGTAGTCCATAAACTTATCATTAGCATCATACTCCTTTGCGAGTGTTGCTACCAATCTGATATGAGCGTTTATGATAATATCTCTGTATTGTTCTCTATCTCTGAACATTTTTCTAACATCATCATCTTCTTCGATAGGATCATATTTTGAACTGCTGATATCTTTGAAATATCGTTGAGTATTTTCTGTTCTATAAATTGTTGAATATTTCATATCGGTTGTTGTTTAGTTGTTTATTATTTACACTACAAAGTTAGCAATTATTTTTTATTCCTGCAAGCTTTTTCCAAACTTTTTTTAAAAATAATAATTATTTTTTAGTCAAATAGACTTGTGAGTTCGCAATACATACTCCAACTAATATAAACCAACTGTTCTTGACTTCTGTGTTCTGGTTTGAAGGTGATAGATATACCAATGCTGTCAATCTTTACTGACCAATAATCATAACTCCCCCAATACCAAGATGCTTCTGTCAATATAAAATCTTTAGTTTTCTCTTTACCGTAATTGAGTTGTAAATTTCCTTTTTCGTAATACTCCTCACCCTTACGCATTGTTGGAATACTCATATAATAACTCGCAATCTTGTCAAGCACGCTCTTGATAAATTTTGGATTGCTATCGGTGAGTTTCTCTCTGATAGCAAGACCATCTTTATATGCCTACTCAATTTTTCCCAAATCAAGTTTTTCCAAATAATTTTTTCCCAAATCCATAAACATAGTCGTTATTGTTTTAATGTTATTGTTCTACTGCAAAGACACATCCAAATTTACCTACTACACCATAAGTATATCCATTATCATTTGAAAATACTATCTTCGCATCATTTGGATATGTTGATAGCATATTCATAAACTCTCCTACTGTCATTGAGTTTTCTGCACACTCTTTTGCTTCATAAAAATCTCTATTTGTCTTTAAAGTTACAATCGGTTTCATAATCTTAATTGTTTTAAAAATAATAATTATTTTTTTTGCTATCCGATATTAGCAATTGTCGTTTTCTATCAATGCCCCTAATTCTATTTTAGGGACATTGACATAACGGACAATTTAAGATTTTCTTGCAACCCATTTAAGGTTTTCAGCAGAGTTATTAGATTTATCACCATCGATATGTTCAATTCCCCAATGTTTTACAAATTGAGAATATGATTGATAATCTGATATATTGAATGGTTGTTTTACGCTTTCAGGAAATGCGAAAGCGACTATATTTTTTACCACAAAACATCCGTCATTCTCTTTATTCAAATGAACTTGATATTCAAACGCCTTGCCGTGTTTCTTTTGAAGATAAGGTTTTGGATAAGTTCCCCAACCTTCATTTCCATTCATAACCCTGAAAGTTCTCATATTAGATACTTCAAATGTATCTGTATAGTCGACATTACCACCAAGCAATCGATTCATTACATTTTCGATAGGTCGGAAAATTTCATTCTCGTGTTTCTTATATTCTTTCGAGAATTTGCTGTCGACTTTGGAAAGTCTTTGTGCAAAACTTGCATTGCTTTCACCTTCCTTTCTGACAATCTTTTCCTTTTTTGCTGTTGTTTTTGCTTTTTTTCCTGTATGCTTGAGATTATTTCCCACATAGAAAAAACCTTCAGGATCAAGATTTGGATACTCATTCCTTACTTTTTCGAGAAATTTTTGTTGGATTCTTTCTGGAATGTTTTTTGCGATTTCTATACAATTCTTATTTTCCATTTTGCTGTTGTTTTTAGTTGTTATTACTATGTTTAGTTTTGTACTACAAAGTTAGCAATTATTTTTTAATCCTGCAAGCTTTTTCCAAATTTTTTTTTCAAAAATAATAATTATTTTTTGGCATACTTTGAGTAAATCTTATATGCTTTATCTACATCATATAAGCGATGTTTTGTGCAATTCTCTGAATAATTTACATTAGAGCAATCTCTATACCAAGTGTTTTCGTCAAGATATTTAACCTTGAATGTATTAACCACAAAAGAAAATACTTCTTCACCAGATTCTGATAGAATAGGATAGAAACAAACTACCTCTTTCTTATTTGGTTTTACCACCATACAACCATAAGGGTGAAATTCATATCTATTATCCTTAAAGCATTTGTGTGTGAAATCTTTCAACCATTGTTCTTTCGTTCTCATATCTTATATTGTTTAGTTGTTTATTTTTCTACTACAAAGTTACAACAATTTTTTTAATCCTGCAAGCTTTTTCCAAACTTTTTTCAGAAAAAAATAATTATTTTTTATTTTTAGTTTCACAAATTTTTGCTAACTCACACTCACCACAATCACTATTGTCCCAATCACACATACAGCAAGGGATAATATACTTGCCACAATTAGGACATTTCTGAATTGTCATTTCTGCTGACAGCATCACTTCGGTTTCGCAGTGGTGACACCACTCTGTACATTTGCTATACATAATCTTTATTTGTTTTTAGTGTTGATTGCGATAATAATATATTTTACCATTTTCTTTTACCACCATACCAGAATAGATATAGTGTCCTTTTCTGTCCACAACCCACCAAATTGCGTGATTGCTATCAAAACATTCTGCCGTTGCTATCTCTCGGATATCTTTCATCAGTTGTTTTTTGTTATCGCTTATCATATCAACCATAAGGCGAGTTCCGTTATTTGCGTTGTAATTTGCGTGATACTTCATAATTCGTTGTTTTTTAGTTGTTTATCATTTACACTACAAAGTTACTGCTTTTTTTTCATTCTACCAAATTTTTTACCAACTTTTTTTCAAAAAATAATGTTATTTTTTATCTGATTGAAAATCAGACATTTATGAGAAAAATAATAATTATTTTTTTATTTTGCTGTCGGATTTCAGATAGCAGATTTAAAAGACGCACATAAATGTCCTAAAATCGCTTTAAATTTTTCAGACGACCAAATATACCACCCGAAGGGTGATCGTTGAAATTTTTGTAATACTATAGGACCTTAAAACAGGTATCCTGTTTCATCCTTCTGATATCAGGTGATAGCAGGTGATCAGGTAGTTGCAGGTTTTGCTATCAGGATGGATACACCTTATATAATATATGCGTGTGTGAATTTCAAGGGTTGCTTTCCGATAGCAAATCATCATCTCTCCTTCATCTCTCCGAAATAATAATAATTTTTTTTTATAACAAATGTCAAATTTCAAAAAAAACATATAAAATATTATCTATAAGAATATCAATAATTTGCTAATGTAGTACATTACAGTTATCTCACATCCATAAGGATCCTTTTATCGACGACCTGCTGTCGATAGCAAACTTGAGAAAAGGATCCTTTTTATAATAAAAAAAGCACAAGAGTGTTTATTCCCTTGTGCTACTTTTAAAAATCAAAATCCGACTTTTAGATCAATGATTTTTATTTTTTCCCTATGATTTTTCAAACAGCCCGAAATAAATCTGACTTTTAGAACAAAAAGGTATCCAAAAAATAATAATTTTTATTTTATTTTGCTATCATAAATCTGAAAGAAATCAGCGAGCATCTCTTCAATCGCTGCGTAATTCTCATCATCCACATATTTCTCCATCCGCCGCTGCTGGTCTTCATCCAGAATCGGGATAGGTAATTTTTTAATATTGCCTCCACGATTCACTTTGTCACCGAAGAGTAACTCGTTGATGCGATTATATATCCGAGAGTTAAACATCGCCATAATACATTTAGTACTCACCCTGATATCTTTCACCAAAAAGAAATTCGCAGTGCAGGTAGTAAGCCTGCTGTCAGTGTCGATAGCAAACTCTAAATTTCTGGATACTGTATGATAAATGAGTTTTTCTGGTGTTCGGAAATATGAGTCCTTGACAGCGATCGCCAACTGCCCACGAACATCTTCGTAATTAATATATTTCTCTCCTGTGATCTTATATGGTTCTATGTGCTTCCCAGTAATCACTGGTTCAGAACTTGCTGTCGGTTCATCTAATAAAAACTTCTCATCATCCCCAGTTACTATTCCCGTTACATGTTTACACTTCTCTAATGTCTGATGAGGTATAGCATACATCTTTCGAATGAATTCCATCTCATCTCCTCCGATCGGACGAAATTTGCTGTCCAACACATTGATGGTAAAATCATAATCTACCTGCTTTCCATCAAAAAAATAATTATTTTTTTCTTTATGATTTAAGGTCAATGATACTATATTATATAATGTGCTATCAATTCCAGCCCCAAAGCTTTGAATTGCAGACAATTTCTTTTTCTGTAGAATCCAAGATCTCAAGTTCTCGTGCTTCTTTACATTGATTACAGTTTCTGGTAGCACGAAGACAGACTCCGCCGCCATCTTGCTCGCATGCTCTACGAAGAAATCCAAACAGTCAGTGCTTCTGATTTCAGAATTCACTCCAGATATATTCATCTCCGCCCCATACGGTGGATTGCACAGGATTACATCAAATTTCAGATCACATCCCTGTTTCACCAGATCCGAGAAGTTCATACATCTGATATCAGGTTCAGGTGCGTCGTTCCCAAATTTCAGATAGTAATTGAACTGACAGCACATCACTGCCAGTGGATCAATATCAATGCCATGTACTTGTTTTGGGTTAATAACCTTACTGTTCAATATTAGATTCCCACTCCCACAAGATGGATCAAATACAGAAGTGTCTCCATCAATATCAAGACCAATAACGATTCTTTCAATAATTCTTTCTGTAGTATAAAAGGATCCTTTTTTGAGTCTCTCGTGTTTTGTGCTCAAATATTGATAGCAACCACCAATTAGATCATGCTCTTCTCGAACATCATCTGGTATAGATATCTTCAAATTGCTTTTGGATTTCAGATGAAAGTCTGGTAATTGCTTACCTGCTGTCAATTCCCGTCCGATAGCATACAAAATCTGGTCAGTTGTCCAACCTGCTGTCTGAAGTCCAAGCATTTCAGATAAAAACTGTTTGGTTGCTTTCCGATGTTTCATATTCTTAATCGGCATATAGTGATAGTCTTGGGTTGCCTTGTATTTCTTTTTAAAAGATAATGTCTTGTTTTTCACCACATTTCTTTCAATTTCATCTGATAGCGGTTCGCCAAAAAGATTAAGTTTGTCTGTTGATTTCATAAAAAATAAAAATAATTATTATTAACAAATGGTGACGGAGTGACATACTGCCAGCATCCACCACCATTCGGAGAAAGTATATATAGTGTCTTTACCAGTTTATGGGAAAGATAACTATCGGATGATAATTTCCCATATATGGTATTGATCGTAGCGTGTTGTAATCTATCCACTCGATAGCACCCTCAACATCCCATCCTTCTTCTTCCATCGCCGCTGCTATCATCAGATCATAATCATATATCAACTGCTCGCTGTCAGTGATTCCAATGATCGCTTTGACGAAACTTGGATTCTCAAAAAATACAGTCCCTTCATGACCTTGTGCTTCCAGGTATTCGCAAAGTTCTTCCACTGTATTGAATTTCGGATTGTTAATCGGGTTGTAAAAATTGTTGTCCTCCATCTTCTGATTTCATTTAATTACATATTAAATATAACAAAAAATAATTATTATTTCTAATAGCAAACGAAAATAATTGACGATTGCTGTCAAAAAAAAAAGGGCGACAC
This sequence comes from Bacilli bacterium, assembly GCA_045125935.1. Classification (GTDB taxonomy): domain Bacteria; phylum Bacillota_I; class Bacilli_A; order RF39; family UBA660; genus CAG-877. Next base: position 101,576 of record JBGVNW010000068.1, on the reverse strand, counting down.
CAAAAATTTGGCATCACCCTCATACAACAATAAAATTATTTATGGAAATTGCTAATATTGCTCTTAAATTATCATCTCTATATTATTTATGTCGACAGCAATTTTATTTTTTTGTTGATATAAAAAAAGAGCGATGTCGTTTCACAACGCTATCGCCCTCTATCCCCATCTTCTATCTTAATTTCTTTTGATTTCTGATGACCCGCCTCCACCAGAACCATTGAGACAATTTACCATTCTGCCCAAATAATGCTCTCGGTTTATTAAGACCTGCCACAATATTTCGGATATCTTTTAATAATGCTGTCGGCGTGTCTGATATACATCTACCTGCCCACAAGCGGGTTTTACCGTCCGAACAATAATAATCCATATAGTATCGTTCTTCATACGATTTCATAATAGGATCATAATAATATGATATCTTTACCATAAGTAAATTGCTTTTGATTTCAGAAATAATAATTATTTTTTTTTTCTCTCCGTTAGCATTCGCTATCTTTTGATTTCAGATTCAATCAAAATACTCTTCAACTTTGGTGATCCATTTATCACCGCTGTCAACTACTTCAAGATCACAACCTGATTTATATTCCGTAATAAATTCAACGAACGGAATGAATTCTCGTTTAGTCTCTGCTGATTTTCCATCAAGGATTTCGATTTCAAGAAAAAGTCTGTAATCGTCATTTCTTTCTTTATTGACCAACTTTCTCTTAACCTTTGCGATCTTTTGAAAGCAAGATGTTTCATAAAGGGCATATACATTATAAGTATATAATGTCCCATCTAATTGCAATTCATCAAATTTCTTTTGAAAGTTATTTTTAATACTGTTGATAGCAAATTGCAATTCTGTTGAATTAATTTCCTTCATGTCTCCTCCGATATAATCTGATAGATTATCATGTGATCCAATAGCATTCCAGTCTTCAAAGATGCCGCTGTCAAGAGAATATTCACTCACATAAAAACCATACTTGTTGAACAATTCATCACGAGATAGTTGAAGGTCTTTCTTATCAATGAATTCTTCCAATGATACTCTATAGATTTTTTTGCCATTTGTAAAGTATGCATATTTTTCTACATATTCATACTTTGTTTTTGATTTCAGAAAATTTAACATAATGCTTTCAGTTTTTTAATGTTCTGACAGCAATCACCATAACATCAATCTTCATTTGATTTCATTTGACTGCATAAAATTGGCGTTTGCTGTCAATATAGTTTATTTAATTTTTTTGTACAGGAAGCGGGACTCGAACCCGCACGACCAAATGGTCAAGGCATTTTAAGTGCCTCTTGGCTACCTATTACAACATTCCTGCCTCCTTATCAAATATTTCAAATATCTTTTTTGACAGCAATCACCATCTGATTTCATAACAATCATCATTAGATTTCAGATTGCTGACAAAATTTTATTTTTTATTTTTTAATTCTTTGCGATGTCTTTTTAAAGTTGATATACTCATATCATAAAAATCTGCAACTTCTTCCCAGTTAGAACACTCCAATCTTTTTTTATTAACTTCATCTAAAGTAAATTTGTATTTTGAAGGTCTATTTCGCTTATATGTTTCCTGTTTAATCTTAATGTCAATTTCATGTTTTTCTATCAGTTCTTTAATATTCTGTATAGTTGAATGTGGGTTGTGTATTTCCCTATGACAATTAGCACAAACCATTATACATTTGTCTAATTCTTTTTTTAAGTCTTCCCAACCACATTTAAATCCAGAAATTGTAAAATCCTTTTCGTCTGGATTTAAGTGGTGAAACTCCAAAGCAGATATATTTTTATCATACTTACACAATTCACATTTTCCACCTTTATATTCAACCGCTTTAATTTTTCTTTTTTGGTTTTTTAAAGTTGATAACTCTACTTCACATTTATTACACTTAAATTGTCCATTGTGTGAAGATGTTTTATAAAATGTAAATTCTGTTAAACCATGAATTGGACATTCTTTCAATTCTTTCATACTGGTTTTTTAATTTTATTTTGTACTCTCTGCTGGACTCGAACCAGCAATCGACAGCTTAGCCTACCACTATAGTTTTCACTACCAATTATTAACAATGTCTTCATTTCCAAAAGTACTTTTATAAACATTGTGAATTGTTTGTGGTCTGGAATCAATCTCAACCATATTGAAATCTGTACACTATTTCAACTTAGGTTGTCCCCGTAGATTCTCTACACACTGTCTATAACTCCGACTTTTATTTTCTGAACTCTTGCGAGATGTCATCTCCGTTAATAACATTGGCACGGTGTTGCCATCAGCACTACCCGTTAAGGTTTCACCGTTTAGGGGACTTCTACATAACTGGTTTCCCAGCGACCCTTTACAGGGTATGCACTCCTATTTCATGTAAACATTTGCTTAAAGGCTGTTGCATTATCCATTATGCTAAGAGAGCATTTGTAAAATAGCAATCTCTTTTGCTATCCATTTCATATCATTTCATTTCTGAAATAATAATTATTTTTATTTTCCCGACAGCAATCATCATTATTTTTCAGATTGCTTCAGTATATTTTGTGGTCCCAGTAGGGCTTGAACCTACGACCTCCTGATTATGCTATAAATATATTCTATCTCATTTCAAATACATTTACTTGGACTATGCCTTCACCATATTACATCACCTAACCGTGGGGTATTCTCCTATTAAGAAATATGAATGACCACATATCTGGTTAAGTGCTATAACTTAGGTGGTGTATTATAGTCTCTGCACCTCTCCTGTTAAGGATTTGGCTCATCGTTGGTACAATATGTTACCATAAAGACTTTCAATGAATTTAACACTTACTACAATATCGTTTCCAATATTGCGACCCACCTCCTATAAACTTTTATATTTTTGAGAAATTTATAGGACATCAAGTCAGATGCTCTAACCAACTGAGCTATAGGACCGTTTCAATGCTTATCAAAGAACTACATTACAAATATAACAAAAATATTTTGTTTTTCCAAATTTTTCAGAAACTTTTTTTATTTTTTTCTGACAGCATTCGCCATTTGATTTCAGGTTGCTGTCAATCTACTTCATATTCATAAGTGAAAAAATCTGGATATATTTCCTTTACATAATCAAATACTGCACTATCCAAATCTTCAGACTCAACATATAATCTTCCGACATATTCCTCATAGACATCATCTGATTTCAGGATCTCTTTACCAACATTAAGTTCCAAATTGTTCAGATGCTTTCCGTCTTTGTCCTTAATATTATAGACGCATACATATGTGTCTTTTTCAATGAGATTTTTTTGTGCCATAATTGTTTGTTGTTTTAAGTTTTACACTACAAATATAACAACTTTTTTTTTGAATTTCCAAATTTTTCAGCAACTTTCTTGAAAAAAATAATTATTATTTTTATTTTACCTCATCGGACAGCAATCACTTAACAACATAGTAATCTCCAGAATATTTCAAGAAATTCTTGATGTCGTTTTCTGTCCAGTGTTCTGAATATTCATCACCCTGTGGATAACTACGATATTTGCTGGTAAGCTTTCCGTTGTCATATCTACGGATAGTATAGGTTTTTTTACTGCGATTTGTTGTTAGTGTATAATTCGTTGTTGCCATAATGCTTTATTGTTTTAAGTTTTACACTACAAAGATAATAACTTTTTTTCAATTATCCAAATTTTTTAATGATTTTTTACCAAGAAATTCTAACCCATTCTAATAAAGTCGGATCAAAACTGTCTAATTTCATTTCTATTCTATAACCAAGATAATCCAAAATCTTTCCTACATTCGTTTCTTTAAAAAGTGAAATCAGTTCAGTATCTCTTTTATTCTTTTTTTCAATCAACATTTCAGACACTCCTTTATAAGCAAGCGATTTGATTTTCTCAATAACAATGTCGTATGCTATCCGATTGTCTGTTATGTCTAATAGAAATTCTAACTCCTCCTGATTGCGATTTCTTTCATAATCAATAACAGTATTTCTTGCATCTTTCGCTGTATACATATTATTATATATTAGATTTCAGGAATGTTATAGTTGTTCTCAATATAATTAAGGATAGCCTTTTTGCAATCGTTGTCCACTGCAAAGTACAACTCAAAGAAAGGTCTGCTAGCATACTCACTAATCTCCATATACTTATCGAAAATGTGATCTGCCAGATTTTTGTCAAAAGAATCATAGATCAGTTTTTTGCCAGCATCATAACCACAGTTTGCCATGAAATACATTACTTTATTCATTGCGTTTGCTTTCAAATTGCTTATCATAATCATAATCGTTATTGTTTTAAGTTTTATATTACAAAGATAATCATTTTTTCTGACATAACCAAATTTTGCTGGTAGAAAAATAAAAATAATAATTATTATTTATTGACAGCATTCGTCAATGTTTTTGTAAATCTGCTGTTGAGGTTTCTGTTATATGTTCTATTCCAGCAACCTTTATAATGTCCGAGCAGGTCATAATCTATAATTTCTTTGCTTTTGATATCTGTATATGTTCTGCGATTCGTTTTACATCCAGAGTAGAAACTTCCACCTATTATAAATTTCTGATTATCAATTCTGACTTGAATGGCTACATGACAGCAATCGTTATTTAAGATTATATCTTTTAGATTTTTCACATTAAAATCTCCACATTGCCAGCAAATCACTTTATATCCAATACCTTTCTTTTCAAGTAATGTTGCTATCTGTCCAGATGAGAAGCAACAACCTCCTGCGAATAATTTAGAGTTAGTTCTCCATCGTCTTACTACCTTATCCAAGTTGAGGATATATTCTTTTCGTTCTTTTCGTGTCATAGTTGTTGTTTAAGTTTTACACTACAAAGATAGCAATAAAAAATGAAACCTCCAAATATTTTTGAAGGTTTTTTATAATATTTTTTTTTATTGACAGCAATCACCATATATATTCAACTGCTATCTTGTTTGCTGTCAGTGAATTAATAAAAAATAATAATTATTATTTTAATTCTTTGAAGAATATAACCTTTTTGTTTTCCCCTGTTGGTTTTACAAATTTTGCTTTCAAACCGACAGCATCATCCCACTTCATAGAAACAGATTTATGCTGCGGCAGTCCCGCTGTATTCCCAATCACTTCCCAGTTGTCGGCTTTATATACAGCACCATCATGCCCCCCGCCGACAAATGTAATCAAATACCTCAACTCATCTCCATATTTCTTTTTCCATTCTATTGGTGCTTACTGGCGGAGGAGTTTCAAGACTCTGGTTCCAACATTAGGAATTTTCTTACACATACAGAACCGCCAGTTGTTAGCAATGTTGTTGAAGATTTCCCTATATTCACTCTTGGTCTTACCGAGTCTGGTCAAGATATCCTTACACGGCGGATATGTTGATGAACCGATTCCTATCATACCGACAACTTCATTATCGACAGCAATCAACCAATCTATCCTTCTCCCCACACTTTTAAATGTCGGTACATAAGAATGGTGATTCTCAACTATGTTCTTGGCGATATTGCGATCATTATCGGTTGCTATCAGTTTAAGTTTTATTTCCATATATTATTTTAGATTTGGATAAATTATCTCCATATAATAGTTTCAAATTTCCCATCAAATTTTTCTCAACTGCTGTCCAATCAACAAACGGTTTGTCGCCGATAGCAGGATCCATTTTAAGCGGGCAACCAAATGCACAATCATCTATATAAATATGTGCATAAACTTTGGGTGATGCTGTCCATTCTTTTTGGGTTGGATTTTCATTCACGCCATATAACGGAATATCATTATCAATAAACCACTGAATAGCATCCGCTAATTCATCACCAGACCTCATCGTATTGAGAATAATCTTATGTCCAATTTCAACAAGTGCTTTCAAAACAGGCACTGCTCCAATATCTTTACCCACATTTGGATACTCGTGACTCACACAAGTTCCGTCAAAATCTACTGCGATATACATATTTTAAAATAATAATTATTTTTTTTTCTGATAGCAATTTGCTGTCAATTTCATTTATTATTCAATTAGAATAATTTGTTTTTATTTTCAACGAAAGCATTGTCGATTCGTTCTTTTGCTATTTTAAAGTATTCTTCGTTAAGTTCTATACCTATAAAATTTCTATCATTAAGAATTGCCATTATGCCTGTAGTTCCGCTCCCAGTGAAAGGATCAAACACAACATCGCCTTCATTACTCCAAGATAAAATATGGTCAAGTGCTAATTGTCTGGGAAATACGGCAGGATGATTCGTCTTCTGTCCATCGGGAGCAAAATGCCACACATTGGTTTTCACCTTTGTTTCTTTTATGACTCTATTTTCATCTCTCCTGTCTTCTCTATTTGTTCCATCTATTCTTTTTTGACCATAATCATTTGTTTTAGGTTTTCCTGCTAATTTACATGGTTCTGTTAGATAATTGCATGTTTTAGGTTTACCTTTGGATAGCACAAACATATATTCAAATCCTTGCCAATATCTGTTACATTTTGGATCGTAGGGTATAGCATTTTTCGTCCATATCATAGTGTCGTGCAAATTAAACCCTCACTCTTTAAAATACAACGCTTGACGAAATGAACTCCCAGTTTCACTTCCTTTAATAGTTGCATCGCCTACAACCCATACAACCACTCCGCCATCCTTTGTGATACGGTATAATTCTTTTGCAATTCCTTGAAATTTCTCGAAAGACCATCCATCTATTATTCCCCCATAATTGCGAAGATTATCGTAAGGTGGACTTGTAACTGTAAGATCTATAGAATTATCTCGCAAATCTTTCATTTTTTCAAAACAATCACCATGTATTAATTGATAATTTATATTCATATATATTATTGCCTTAAATATTGTAAAATAAAAATAACAAACAAAAAGTTATTTATATCTACAATTTCTCAATATTTTTCCGATATCTTTCAATTTCATTTATTCTTCAATGATATCGAAATCATCATCTATATTATAATATGTAGGTGTTTTTACATGCCAATATATTGTCAATGTATTCGGATGTGCTATCAGCGTCTGATATCCGAGTTCATATAGAAGGTTTGAGATTTCATACAAAGTGCCAGTTGTTGCATTTGGTATTTCATCCAATTGGATAGCACACATACTATTACCGTTATTCGCCGCCACTTTTATTTTTTGATCTACTATATTATAATATGGTTTTGTCCGTGCTACTGCAAGTTTTGCATCTATCGCTGTTATCATTTTATTTTAGTCGTTAGATAAGAAAAACATGCGTTAATAAATTCATCTATATGTTTATCATTATTGTAACAATCTACATTTGATATCTGGAGAGCTTGTCTTATACCACCATACATATTATCAATATAATTAAAAACAAACTGCCCATCTCGCCATGATTCAGGTTTATTTTTCATTGCTGTCAGCACATCGTCTCTGAATTCTTCTAATGTCATTTTATTAACATTAGGTTTTTTACAACCACCGAACATATTTTTATAGTTAACATTAGGTTTTTCACAACCACTGAACAGGTTTTTATAATGTGAATTCTCAATTTTTTCCTCCAACCAATTTGCATAGTCGACATACCATATTTCTATACCAGGTTCATATCCATCTATAACTAATGATACTCCTACATCATCTCCTTCGCTACATTCTCTCGTAGTTAATTCACCGAGAATTTTTATTCTCATTTTTTCTTCAATATATTTCTCCAAATATTTCATAATTTAAAACTAATTTATAAATTCAAATATTATGCTTATATATTTGTCAAATTTCAACGATCTCATATCTGGTGGGACAATTACTCATCTCAAAAGAGATCGACGATATTTTGGCATTATATGAACTAAAAAACAGCATCCTTTCTAACTAACCAAGACTCTACAATTCTTCTTATTTCATGAATTTGCATTTTATTTAAATTTTCTATCGGATAGCATCCAATTTCATTTTCTGATGAGCAATTCACACAAAGATACCAATCGCCTTTACTTTTATTACAATCAAGCAATACTGTTGGTTCAGTAACAGAATCAAATCCTGTTAATTTTCCACCAATTCTATTTAATTCCAGTTCATAAACACTTGGTTCATTGCTGTCAGCCCATTTAATAAAATCTTCTCTTAAACAGTTTAATGTATTTAAGTCTTTTTCCATAATTAAATTTAATAAATTTTTTTGTGTGCTATCCGATAGCATTAGATTTTATTATAAAAAAATCGCAAGATTTATATTAAAAAAAACTATAATATATATAATTATACAAATGCGCCATTTTTTATATTATGTTATTTTATATATCTAATTGCTACATAAGCAAATATAACAAACCTGACAGCAATTTTAAAAATAATAATTATTATTTTGTTGTCAAATCTCACTCGCCATATTTTGCTTTCAGTCTTGCCAATTCTTCTCGTTCTCTTTTTTCTATATTTTCTTGATTTTTTCTTTCTCTTTCTTTACGCTCTTCGTATTTTTTAATCAAGATATCATTTACATATTCTTCAATTTCGGAGTTAGGAGCATATATAAATCTTGTTGGGAAAGATTTGCCTATATAACCTAAATCATGACAATAACCTTCTCCATGAATTTTATTATCCCATATATCGAAACTGGTCAGATTTTCATAGTCATTATCTATCTTGCTCAAATATTGACATATTTCATGACATCTATCGTTAAAGATTTCAAGTAAAGATTTAAATTCTTTCAATTCATTTTTCGTCATAATTATTCAAGTATTACATTTTTTACTGAATTACCACCTTTAAATTCCACTTTGTAATCCATTTTCTTAAAAGGCTTGAAGACATCTTCATATTCATCTCTCATTCCAATCGAGCGGGTTACTATTTTTCCCACTTCTGCATCCTTTGGTAAATCTTGCAAAAGGTCAATTAACTCTGCTACTGTCATAATATTATTTCTTAAACTGTTCATAATATCTATCCCACGAGTTTGAAAAACCATGTTCGATAGATTTGAGATTGCTGTCAAATACCAAATTGTTTATTTCATAAGAAACAGGCATAATATTACATGGGATCCAATGTTTCTCAAAAAAGAAAAGTTTATCTCCAAACCACCACCCATATCCATATTTAATACTGTGAACTTTGATAGGTAAAAATCTTTTTAGTTTTTTTAACATAATTCTATTTCTTTACATAATTTATTGATAAAATCTTCTTTGCTGACAGCATTTTTAGATACTGTTTGAATATTGCCTAATAAATCATAAGAAGTATATAATTCCTTATCCAAATATTCTAATATCATTTTTAGACTAACCATTTGTTCTGAAGTTGTTTTTGGTTTAACATCATCGGGTTTTTCTATGTTGCTGTCAAACATATCATCTGTCCACGCAAAATTTTCATCTTCTTGTAAATCATATCCATTTTTATGGATATTACCAATTGTCAATATCTTTCCGCAGTATTTAGTCATTTCTTCAATGAAATAATAAACCCCGCATTCGACATTGCCATAAAAGTCTCGGTTGTCATTATACCAATCGAGACTTTTGATTTTCACTTTATCGCCTACTTTATATTTCATGTCAATTCATCATAGGTTTGCTCAAAAATATCAGGTTTGCAAGGATAGAACTCTCCCTGAACTCCTTTGATAATATAATCGCCCACATTGGCGGTCATATTGCCTTCAAGAGTTTCAATAACCATAGTTTCTTTATAACAACTTGAATATGTTTCTGAACACCAGGATGGTTTTCCTAACATCCAATCATTTATCTCTCCAAAATTCCAACCATTAAATTGGATAGCTTCAATCTCAACAGGTTTTTTTCTAAATTTTTTAATTTTTTCCATTGTGTTATTCTTTATATGGTTCTATATTGTTTATCGGATACCAAGCTAAAACATCAACACTTAATCTATCATAAGTGGTGTTATACCAACTATTACCTTCTCTTCTAGCAACCATAACATATTTTAGGTTACAATCAAAATGTCTATAAGTAATTAGATACATACCATTATAATTAGGTGTTCCAGTTTGCCATTTAATCATATTTCCCATAATTCCAATAATTTAATTTTCTATTACAAATATAATATAAAAAAATTAAAACACCAAATATTATGAATGCTTTTTTTCAAAATAATAATTATTATTTTTTTTTTTAGAAATTGCTGTCAGCCAATTTCACAATAATATTTTCAGGGACAATATAATGAACGTTTATAATTTATAGTAATCATCGCAGTCATCTGTTTTACCTAATAGGTGTTCGTTTCCTTCGTATGGAATACAATTATAATAGAAATTACCCCCTACTACTACATAAAATGGAGCATTTTTATCTTTTTCAGTAAATCCGAATATTGCTGGTTTCCAATAATCTGATTTATAATTTCTTACCAAAACCTCACTTTTAAAAGGTTTCAATGTAGTGATGTCAAATTTAGTTGGAACTAATTCATATTCATCTTGTTCTGCAATAGACATTACACCAATACACTCACTACCATTTGGTGATTTTAATCCATAATATTCAGAACTAACGCTGTTGACAATCCACGAATTTACTATAGAATCTCGTTTAATTATTCTGTCACCAACCTTAAACTTCGGCAACTTCTCCAAAGTCTTTGTTTCAGCATTCCAATGATAACCTGCTTCTTTTATTTTTCTAAACAAGAGAGTACATTGTTCTTCGGTGGATGGATAAAATCCTTTTGCTTGCCACCAATCAGGCATATCTTCTTTACTAATTGTAAATATTCCATCTTCAATATGACAATAGGAATGAAAAGATGTGTTATTATATAAATCTTTAAATATAACGATTGTTTCATCATCAAAAGCAAGTACATCACCATCCTTCGCATATTGAATAGTCCAAGTTTGTTCCAACTTTTCCAGAGTTTTAGTATTATCATTCCACTTGTACCCATGAGACTTTATAGCATCAAACAATTTTTGTTTTTCTTCTTCCGTGGCAAATCTTGTTACATAACAATTTATTTTTTTTTTATTTACACTACAAATATAATATTATTTTTTGTAATTACCAAATATTTCTGACAGCAAATAAAAAATAATAATTATTATTTCAAAAAAAAAAGATGGACAGCGATTGCTATCCATCAACTTCATTAATTTGCTTTCAATTCTTTCCAACCGTCGCAAACTTTTAATTCATCATCACCCACCACGAAATTATCGAATATATATACTTTTTCTTTATGCATGATGTCAATTGCAAGATTTGCTTTTTCCATAGTATCTAAAATCTCATCATAATCCTCAACTGTAATAATTGGAGGTCCTGCTTTTTTTGTTGTTATAACCGCTGCACCTTCTGTTGTTCTTGTAATTGATTTTATGTCATATCTATTAACCTGAACTGTTGATCGTTTGTAAGCAACATCTTCATCAACACCATCTTTTTCGATAGCGGATATATAACTGATTCTGCTGTGTAGATTAAGCACATAATCGAAATTAAACTTGACTGTCAGACTCAGACTCATGTTTTTATGTGTTTTTATGTATTGTTATTAAAATTTTCTTAACTTTACTTTTGTTTGAAAAACATCTCGAAAACTCCAGATGATTTAATTCATCTAAAGAAACCCTATATCTGCTTTTAGCGTTTTTTAAGAAATAATATATTTTAACTAATTCTTTGGTTTCTCCAGGTATATTAAATTCTTCCAACGACTTAATATATCTATCATTAAAATCATTAACATCAGGTAAAATTATATTTTTTCTTTTATCTTTTGTTTTATCTATATATTGTGTTTTAAACTCATAACATCTTCTACCTATTTCTATAGATGCCAGTGTCATATCTGGTAGATTTAAATCTCTAAATAAAAAATTACCTACGAATGAACTATAATTAGGTTTCGCTAACATCACTCTAATAGAATATATGTTACAGCGTTTCTTAATATTATTAACGAGTTTATCTCTATTCCAAACATTATTAACTAACCTATTATAGTGTTTACCTTTGTCTGTGTCTTTACTTTTAATATTAAGTTCCTCTAAACCAAACATTTCACACCTATAATATTTAGCAGTATTAACTAATAACTTACTTATTTCGTATGTTTCAAATGTTCTTTTGTTATTGATATAAATTCTTTCTTTTGATTCGCTTGATTTACCTTTTAAACCAAAGTCGATATTATTTATATCTTTTACACTAATAACTCCACTTTTAACAACTTCAAACTTACTGCTACTTTTCCAATCTACAACAGACCAACCTATATAATTAGGGTTTAAGTCAATAGCAAATATCCTGTTTTTAATAGGTTTATAATCAACAAATTTGTTTAATAATGTTTCATCATAAGTTAAATAAATATACTCATTATCCAACTCATATGTTATAGGTATTTGCTTATCTTGCTGTAAATGATATAATTTATTTAATATTGACTTATATCTTTTATATATACCATCAATAGACAAAATAATTTTATCTTTCTTTGTTGGTTTAAACGTAAAAGATTCTAAATCATCATTTAATTTAATAAATCTATTGCCATGTTGGTTTGCTTCACCAATAATATATAAATTGTTTAATCGTTTATTTAGAAACTCATCTTTAGTTATTTTTCCTTTACAACGAGCAATAAAATTCTTTTTACCACCAAATATTCGTTTTCTATCATCGGTTTTAATCAACTGTGTAGCATGTTTTACAGCACACCTACTAATGTATGATTTAATAAGTGGGATATTATTCAATGAATTTATTTGATGTTCTATAACTTTTTCACTAATATCTTCATATCGTCTGTTATAAGCAAAATGAAGCACCGAAGAGTATTGTTTTCTATACTCCTTAATTAAATTTAAACCATCTTCTGTTGTAGAATATTTAATCTTCAGTGTTATCATTTATTTACTTAATATATAATATTTATGAAATATTTAATAAGTTTTCATAAGAATTAATAACTTTTACTGTCATACTGGTAAATTTTAATTATATATATTATTTATAGAAAAAATAATAATTATTTTTTTCGGATAACAAACAGCAAAAAAAAGTTTGTTAATATAAATAATCCATCAAAATTTCATCAGGTACGCCACATTCATTTTCCAAATCTTGGATATCATTTCTCAACTGCTGTCCGAAAGCAACCTCTGCTTCACTACAATTATAACCGTGAGCGTTTGCTATCAGGAAAGCCTCATCATATGCTTCTGAAAGAAAGTGGATATATTTCTTATATGCTTTTATTAATTTCTTTTCTGTGCTTGACATATTACGGTTCTATTTTTTTGTTTAAATTAAAATCTAAATATTTCCAAACATTAAATGTGTTATCAAAATGTCCTTCTCGCATATATTTATCTACTATGTTGTTGATTGTCAAATATATACATTCTCTTTCTTTGAGAGAATTTGTTTTACCAACATATTTTTGCAATGCTTCGTTTATTTCATGTCGAAGGTTTTCTAACCAAGGTTTAATTACTACAATATTTTCCATAATTATTCATCTTTTAATTTAATTGGGACAAACACATCATAACCATCATCATTCTCAAAATGGTTAATTTTTTCTGGATATGTTTCACCCCACTTATATCTCTGATAGACAAACTCTTCTCCGTCCCACACTGCTTCGCTGGCGTTTCTGCAAGTTCCGATATATGTTTTACCTGCTATCAATTCATGTAGGGGAATTGCTCCGTGTCTAATAAGTGTATCTTGAACAAATATAGAATCTTCTTTTGTCTGACAGCGAGGCACGAATATATCGAAATCTACATCATCAAATTTATCTGGGAGGTCATTTGCCCATGCTAAAAGTTTTTCGTTTACCATGTTACTCTTTTTTAAAACTTGTAAGATATTTGATATAATTGATATAATTATTCTTCTCTTTTGTGTATTCATCTTCAAGTTCCTTAAGGCGATAGTAATCCTCAAGTAATTTGTTAAGTTCTGCTGTCCATTTTGCTCCATCGTGCCAACCACAACCTTCACAAGTTCCTCTGTAAATATCATCTCCAGCATAGTAGAATTTCTTTCCCATAAAAGGAGGTCTGATGCCGTATTTCATGCAGTGGTTGCACGCCTTATTTTTTAACGCAACATGTTCTTGTGTTAAAAGTTGATAGCGATTTTTAATTTCTTCATTAGATAATGTTGAAATATCTTCTACATCCTTCTCTCTTGACACAGGTGTTTTTTTATCTACCTGTGGTTTAGATGATGCTTTCCACAAATTATATGCTTCTACATTGTCCAGAATATTTTGAATTCTAATATATTGTCTTTGTGGAATTGCATTATTATTATCATTTTCGTCAAAATTTGGATCGTCTGATAGCAATTTGTAATGTGTTTGTGTTTTACCACATATTGGGCAAAATATTTTCTTACTAAATTTACCACTTGCTGTTTCCTCAAATTTATATCCTTTATTTCGCAACAACTTGAAAACTGCTGCTGGTTGATCGCAATTGTCAGTTGCACAAGAACTGCACACCCATTCGTTGAGGTTATTAATGCACATATTAAGTGCCGAATCTACTTGACTTTTTTTATCCATAAAATAATTATTATTTATTTTTACTCAATATTATTTATTGCTGTCGATATATTTATATAGATATGATATTAAGTTTTTTCGTGCTATTTCTCTTACTTCCTCTTTATTAAATTCTTCTGTCCATTTCACACCATCGTAATATCCACATCCTTCACAATCTCCCGTGAATTTTTCATCACCAGCATACCAATATTTTTTACCTAAGAAAGAAGGTCTCTTATTAGTTTTAATACATTGTTGGCATTTTCTATCCTTTAATAGATTATGGTCTCGTGTTAAAAGTTGAAAATGTTTTTTTATTTCTTCATCAGAAAGAAGCGAAACATCTATATCTTGTTCCAATCTGGCAAATGGTTTTTTATGATCAATTTCTGCTCTTGTAGTAATTTTTGCACCAGTAAAAGCATCTCTGCTTTCAAATAAAGGTATTATTCGTTCTCTTTGTTCAGGAGTGATTATACATCTTGTTTTTTCATCAAATGTTGGTTCTGCTGAAAGCAACATATAATGTGTTCGATTACATCCACATTTTTCACAAAAACACTGCTTTGCATATCTACCTGTTGATGTTTCTTTGAAAGCATATCCCAACCCTCTTAAATTTTGTATATTTTTTGCTGGTTGACTACTTCCCGATGCACAGATGCTACAAACCCATTCACCAACATGATTCTTATAATTCTCAAGTGTTATTTCATCTTTAGTTTTTTTCTTACTCATTGTTTTATTATTTTAATCCATTGTTGCTTTCGGTTGATTTTCCATATATTCTTTCGCAAGGTCTGGATACTGACAGCACAATCTCAATGTTCTGGCAATAGTTCCTTTTATTAGAATTATATCATCTAATATAGCATTTTGCTCTGCTTTGGTTTTTGCTCTACGCATTTTTTCTTGATAGCGATCAACAAATAGTTCTATCTGTTGTTTAAAAATTTCTTGTGTCATAAAAATAAATTAAAATTCTATATCGCCATTGCGTATGCTTTCAGCAACAAAGTTTGCGATTAATTCTGACTCATATACAGCAAATGTTTTCCATCTCCATTTATAAACACCAAACGGATCTTTTTTATCACATATTTCGACAGCAACCTCATATAAGTCTTTACCAATATAATCGTCTATTGGCATGTGTAGTGTATTGATTTTTACATTCATTTTATTTATTTAATATTTCTGGATTATCGTATATATTTCCAATTATTTCTTTACCGTATTCATCTATCCACTTTTGATGTAGACCACATGTTAAATCTATATGCCATTTATTGATATAATCATATACTGCGACAAATCTCGCTTCAGTTTCTCGCCATGTTATATAATGTATAATCTCGTTGTTATTGCTGTCAAAACTTCGAATAATATCTCCGTCATAAATTTCTTTACCATTTTTATCTTTAATTCCTGTAAATTGACAGACTGTGTTATCGAGACACATGACTGATGCTAATTCTATAAAATGTGTATTTCCCCTGAAAGCATATGGTCTCTGAATATAGCATTCGTCTCGTTTATCTATGAAACAACAATCATCGCAAAATATAACTCCACTACCATATACCCATTTACCATCGCTATACCGTTTTGCTCTAAACTTCAAATTTTTCATTATAAACCTAATTTAATTAATGTTGATTCTATGCCATGAAATACCCATTTTGGTAATTCTGGTGATTCTGCAAGTACTCGCTCATATTCTTGTCTTGCTGTCCATGACATTGCTGATTTTGTAAATCGACTACATTCCCAGTCTATTACCATTGCTTCAAAATCATAATTTCCTTTATATTCTAAATGATGATTATTATGCTTTCGGTGATATTGCTGTACTCTTGAATAATCTTCCCATATCAACATCAACCAAGGTTTCTCAAAATCGTGAAATAAATATTTGAATTTCCAAACTCCAAGATTTAATGCTGTCATATTGAAAGCAAAAAGATGTGCAAAGTGATATTTAAAACTTCCCCGCTGTGATTTATCAAACATATAAAAAAACGAAATTATCTACTTTATACTTGTAATTAAGGTGTGTTTGTTGGATTATGTCATAATAAAAACGACAAAGAATACTCTATTATAACAAGTCAATCTTTTGTTTATTGTATAACATTTAGTGTCAATACCTGCATATCCGATAACAGATATTTACCATATTCAATATAGTCTGAAATGGTTTGGTCTTTTTCTTTGACTAAATTCAACACTTCCACACTATCTCTCAATGCATCGTGCCATTTTGGAGTTAGTTCGTTGATAGCATTATCTTCGTGCATCGTATATAAGTTCTCAATGATGTAAATAGCCTGCTTTACAGAATATTTAGTTTCTTTAGACTCATTGACTATTTTATTGACCTCCTTCATAAAGTCATAATAGTCATCAAACTCAGATATCGCATCTTGGAATATTTCTTCAGATTTTATTCCATATATCATTTTTGTGAATTTCTCTCTATCTCTTACAATGACTCTATCATAATGAACCATATCTTTCTTTGATGGTATAACAAGGTTATCAGACACTCCTAGTATTTTGCTTGCGATAGTATTGGGCATTGGAAATCCCTTATGTTTTTTGAAATAATATTCTATTACACCACTGACTTCTGTCCAATAATGTAATTCTAATTCTGATATTGTGTGTTGTATTATCTGTTGTAAAGCGAGTTTTCCATTATTTTCTTGATTACAACCAATGGCGGTCATTTTTAAACTACTTTCTATTCTACGGAATACGGCGCACGCTAATAAATCTTGGTTATTAAAATCCCTTACAACCATTAAAAGATGTTTTTTTTCCTTAAAATCATTATATCCACGATATGCCTTCAATCCCCCTATACCTTCATAGGATTTTTTTAGCATTTCCCAAACCAAAGGTAAATACTTTTCAACTTCTTCTGGTTCGTAAAGCATTTTAAGTTCCCCGACATTAATTGGTTGTAATTTATTTTCTCCCACTTCGGTCTCATTCACAACATTTTTTTCGCTGTTGTGAAATTCATCAAATTTATTAATATATTCCATATATTCTATAAATTATTATGTTATAACTCAAATATTTTGTTTTCTGTATTTATATATTCTTTTGATATAAACATCATTATCATTACAAATATAATATTTTTTTCGTTAAAAACCAAGTCTAAAATAGATAATTCCGAAAAAAATAATTTTTATTTATTACAAATTAAATTCAACATTAATTTTGAAACCAACTATTAACAAGTACCCAAGTTATGTCATATATTATTTTATTCTGACCATGTTCGGGTTTATATGTTGCTGTCAGACCATACGCTGATAGTTCTATCTTTATTTGATCATAAAAACTCCATTTCACTATGATAGTTTCAATATCAAGATTAGAATTATATTCAACAGTAATTGTTTTATTTGCGTATTCTTTTTTAAGATATTCTCCGTTTTCAATTGTGAAATAAAAATTTCCACAGGAGTTTTCCCAGATTTTTTCTATTACGGCAACTATATCTTTTATAGAAATATTTGATAAAGTTTTCATAAATGGTTCGCCATACGCTATTCTTTTCTTATAGTCTTCTATGCTCATTTTGCTCATTGTTTAATTATTTTCTACAAAGATAATACATTTGTTTCTAATTGCCAAATATTTTCGTGATTGTTTTAAAAAATAATAATTATTATTTTATTGTTTGCTGTCAGACAACGATTGATTATCCATTTCGTTTAACAATGCTTTGTTTTCTTCTTCTAACTTGTTATAATTTTCCACTAATGTGTTATATAATTCAGTTAGTTCATCAATAACTTTTTCTTGTGTAATGATAACTTCATCTCGCTCGTCAATAAGTTTTTCCATATATGACATTGCAATAAGTGCTACTATTGCAAAAATCGCCCACACCATCGATAAATAATCACCAACGATTGCAGACATTGTTGCTATCAATGATGTTGATGTAATTAAAAACCATTCACAAATTTTAACTATGATGTCTCTTTTCATATATAATAATTATTATTTTCTATAATAAGGTTCAGGTTTTTCAAAAACTTTAAATCCATTCTTTTTACGAATCTCTCCGAACACTTCATTAATATCCTTAACATAGTCGTATTCGCTATCATATTTGTATAGGTCAATACCACCATCATCTTTATATGATGATGTATATGCTTGCATCTTGACAGCATCAATAAACATAGAATACTCGCCTTCATGTTTTGTTAAGAAAAACTCATCATCACCATTGAAAGTTTCTGCGAACCACGTTTCGTATGTGTTAATAAATGCAGTATCTACATTAAATTGATAACCAGATGTTTGTGCGAATAAATCTAAATTTTCTTCTGACAGCAACTTGTGTTCAAGATTTTTTGCTCTACCCGATTGCTTCAAACCAAGAAATAATACTTTACATCTATTTGTCGCATAAGGATCATCGTAATTCTTATTGGCAACTCGTTGTTTGTTAATATCATTCATTTTGGTAAGGATAGCAATTGTTTCGTCAACTCCAATCATTTCGGGGATGATATGAAGCGACACATGCTTTCCAAGATCGAGCATCTTATTAATGAAGTCTGTTGCAACATCTACATCATTTGCTTTCTGAACAGATAGACCGATACCACTTACATATTTCTCGATAGCATCCTTGATTGTCTCATTGTTATTAATAGTATCAATATCGTCATATCGGATAGTAATGTTAGCGATATGTTCATTAATTTTGATATATCTTACAATTTTGTCAAAATCAGGATGTAGCAACACATTTCCGCCACCCAATGCGAATTCTGTTTTAATTTTAAATTTAGATATAATTTCATAAATGTCGTTTAAATTTGAATGCTTGCCATTAGGTGTAGATGCCATATAGCAGAACGGACAGTTATGTTCACATGCATTTGTGATTTTCATATCAACAAGTTCTGGATATTCTGGTATCATATCTGGAATGCTATCCACCTGCAATCTTACCTTTTCCTTTTGGTTATATGTGCTACCATACAATATATAGTAATTACCATTTTTTATTTTCTCGGTAATATTTTTCATATATGAGAAACTACTTGAAATTTCATCACACCCATCGATAGTATCATATACAAAGTCTGCTTCGTCGCTACCACCGACAATGACAATATCTGGACTATCAATAATATTGCAAAGAAATTCATAAGAAAGATAAAGTTCTTGATGGTTATATAGATTACCTCTCATGTGGTCTCCGAACATATAACTATCTCGTTCCTCCCACAAATCCCAATATTCATCACCATTGGATTTGCGAAGTTCTTCCCATTTTTTATCATTACAGTAAATATCGTAATAATCCTTTGCCAAAGGATAATATTCCTTCATTTCGGGATATCTCATTGACATCAATTCGACAAGTTCGTTCCAACGGAAGATATTCGCAAAGATATAGCGAATCTTTGCTTCACGGCTAGCAGCGATAGTTTCCGTGTGTCGGTCATAATATCTATTATCAAAGATATTCAAATCTTCAAATACTTGATCTTTGTTTTTATAAACAACCGAATGTGTTGAACTCGAATTGGTTGCTAGCGAATTTCGTCTGTTTTTGATTCTAAAAATTTTCATAAAATAAAAATTATTATTTGTTAATTAATATATTTGTAAATATTGTCTATATAGTTCATTCTCATCTATTGTTACTGATGGTATGTCGCCAAAACAATCACTATCATTATAGTATTTTGCTTTCCATTTTTCAAATTCCAAATCAATACCAACTCTTTTAAGTCGATCAGGGTGTTTCATATTATACATGTGATAATAATCATTTCTTTTACCTCTTTGTCTGTCATTATGGAATTTTACTTTACAATCATTGCAACAAAATGCTTGTGCATAATGTGTTTTAGTAAATTCACATTTGCAAATAGGACATGTACATTTATCTCCAACTTTTAATTTTTTGTTGGTATTATATGTTTCTTTGCGTTTAGTTATCTTTGACATAATTATTTGTTTTAATTTCTACTACAAATATAACATAAAAAAATGAAACTACCAAATATTTTTGATAGTTTCTTTAAAATAATAATTATTTTTTTATCCTATATCATTAAGTTTAGTAATATCTTTTGCCAAGCCAATATCAATCAAACCTCTGTAATCCACATTATATTTGTGATATAAATTTAGCGTTTTAATAAAACCATTAACACTAACCACATCTGCAGACACATCATCAAGTTCAGCTTCTATAATTTCATCAAATTCTTCTTGATGTTTCTCTATAATATTTTGGATGTTTTGTAACGGATATAAGTATGGCAAACAGAATTCTATGTTTCTTTCATCATCGTCTTCTTCAATGTAAAAATATCCATCTTTGTTTATTTGATAAATGGTTCCTAAACCTGTGTGATATTCGTCACCATTTTCATCATAAAAATCCACTTCAACTTTTACGCCATAAGCAAGTCTTGATGAAATATCCATCAAAAGTAAATTTTTTTCATCTCTTGTCATTTCAATCTTTTTATTTAATTTTTATATATTAGATGAATTCAATTTTATATTTGTTAAGAATTATCTTTTTTGGTTTTCTTTCTTTGATTTTGTACCAACCAGCAGGAACATAATCATAAGGTTTAATTAAATAAAACCCAAAAAGTTTGAAACCCTTATAGTGTTTTATAAAATCATCTTGTGGTATTTCATCCATATCTGATAATTTGTGTTTATCAAAATTAAAACCAAAAAGAATTTCATCACCACAAATTTCTGCAATACCGTTATCATAAATGTCTATATTAACATTTTCCAAATATGTATCAAATGCAGGTCTGCAAGTAATTTTTTCTTCTGATAGATAAATTACATCTTTTGTTAAAATGCAATAATTATATTTAAATGTTTTCATTATATTATTCTTTGTTTATTAGATTTAATATAATTTGCATTAATACCATTCCTATTTGAAATCCAATGATAAATAAATCTAACATATCATTTTCTGAAATTATAATAATTGGTATACATAACCATATTAGAATGGTTATAATAATGTTGATTGTAGATCTTGATGTCATTTTTAAATTTTTTATTGGTTTATTTTTACAATACAAATATAATATAAAAAAATGAAACTACCAAATATTTTTGATAGTTTCATTAAAATAATAATTATTTTTTATTTTAGGTGATTCCTATCAAATTCTTGTTTTGTCATTACAATAATTCTTTTACTTTGTTTATCAAATCCTTAAAATTCTTATAAAACTCATCTTGCATTTCTGCGGTTGGGAAAGATAAAATATAGTTTTCACCAAGCCATTCATTACTAAGTACAATTTTATTCGATCGATTGCGAATACAGTATCTATACCCACCATCGTTTTCTCCCCAATCTGGTTCCCAAGGTTTGCCCAACCCCATCTGCTCTCCTGCTATCTTCCAATAGGCATTACGACATATTAAAAGTCTTACAAAAGATTCAATAAGCCCACCTTTATAACAATTTATTTCATCTTCACTTGGGTCATAACCTAATATATCGCAACATTCTCCATAAGTCTTTGGATATTGTGGATATTTACGAATACCAAACATTTTATTATCTATTTGTTCAAATTTCCAATTTTCTGGAATTATTAGTTCTATTTTATTATGTCCATCAAAACAAGGATGGTTTAGGTTTATTTCTGATGTATGTTCACTCATATCTTTATCTTCCATAGTTTCTACTGTAGTTTTATCTTGTATTGTAGGAATATTATCTTCAGGACTTCCAATTTTATAAAGAATATCATCAACTGTGATTATATTACAATTATCAAGATAATATAGAACACAATCATAATTAGAATCCCAACGCATATGAGTTATTACTTGGGTTTCGAGTAGTTTATCAGATCGATAAGACACCCTGTCACCAACTTTATAAGGATATATTTCAAGAAATTCTTCAAGGGTAAAGTAACTTAAAATGTAGTTAATTTCTCTGCTACCAATATCTCCACTATCTGTAATAAAATATCCACTTTTTGATCCATAACCAAATAAATTTGAACTATTATGTCCACCCAACATTTCTAAAAGTTGAATAACTTCTTTGCCTCTTGTTGAGTGACCTTTTATTGCTAATTGTGCCATAATTATTTTTAGTTTTAAATTTAATTTACATTACAAATATACAATTAAAAAATGAAACTACCAAATATTTTTGATAGTTTCTTTAAAATAATAATTATTATTTTATATTTTTTTTTAGTCATCGTCTTCCGTGTATATTTCCACCTGACCAATATCTGTGTTTATATATAGCATTGGTTCTTTTAATGTTGGTATAATATCATCTGGATTAGACGCATTTACACAAATAATATATTTGCCAAATTCTGGATAGCGATTTTTGCAATCTGTCAGAACATTAATTAGATCATCAACTGTTTTAATCATAATTTATTTCTTTACTGTTATCTTTTCTAATATTTTTTTATTTATAGATTCTGTTATCTGTCTGCAATGTGCTATCCGAATGTCGTTCATAGATGTTTGTTGCCATTCGCCTTCTGGTAAATATGTTTTTCGCAGATAGCAATTGATCACGGATTTACCATCACAAAAATGAAAGTTATCATCACCTTCATTCATACAACCTTTACAATGGGTGTTCCTGATGTTTTTTACATAATCTGTTTCGTCTCTGTACATAATTAATTAAAATCTAAAATAAATGATTTAGGGATATGTAAGAACAATTGTGTTTCGGTCATTTCAGGATTTTTGAATACACAAATTGTTGATGTTATGCTAATCCATAACAGAATGATAAAGCATATAATTTGAAAAGTTAATTTTATATTATGCTTACGATCTTCTTTTTTCCATTCTTCTTGTGTCATATTTATTTTTAATTTTTAATTTTAATATTTCTAATGTCATCAAATAAAATTATCTAAAACACATTCAATTCCTGCTAATGCAGATATTTCATAATCATTATATCCATAACCATCAGCAGCAATATCTGTTGAACCATAAATTGCTATTTGATAGTACCAATTCATATCTCCGCCAAAATCAATACATATATGTATTTTCTTCTCCTTTCTTAACCATTTCAAGACTTGGGAAATGGTGGGAGCAAAATAAATATTATCTCTACTTATATTGGGATCAAACCACACACTTGCGTTAGATAATGAGTGTATTTTTCTTAAACCATCCCAATCATAATAACTACTGTAGTTAAAATAATCAGGACTTTGTGGAAACCCCTTTTCTTTGAGTTTCTGGGATATTTTAAAATTTACAAAATCTTCCATATTTTTTTAATTATTATAAATTAAACCAATCTTCTATTACGCTTGAATGAAAGTGCCATATTCCTTCATTAATTACATCTTCTAAAATTTGAGTTTCTAAATAGGGTGCGTTTTCCCAATCTGATAGATCATATTTTTTATTCAAATCTATCAATGTAAGGTAGTAATCATTATTCCATTCTGGATCCGAAGAATTAAACATAGTCAAATGTAGTCAAACTACATTCTATACATTCACTACCTACATTTCGTAGGCTTCTTCGAAACGATAATAGCACTTCCTTTACCTTTTCCCTTTTAAGTTTCTTTGGTTCATAAGCACCATTATCCAATTGTTTTAAGAGTGAATTACATAACACGGTTATGCTCACTCTGTTTTTTATGTTATTTGCGGCATTGAAATCTGCATTACTTTTATATTCACATTCAATGCATTCAAAGGTTTCTTGATTTGGACGATTCTCATCCTCAATACATCCACATATAGGACACATTTTACTAGTATAACTACTATGTACAGTCGATACAGCTATATCATATTTCCTCGCAATATGTTCTACTTCTTGTTTCAATGATGATAATCCAAGAAATTTAATCTTTCTATTATAGTTTATATCTTCATTATCACTATCTTTAACATAACATTTACCAAAACCATTATCCAAATCTTCCATCACAATATGATTAACACCTTGATTATGTAGTTCCTTACACATTGATGCAATCATCTGTTGTTCTGAATGAATTATTTTACGTTTCAACGTATCTAACTTCCATTGTTTACGTTTACCAACTATATATGATTTATTCTTTTTAAGTTTATCAATTTCTAATGATAATTTACAGAAATCATTAACTAACTTTCTATCATAATCATATGTTGTTTCATTAGATAAAGCAAATAAGTTATGTTTACAATTCACATCTATACCTACTATGTTGTTACCTGCTTGTGGTATATATCGTTCACCATCAGCACATAAATGTATATTAACCTGATGTTCTTTTTCATTGAATGTTAATGTATATTCATAATCGGGATTTTTTTATAATAGTTTTTAATATTACCATGCCAATCCTTATTAAATTTAACAGGTATATCAAATGATTTTCTTCCTAATCCAGATAAACTAATAAATGAGTTTATAACTGAACCAAATTTCGAATTATAACCAATAATCTTTGTTTTTCTACATCTACCACTAAACGATAACGACTTAAACTCTATTGGTTTCTCTGAATATCTTGATATAACTCTATTTCGTTTCTGTGTTGCAAGAATTAGTAGTCTATCAAAACCAAATTTATCAACACATCGTAAAATATTGTTATAGAAATCTCGTTTTTTATCATCACAAGCTTCTAACTGTTTTGTTATATACTCAATAGTATTTTCATTACCGTAACGAACAAGATATGTTAAACAATTAGATAATGGTGTTTGTTTCTTATCAGTTATTACTTTCTTGAAATCACCTTTCTTATGTTTCTTTGTTGTTCGTTTATATAATTCACAACCAAAATATGTTATATGTTCAAATTTCAATCGTTTCTGTATTGCATCAAATTTATTTTGATAACAATCAAATATTTGTGTGTATAATTGAGCATCAAATGAACTTGGAACACAACCCTTAAAGTGTTCTCTCATTTCTTTAAGGAAAGTAAATTTGCTATATTCTAAGAAATGTAGAAGGTTTTGATTAACATATTCAGAAACTGTATTCTTATGATTACGAATAAGCACAGCGAAGTCATATAACTCATTATATTTTAAACGAGTCATATTATACGATTTAAATATTTTTGTGTACTTACTCTGTATTATCATAATTAAAGTTTATTTTATATTAAAATAATTTCTAAAATGTTCAATCATATCATCAATTGAATAATCTTTTTCTCCTATTGCGGATATATATGTTTCTCTAAGATAGTCTTCCACCTTATTTAATATTTCTTGTTGTTTATCTTTCATATTAATTATTTTTTCAATATCAGATAATTTATATCTTCTATGCCCACCTTCTGTTCTAATAGCTATTAGTTTACCACTATTATCCCATCGTTGAAGTGTTTGTTTGCTTACATTAAGAAGTTTTCCTGTTTCTTTAATAGTTAATAATCTATCCATTATCAATTTCCATTTCTTTCAATATGTTTATTGTAGTTAATCTTGCTTTATTAATATGCTCTTGAAGTTCTTCTACAGATAGATTTTCAAGTCCATCCATTAATGGATATTCATTTCCATCATCACACATATAAAGCATATTGTCTACATCAATAGAAACAACTTTTATATTTTTCTGTTCCATATTTTCAATAATCTTTTTATTATTTATGTTTCCTTTCATATATAAATATCTTTAAAAATAAAAAAAATTGAATATTTTTGTATATATTTTAATATTTTTTAATACTTTTCTTAATTACTGATTTATTCCCATCGGTCTTTATATTCTTTCGATTCATATATTACTTCTTGTATTCTATCCGATTCGTCAAGAATTACAACTCTAAATCTCACCATTATTCTTTTGTCATTTTATATAACTCCACATCTTTCATGAAATCAACCATATCTTGAAACTTTTTATATTCCGAAGAATCAATTATTACCTCATCAAAAGCACCATATTTTGATTGCTTTCCAAACAAATATTGGATAGCAACTTTTAGTCTTTTCCAGAAAGGTAGTTTATTCAAATGTACAGATAAATAAACATATTCATCTGAATCATAATCCATTGGAGTTTGTTGTTTAAACCAAGAAAGCACTAATTGATGTGCGACATCGCCACATTCACATACGATAATTTTATTAACTTTATCTATTCTATCCATCGTTCTTTATCCTTTATAATTTTTATCTACATAATCATAACTAATCCAAGTGAAATTTGGACATTTGTGACAACAATATCGTTTACCACCTTGACTATCAATATCAAATAGGTGTAATTTCTTTCCACAACGAGGGCAAACACCTTTGTTGAAATCTTTATAGTCATTATAAACAGCGTAAATGATAAACGATGAGAAAATAAGAACTATTAATATTACTGCGATTAAAACTTTCATAAAATAATAATTATTATTTTTTAAATTCGTCTTTAAAAACTACAACTGTATCAACAGGAATACTATCTTTGTAGGTTATTTCAAGTGTTGTTTTTCCTTCGTAAACAGATTTCGCTGTGGGTGTATTTCTACTTTCGTATGTTGAAAATAATGCAAAGAATATAATTGCTGATACTGTTGAAAGACACACGGAAGATGCTTTACTATTGCTATCGTCCGTTGAAAGATTCCAAAAGAAGGCTATTCCATACAATAGCCCGAATACTATCATTGCTATTACCATATCTTACCAAGTTTTATATAAAATTGTTATCATAATTATTTTCCGTAATCACTGATAAAATCAGTTAAATAAACAAAATAATAGAAACGGTCAAAATCATCAAATGTACAATTATATTCTTCTAACTCCAATAGAATACAAGGATATGAATTAGGCTCTTTTTCACTTTTGCATTTAGCATAAAATTTGCCGTCACTAGTAGTATAATTTCTTTTCCACTCTATAAATGTCTGTCTTTCTGTAATATATATTTTATCTTTAATCATAATTAATATTTTACCAATTTTTATAATATTCATCGCAATCTTTATTAGTGTTAAGTAAGTGTTCGTTTCCTTCGTATGGGATACAGTATTTCCAACTTTCACAACCAATTACCATATATGGATAGTCCTCATTATCATTACTTAAACCTCCAAAGAAACATGGAAACCAAATTTCGTCAACATTATCTCTAACCAACACTTTACTTTCAAATGGCTTCAATGTTGTGATGTCAAATTTATCTGGGACTAATTCCCAATCATCTTGGTCTGCAACAGATAATATTTCAACATATTTACCTGTGTTAGAAGAGTAGTAGTCATCACTTACTCCTGTGATTACAAATGGAACACGAGCACCATTTTTCTTGACAATTTTATCACCGACCTTAAACTTCGGTTTAACCAACTTTTCCAATGTTTTTGTTTCTTCGTTCCATTTATAACCATTTGACTTTATTGCATCAAATAATTTTTGTTTTTCTTCTTCGGTAGCAAATCTAATCTCATCATCTCTAATAGCAATATCTTGATTCAAAGAAAATCCCATACATTTGATATATAATATGAAATGGCAATTTATAATGGACCTTGATATTCTCTCTTTATATATCCCTGCCACCATAGAACCTCCAAAACGATAAGTTATTATATCCCCATCCTTAAATGGTCGTTGAAATTTACTCCAATCTCGTTGGTCTTTTGATGGGAAAAGCATACACTCCCCATTTATTCCATACCTACCATCATATAGGAATTCCTCTTTATATTTATCAGTACTAACCAAGATTCCTAAATTTGGTTTAATTTTATCTAAATACACTTCTCCAAATATCGGACTATATAATTCCAAACCTTTTGGGTAGTCTTTAAGCAATTCCGTTATGTTAATTTTTTGTTTCATAATTTATTTCTCCATTGCTTTTTTAAATTCTTCAATATCTTCCAAAGAGAAGTTTGTATTTTCGGATAGCCAAGCACAAACATCTTCAAGATTAACTGTGTCTTTTTGAAGTTTTTTCAATTCATAACATGAAAGTCCATCTAATGCTCCCAAAATATAGTCTTTTTCCACCATAAAACTCATCACAGGCGGTTCAAATAAAGGTTCAACACCGTAAACTCGTATGTCGTTTATATATAAAGTGTGGTATCTTTTTACAGGACTTTTACAAATATCAATTCTTATTTTCTCGCTCATAAATTTTCTATATTATTTAATATTATTTTACCAAGGTTCAAATCCGAAATCTTTTTCGGTTATATAACCATTTGCTTCCATAATAGATAATGCTTCTTCAACATTTATTTCGGAAAGACAATAAGATAGGTTTATGCAATTATTAGAAGTATCAATATATATATCTACATCATTTTTCTTAATACCCTTAAATTTCAATAATCTTTTTATTTGATTACATATTTTTTCACACTCACTTAAATATGTATTTGCTATTTTAATATTATCTTTTAATTGGCTCAATTTATCCATAAATTATATTATTTAATATATTTGTCTTTGTGATATAACTCATGATTTACACTACCTCTTAAATCTGTTTCGAGTATGTATTCTTCTTTTTCTTCATCATACTCCCAAGTTTGATTTTGGGATATGAGTATGTTATTGGTTTTGGTTATTAGTAGTTGAAGGTCTTCTGGGTTTCTCAAAAATGATATAAATCGTTTAATCAATTCCCATTTGGACAATGCTATACCACTCACACTATGATACCTGTTGGTATAGTCAATTATATAACATGTCTTCTTTTCTGAACTATTCATTTTTTGGTATATCTACAAAATATTTTTCCATCATAATACATCTAAACTCAAGCATTGCTGACACTTTACAATTTTGACAGCAGTTGCCATTACACTCACACTTAATATCAATCTCTGGATACAACATTTTTGCACAAAAGTCTTTACCACGATTGTCGGCACACCTGGTCTTTATAACCTCATCAATGAGTTCCATAATGTTGTCGTTTGCCTCTTTTAATAGATTTTTCATAATTTTGTTTTATTAGTTTGACATAAGTGTAATCAATGATAATATGATTGCTACCCATAAACTTGTTGCCACCCAACATCCCCAAACCCAATATCCAATTTTACTAAACGATATTGAATTGATGTCTGTGATTCTATCATTTGGCATTCGATTGTCTTTAAACTTTTTTCCATAATACCAAGTATTGAAACATGCCTCCTTCAAATACTTTCTGATAGCAATCAGACACAATATGTATGTTGCTATCCAACAAAAAAACTACAAATATTAGTGCTATGATATTTCCTGTCATAATTAATTATATTTGTCTTTGTTATTTTACTTCTAATCGTTTTGCAATAGAACCATCTGCGTTGATTGCTTGAAAATAGTTAAATGCCACTTCTCTGTATATACAATTTTTTTCGTTTGATAGTTTAACTACTTTTGTATCTTTTGGTAGAGTCTGCAAGAACTCAATTAATTTTTCTACTGTCATAATTAATCGTAAGTATTTTTAATATAACTAACCAAAACTTCCAAATCGTCTTCTGGCATATCTTCAATAAAAGATTCAAAAGAATTTATAATTTTTAATACTTTTCTTCTATCGTCACTATTCAACACAATATCTATTACATCTTCTACTGCTTCATTAACTGTATTATATGTATCAGTGAAATCTATATCTACAAAACTATAAGTTTCCCAATCATAATCTTTACCTTTAATAGACATACTTACAATAGTGATGGGTACTTCTATTTTACCGTCATATTCACAACATTGCACATCGAAAGTTGTACCATTATATATTAGATTAATCTCCTCATCACATATAATGTCAATATCAATTCCGTGAATATTGCATTTCTTTTTTAACTCTGTAAAAAATTCTTTTTCCATAATGTGTTATTTAAGTTTTACACTACAAATATAATATAAAAAAATTAAACCTCCAAAAATTTTGGAGGTTTTTTTCAAAAAATAATAATTATTTTATTTTTACAAGTTGATCAATTGCTATCCAGCCGTGTGTTGTTCTTGCGTTGATTTCTTCTTTACCATTACCTGTTGCTATTTTAACGAAACCATTAATAGTTGTTTTTACTCCCTTTGAGCCTTTTGCTGTCATCACTTCATCGCCAACTTTAAATCCCTTAAATAATTTTTGATAGCCAATATAAGTTATAGGTTCTAAACATTCATCACCTTCTTTTATTGTTTGTGGTAATAGGTTTAAAGCAACTTTTTTAGGTGAATTTTCAAATGTTAGTTCTGGTAGAATTTCTTTGTGTTTGTCCAATCCTGGACTTGCTGCTCCACAATATAATTTAGTACCATTCCATAACAATGTATCTTTATCAAGTTTTGGTTCATCAAAAAATAACCATAAAGTTTCATTATCTTTATCTCTTGCTATCCAAAGCTTAAGTTCCATAATTATTCATCCAAGTATTTTTTAAAATTTTTAATAAAATTATCTAAAGTTATATTCTGAACAGATTCTATTTTTGGGTCATTATCATCATCTACATTTGTCCATAAATGAGTTCTAATATATTCGCAAGCCTTTTCCATAAATGTATCAAGCAATCCAGATTTTCTGTATAACTCATCCAAACAAGATACTTTAACTGTATGATATTTTTCATCATTATAAAGATTTGGATGTTCGTCTGCCCATTTAATTCCTTCAATAATTGAATTAGCCTCTAAACTTGTAATTGGAATATTATGTTCCTTTAAGTATAGATTGATTTCTTCTTCTCGTGTCATAATATATTATATTGTATTTCGGATAATTTGTTAATATATTGATTTCTATATATTATAATTTTATTTTCTTCGGAGGTCATAATAAAATATACGAATTCTTTTATTGCATCTTTCCAATCATCTTTTATATTGTCAGGGATGTTTAAAATTTTCGCATATTTACAAAGTGGATATAATTCTTCTTCATCAGTAAGGTATAATTTTTCATTTATTATCTTTTCGTAATTAACGATTACCTTTGCAAGTTCAAACTTTTCTTTATTTCTTCGTTTAAAATAATTAATTATATCTTCTTTATCTGAAGTTATTTCTAAATAACTACTTAAAAGTTCATATTGAAATTCATCATTAAACAATATATCTAAACCATTTTCAATTGTAAAATCTTCTATATCATCCTTAGAAACCAATTCACCATCTATCCATTCATAACCATTTCCATTTGTTAAAAACAAATGATTGTATATTGACAATTTTGTCGGAAATATTCTTGGACAGGTAATTATCATTGATTTGATTGTATCTTTAATTGACATAAGGCGCAATTTCATTTTTAAGTTTTAGATATACATCATCATTTAATTGTTGTATATCATCATTATATTTGTCAATGATTTTAAGAAGATTTTCAAATATTTCAGAATCTTCTATCTTGGTATATTCATGCCATTCGAGAGTATCAAAATTATACCACTCATCAATATAATAGTCAGTTGATTCACCACTTCTAATTATAATTTCATCAACGACTACATTATTATGTTCTTTTTCAATTTCCTTAATTTTAAGTAGGAAATTATCATCGCTCACTTTTGAGTGAATAACATCACCAACCTTAAAAGGAAAATCATCTGATTCTTTCATTTTACGTTTTTCTAACTCTTTTTTTAAATCACCAAAATTAGAGATAATAAACTCAAGTTCTTGTGTTGTGTATTTGATAAAATTCATAATTTCTTATTTAAAATGTTTGATAATTTCTTTTTTGTAACCAACCAACTTATAAAGTTAGTTGAATCTTTTCATATACTTCATTAAATAATTTTTCAATCCAGTTGTTATCTGATGTTAATCTAAAATATTCTTCCATATCAGATGCTGTATCAGATATTGTGAGTAATTCTTTATTTGGTATAATATACTTTAAACTTGCCTTATCGGCAATGTCAATAAAAAGATTATATATATCATCTTTGTTATTGCTATCATTGATATAAGGTTTTATTTCTTCAACTACATAGTCGAATAAATCTGGATATTTTGTTTTAAACATAAATTTGACTTTAAATTAAATAATTAAGTGTATATTCAATACCTGCAAGGGCAGCTTGTTCATCAGAATCCCAAGCTCCGCCGTCATTCGGACCTGCATACTCCCACGCAGAAGAATAGTAGTCTGTGCCACCATCTTCTGGTGTTTGACTTACAATGTAATTATAGCCGTAGGATGCGGCAACCAATTCAATGTGCAGGTGCTTCTCCTTTCTCAGCCACTTCAAGACTTGAGAGATTGTTGGAGCTATAATTTCATCACAATCCATCGTTTCAACATAATTAAAATATAATTGTGGATGAAATAAGCCATCACTATCAAATTTACCATAAATTTCTGTTTTTTGCAAAATAAACCCTTTCTCTTTGAGTTTCTTTGCTATTTCAAATGTTACGAAATCCATAGTTATTTATTTTTACAAGTTTTACAATCTGGGTCATGTTCGACCCCCATAGTGGCCAATTTCCCTGTACCCTTTTTAAACATGATATAATCATGACCTTTATAGGTTAAAGTTTGAACTTCAATTTCGGAACCAATATCATTATTAATAATCTCCACTTTAGAGTTACATTTACCAACAATTTCTCGTTTAGGTTGTTCATCACAAGAAATGAATAGAACCGATAGGATTAAAATAGATAGTAACTTTTTCATATTATAATATTTTTTTTACAATTTTCAATTAAATTTTTAAAATTTTCATAAAAAATGTCTCGCATTTCTTCAGTTGGAAAGGATAAAAATCTATTAACATTAGGTCCTTTTGATAAACTTACTTCATCTTGGTAATAAAAAATTGTGAACTTTTGTTGAGAACTGTCTTTCCAATCGGGTTCCCAAGGTTTATCTAAACCAAGTTCTTCACCCGCTATCTTCCAATATGCATTACGAGCGATAATTAATTCCTGAAACCGAATTATCAAGTCTGCTTTATATCCTTGAGCATCATTATCCATTGTGTTAAGACCTAATACATCACAACACTCCTTATATGTTTTTGGATATTTAGATTTCTTCTTTACTGCATAAGTCTTACCGTCTCGAACCTCAATCTCATAATCACCAAGATGAAGTTCTATTTCATTATCACAAACATCAGGTTTAAATTTAATTACAGATACTTTGTTGGTGATTTGGCTTATCATTATATCATCGGCAATACTATTAACATATCTTACATCATCAACATCTTTGCAATGTTTTAAGTGCCCCAATTGCAATTTTGCTGTTACATTTTGATGGCGAATATCTTTATATTCATGCCCATTTATAATATCAATACCCTCATACACATGCTCTTCAGCATAACAATCCCAAAGTTTTTTTGTAATTCTTATCCACCCTGTGTCTTTTATGAATATAATATCATCAACTGCATATCCAAGTGCTTCTGTATATCCAAGTACTTCACAACACTCATCATAAGTCTTTGGATATTGCGATTTTTCATACCATTCGGTAAATTGTATTGAACCAATGCCTTTTGAATTAATAACAACATTTTCTGGTAATTTCAATCCATCTATTTCCAGACAAGTTTCAATATCAATTACACTCATTACATTTTTAACAGAATGTTCTTGAAGGTATTTATCTACCTCTGCTTGAGTTTTTGGATGTTGATTTGTTTCTATTATATCTTCTGTTGATATTACATGAGATTCTTCGGTCGTGTATAAAACTTTATTTAATGCGTTGCACCACTCCATGTATATAATTTTAGATTTTAGATTTGCATCACCAATTGATTTATATTCTACTTCATCTCCAACTTTATAAGGATATTTTTTAAGAAATTCTTCAAGAGTGAAACCTTTTTCGTCAAACAATCTATCAGAGCGTTGAATATTTCCGTTAAGTACAAACCATTCATCTTCATCGCCTCTAAAATTGTATTTATTGTTACCACCCAACATTTCAAGAAGTTTAATTACTTCTTCTCCTCTGGTTGGGTGTCCTTTAATTGATAATTCTGCCATATTTTTTTAATTTTAAATTTATCTATTACAAATATAACATAAAAAAATGAAACTACCAAATATTTTTGATAGTTTCTTTAAAATAATAATTATTATTTTTTAAATTGTAATTTTAAATGTAGATACTATATCTCCAAAACATTCGCAAGATTCATTTTCTGTATAATTAGATTCTACGAAATATTGTAGAAGGTTATTTAATTCTTCTGGATGTTTTTTATACCACATCATTAGTTTGTGTATGATATATTTTCTTTCATTTTCTGTCAAATCAATTTCTTGAACGCCATTGCAAGAAAGCGAATTAGACATACATCCATAACTATATTCTATTTCTATTGGATTAAATATAGAAATTCTTGGAGTTTCATCTACAAATTCCATAAATTTTTCTTTGTTAAATGCCATTTTAAAATCCTAAAATTGTTTTATAATGTTTATATTCTTTATAATATTTGTCTATTTCGGTAGATTCCTTAATAGATTTGTATAGTGCTTGCATTCTGGATTCATATTCTTTATTCGATGCATATCTGTGACCAGTGTTATTTATATAATTTTGTAAAAGATCTAATTCTGTTTTATTTTTTACAAGATATTTATCTTTTAGCAGTTGCAGATATGGTCTAATAGATTGATCTGGGTGTTTATATCCGTGACCATCTGTTATAATATCATTTGCATTTTTGCCATCGTATGCAAATACATTCCATACCGAGTTTGTTTTTGCGGCGACACCAGCAGTTCCAAAAGAAGATTCAATTTGTGCCTGTGTTAATACAAACACAATATCTATATTATATTCATCACAAGATTCAAAAATAGAAATTCCATTAAGACTAGATGTCGGTGCTATGGATTTAATATAATTGTTAATAGAATTTACACAGTTTGCTTTATTTTTCCATAGAGCGAGTTCCATATTAGATCTGAAAATTTTATATTCGTAATCATCTTTTGGTGAATTATATTTATCAACAGCAACCATTATTGCTAAAGAAGTGCAAGAGATTAAAATAAGCGACAGAATAACACCAACAAAAGTGTACCATAAATTAATATGTTTTGTTGTTTTATTTTCCATATTTAATATTTTATAATTACTACTCCATTAGTTCTTCGATAGTTTTTTGAGCATTTACAAAAGCATCGATAAAAGCATCTTTATCTTTAATATATATAATATCATCTTTTGAACGCCCAAATTGAATAAACCAACTAATTTTTGTTCGCTTTATATAATATCCAATTTGCAGACCTGTTTTAGTGATATATTTAAACTCAATAGATTTATAATTCTTTAACAAATCTTCTTCAGCATTGGATACGAGTTCTGGAATATATTTATTAATAACAGTTAATTCTTTATAATCAATCATTGCATTTAGATGATCATTCCTTACAATTTCGTAAAAATAAATTGTAGTATCTGTCATGACCTCATTAATTTTAGTTTGAATATATTCTCCGAACTTTGTTTGAATGCTTGGTTGTTCGTGTTCAACTACTCTAACGAGTGACCTGTTTGCTTGTGCTGTAAAAACACAAATAATTGTAAAGATAAAAATTAAAAGTTTTTTCATTTATATAAAGTTTTAAAGTTAAACATCAATAAAATAATAATTATTTTTATATTATCTTATCTCAACAAAATCTATCATTAGATAATCTTTATCAGTACCATTTAAAAGATTTATTCTATTATTCTTTTTAGCATAATATTTAGGATATAAATCATCTAAATAAGTACCAGTTTGTGGTTTTCCAGGTTCATTAGTGTTGCAAGAAGAATACTTATCTGTCATAGTAGGTTCTTCGTTTTTAAATTTATACAATTGCTCCCAACTCCATTTATTTCTACCACAGAAGAATTTAATGTTAGTGTAAGTGTTTTCAATATATTCGCACCAAGCTTTGAACTCTTCTTCTTTTTCACCAGGTTTATTTTCAAGCATTACTCTTGCAGGAAATCCATCAAAAGAATTTAGATATTTCAATATTTCATGAATATTACATTTATATTCGATAGCACCGTGAGCAAAGAAAACTTGACCTTTATTATTAAATTTAAATCTGAGATCTACTAATTCAACGCCATATTTTTCAATTTGTTCGTATATGGTTTTAGATTGACATCTTGCCGTAAAAGCGATAATTCTATCCAAAAGTGTTCTTGGTGTCAGGTAAGACATTGTATTGTGAGAAGCCAACTTATATTCGTGCTTTTTTGCCCAATCTTTAATTGTATCAATTGTTCTATCCATAGATTGTTCTACTTTTAAAGATTCTACTTTTTCAACTGCGTCTTTAGTGTTTTTGACAGCAGTTGTCATTGAATTTTTTGTGTTCATGTTATTAAAAATTTTTCGTTTATATGTTTATAAAGACATTTTTCGTTTTCGTTTTTAACTAATATATCATAACTAACATCGGAATCATCTTCAAATGTTCCGTATTTATCAATGACATATACTATGCCTTTTTTAATTTCGCCGTCGAGGTTGAATTTAACCTCATCATTGTAATTGAATTTAGGGTGTCCTTTCATATTTCAAATTTTTTAGGTTTATATGTAATAGTAGTTACTTCCTCGTATTCTGATGCGTTACAATGGCAATCACAATCGCTATAATCCATCCCTTCACTATACAAATGATTTACACCAAAAACACCAACATATCCATCTTCACAAGCGTAAATATTTACGCAAGTGCTATACCAACGATGTCTGTCTAATTCCAAATCAGTTGCAACACATTCAATACTTTTTGGCATAATTTCTTCAGCATCCCAAATAGAATACAAATACTCGTTGTTAATCAATTCAATTAATTCTTCTTTTTTCATTTTTCAAAACTTTTTATCGGATTTTTTAAATAATGTTTTTCCATCAAGTGAAAATGCTCGACAAATACGATAGTTGTTGCATACTTTTATCAAGTCACATTGTCGGCAACTACTCCCATTTTCTACCACCGCATCATAGCGTACTCCGTTGATTATTGTGCTTACTTCGTTCATTGCTTTATATTATTTTTCAATTCTTCCTTACCACAATAAAAACACATGCTAAATTCTTTGTTATAGTTTCTTAAAGTTAATATTCAATCTTTGCGTTAATACATTATCAACTTGCTGTAAGTTGGTCTGCACATTATTTATGCACTGCTGTATGCAATTTGCGCTGCTTAATTTTTTATTGATATTTGATGACACACATATAACACAAACATTTGCGAGTGCATCAACCAATTCTTCTTTATTTAATTGGTTTAGTCTCTCTTTTATTAGTTCTTTAATATCCATATCATCATCACCGATATTGTACTTTGTATAGATTGTCATAATCCTGTCAAACCTAAACTATGATAATTTTTATCCCACCATTCTTTATACTCTTCATTTGGAATTTCCACAACATCGCCATCGAGTTGATTGGTGTCTATTACTGCGGTGCATTCTGAATATCGCAACACTCTTTCGCTTTCTCTTGTATTTGGATTCATTACCCATTCATGCCACTTTAAGGATTTACCTTTTTCCGCGGTGTATCTTTTTAATATTATATTACTTATTTTCATTTCTCTTATCAAATTTAATCATTCCCAAGTTTTATAAAATTAATCTCTCCGAGTGGTCGTTAAGATTAAACAAATTGCGTTTAATCTCATCGTCACCATTTCCTATTTAAAATCTACTAATGGTGAGTAACATCTACAAATCCTGTATTTCATTTTATTTATTCATTGTTTTTCTAAAATCATTAATAAGTTCTTTTAATGAGTTATATTCAA
Organism: Bacilli bacterium; assembly: GCA_045125935.1. Classification (GTDB taxonomy): domain Bacteria; phylum Bacillota_I; class Bacilli_A; order RF39; family UBA660; genus CAG-877. Next base: position 63,259 of record JBGVNW010000068.1, on the reverse strand, counting down.
TAATAGATAAAAACTCTAAAGTCGGATAGTGGTCTTCAGCACATAATAATTTATTTTCCAACCATTTGCAAGCATCATCCAGATTAACCATTTTATTTTCCTTATGTTCTACATCTTCATTGGTAACTTCACATAATCTATTCCAAATATATTGATGTATATCATTAATAAAATCAGGATAAATTAAATCATTGTCATATTCTTCTACTTTAATACAAAATACATCAAATAAAAAATCCTGAATATCAAAATATGAACTATCTGTAAAATGATTATACCAATTCTTATCATACTCTTCTGTGAAGTACTTACCTATTTCATTATACAACTTTGTCTTTTCTTCAATAGTTGAGAGTCTAAAATTAATATTTTCAATGAGGTAGAAACATTCTGTTTCATCATTTTCAAATGTTAGTGTGTTTCCATCAAGTTCCACATAAGTATATAACTGCGGAGAACTATATGTTTTATCATCCTTGATCTTATTAATTATAACTGTTCTATTACCATAATTGGTGAGTACAATAACATCACCGTTCTTCAAATTTGTACAATCAAACATAATCTTTTATTTTTTATAAGGTTAAATATCTTATATTTACTTTTACACTACAAATATAACATAAAAAAATGAAACTACCAAATATTTTTGATAGTTTCTTTAAAATAATAATTATTATTTTTATTTTTCATCTGGTTCATCCATCATTTTAATGATATCTTCCAAAGGTATAATAACATCTTCATATTCTGTGTATGTTTCTGTGTTGCTATAAAAGTCCTCATACCAGTATGTTATGTTGATTAAGTTGCAGTTGTCATTAAATCTCCAGCCACTGAAATGTTGCCAACTACTGTCGTATACCTTCTCAAAATATTTTCTACACAACGGAGCGATAAATTTACAAGTTTCTCTGTAATTTTTAATGTCTTTTACAATGCTTTCTTTAACTCGTTGAATTCCTTTATCCATATTATTTTAATTTAATGTTTCTAATCGTTGTTCAAATTATTAAGTTCATCAATTGAAATAGTTACATCATCGTGATAATATTCTTCACGGTAGTCTGTGTAACTATAATAGATTTCTATTTCGTTTTCATCTGTTAAATGCCAACCGTGATATTCATATCCTGAATATCCTTTAACATGTTTATCGTAATATTTCTTTACTAAATAATCAATTTCTTTTTGAATTGATTTGAATTGTTCAATATCTCTTATAGTTATCATAGCAATCCTTTACATTGTTCAATTAACTCCTTGAAATTTTCAAAAAAAGCATCTCTCATTTCGACTGTTGGAAAAGATAATGTTGTATTAGAATAACCTTGTGAGTTTGTTCTAATATTATTTCGATAAACTTCAATAACATATTTCTTTTTACTTTCCGTACTCCAATCAGGTTCCCAAGGTTTACCTAAACCAAGTTCTTCTCCCGCTATCTTCCAATAGGCATCACGACAGATACGGAGTTTGCGAAGATATCTTAATTGCGTTAATAAATTAGTATCATATTGGGTTATATCACGATACCCCAAATAATCATCGCAGTAGTCAATTGTTCTATTCGTTTCAATATACAACACATCACAACAATCATCATAAGTCTTTGGGTATTGTGGATGTTTCTTAACAAACTCTACAAGCATTCCATTATCCACTTTGGTAATCTTACCAATTAGATAATTATTTGGCGGTGTTATTTTATCACCGTCAATAGTTGCTTCCGTCGCCAATTTATCATCTTGGTCTAAGTCAAGTCTTAAATCAGAATATTTTCTTTTTTCCATAATTTTAGGTGTGTTATTTGGGAAATCTTTATCAAAACATTCAGCAATATGCCAACCATATGCATCATTACCATAAAGCGAACATAAATGATATTCTACGCGCATTCTATCATAATTCCACCTCATGCCATTAATAAAACACGAAACATAATCAATATTTCTTTCTACTTTATCCCCCACTTTATATGGATATTTCTCTTCAAATTCTTCAAGAGTAAATACACACATATTTTCTAATCTTCCATCGCAGTCAAGACCACCATAATAATACCAATAAATATTATTATCTTCTATGAAATAGACTTTTGGATCTACTACGCATGTACCTATATCACCTGTTAAGTTTTTATTCTTTCCACCCAACATTTCAAGAAGTTCTATGACTTCTTTTCCTCTTGTTTCATGACCTTTAATTGCTAATTGTGCCATAATCAATTAATTCTTAAAACATCTTTCCATCCTGTTGTAGTTAAACTAACAGAACCACTATTTTCAACCACTTCTGTTACTTGTTTATATTCCAACTCTAAACTTCCTCTTATACCTATAATTTCCAAATCTTTATCGTATTTAGAAAGTTTTTCAATTAATTCTGCTACTGTCATAAAATCTCCCGTTTAAATGTTACTCTAAATATCTTTTTACTATATGATGATGAAAGTTCTGTATCAAAATACTTTTTTGTAATCTCATCCATACAAATCATTTCCCACCCTCATCACCTTCTTCATTTAGTTCTTCTGGAGATGGATAATTACTATAATCAACTTGTTGATACTCAAATCTTTTCATAATTATTTAAACTCTTCTTTAAATACTACCACAGTATCTGTTGGTATTGAATCTACATATGTGATTTGTAGTGTTGTTTTATTACGATAAACATCTAATGCTGTGGGTTCAGGTTGTTTTAAGTCTATAATGCCTTTTACACTACAAAATAAAAGAACACCACCTAAAACTGCAACTGCACCACAATTTTTGCAAGTTATTCCAATTATACATAAAATAGTGCTAATAATTAATAAACAAATTAATCCATTCATATTTTTACTTTTTAATTATATTCATCAACATATTTTTGATATTTTTTGCGAAGTTTTTCCCACTCCTTACTTTTAATATTTTGGAGTTTATAAATTTCATTTAATTTTTCTTTTATATCACTCATATCCCTTATTACTTAAAATGTTCAATTATTTCTTTTACTGTTGCTTTTCTTAATTCTTTACAGGGTATTTCAAATTTAATATCCGAATTATTAATCAATTGACACATATAATAAGGTGTTGCTTCTATGTTTAGTGTACATGAATAATCTCTAATACATTTAACTAAATGTCTTTCATTCCACAAATATATTTGATTTATATCAGTATCATCTCTCAATGCTGCTAACGCAAGAAATAGTCCTTCGTTATTTTTAGAAATTCCAATACATTCTTTAGGTATTTCATTATTATATGTAAATGTTTGTGCTATATTATTATAACAATATATACCATTACCATCATGATAGTATGTATAGAAATACCCCAACTCCTCTAACTTCTTCATAAGTTCAGAAGTATTATTTCTTATAAAACAAGGTTGTATAAATGCCATAATTTAAATATTCTTGGTTCAGAATCATATGTCATATCCAAATATTTTTCTGGTACATTTTCAATATTTATATGAACACCATCATCAAGATATTCCCAGAATCCCAAATCTTCGTATTTGCCAGTATAATGTCGTATTTCTTCATAGTCATTATAATAGTTATTATATGAACCACGTTCAACTGTATATATTTCTCTTTTACAATGTTCTGGTGTTGCAGAATTTTTAAATAACACAAAATCCCCGCACCTGTTTCTACATATTTTTCCCATAATTTTATTTTTTAAAATTCTTCTATTGTTACTTTTCTTAATTCTTTACACTACAAATATAACATATTTTTTTCTAATATCCAACTTTATTTCAAACTTTTTCATCAATAAAACAATAAAATTAGAAAATAATAATTATTATTTTAAAATAAAAAAGGAGAACGGTTACACATTCTCCTTTTTCTGGTTCTCATCCAGATGTCCGATGTGATATTTTCCACAGATCGGACAGCAATATATATTGTATTCTTCAAGTTTGTTTTTTTCTTTAAGATACGCTTCTGCTTCTTGATATGTTTCGAATTTGATTTTAGGTTTCCATTTACCATCTTTCTTATAATAATGACAGCGTTTGTGTTTATTTTTTACAGGAACCTTTTGGTGATAATTTTGATTAAACGAAATGTTCATTAATATAGATATAATATATCTTCACCATATTTATGAATATAAAAAAGAAATGGTCGTTTCACAACGACCATTTCTCATTAGAAATAATAATTATTATTTTGTTGTAATAATTACATCTTCCGCACCATTCACATTAACATTTCTATCTGTTTGTGCAGTGAGTGTCTTTGTTTTAAGAATTTCCTTCATGTCCACACCTGTTGCAGCAGACATTGTGTCATAAACCATTTGTGTCATAACTGGAACATTCTCCGAAACCTGACTCATTCCACCACCATATAAAGTTACATCTTTAAGAGCAGCGATAGGTGCAGCAACATTCTTTGCAACTTCTGGTAGCACTTCCACAAGTGCTTCTTGCAACTTGATTGTGTCATTGTAATTCTTATATGCCTTCGCTTTTGCATCGAGAGCTTTCGCTTCTGCTTCACCAACTGCCTTGATTTTGGCAGCTTCTGCTTCACCAACTGCCTTGATACCTTCTGCTTCCATTAACATCTTATATTTGATAGCATCTGCTTCTGCTTTAACTGCCTTTGCTTTTTGTTCTGCTTCATATGCTTCCGCTTCTGCTTGACGCTTTCTCAATGTAAGTTCTGCTTCTGCATCCAACTCTGTTTTCTTTTTATCTGCAGCAGCTTCAACCTCTAACTTATATCGTTCAGCATCAGCTTGTTTTGCGATCTCTGCTTGAAGATTATTCTCACGAACCTTAATCATTTCTTCTGTGAGTTCTTGTTCTTTTTTTGTTCTGGCAATATGTGCTTCGACAGTTCTCTCATTTATGAGTTTTTGTTGTTCTTGTTCTTGAATAGCATATGCGGCATCTGACATAGCTTTTTTCACATCTGCTTCTTTCTTCAAGTCTGCTCGTTTAATTTCGAGTTCGTTGTTACGCTCTGCGATAGCAGTTTCTGAAGTTACTCGTGCATCATTCGCCTCTTTGTTCGCCTCTGCCTGTGCAATAGCTATTTCCTTCTCAGATTGTGCTTTTGTGACAGCAGCGTCCTTTTTAATTCGCCATGTATTATCTGCACCAAGGTCTTTGATTAGATTTTGTTCATCTGTTACATTTTGAATGTTACAAGAAAGAATCTCAATGCCCAACTTGTTCATATCCTTTCCCGCCTTTTGTGCAATTTGGTCAGAGAATGAGTCTCGGTCTGTATTCAAAGAAACAAGATCAAGCGTTCCAATAATCTCACGCATATTACCTTCAAGAGAATCCTTCAATTGATGTTGAATATCGGTTTGAGTCATGTTCAGGAAGTTCTTCCCTGCCAACCTGATTCCCTCTTGATTTGGAACTACTCTAACTTTTGCTACTGCATCCACATTCACATTAATAAAATCCTTTGTGGGTACAGCAACACTGGTCTTGATATCCACAGACATTTGACCTAGAAAAACTTTATCAATTCGTTCAAAGAAAGGAATCCTAAATCCACCTTTACCAATTAAAACTCTTGGTTCTTTTGAAAGACCAGAGATTAGAAATGCTACCGAAGGGGGAGCCTTTACATAAGATGATAGGATTACACATAATAGGAGAACAACTCCAATAATAACACTAATTAATACTGCAATACTCATTTTTAATTTTTTTTTAAATTGTTAATAATTTTTTTATCTAAATATTCGATTAAAAGATTCAATAAAATAGTTAGGATTATCCCAAAAAAATGCTTCTTCATATTCTGATATCAATTCATTGTCTTGATATGATTCAAATTTTACTTGTGTGAATTCTTCTTTATTGGTTTCATCCACATTAGCAACCCAACCGTCACCCACAAACTCAATTATATACTTAATCTTAATTTCTTTACCAGGTTTTTGCATTACACGCCCGTTGATAGAAATTGTTTGACCAGGTAATCTACCGATTTGAACATACTCAAATCCGAATTCCGCATCCTGAAATCCTTGTGCAATAACATATGGTTTTATCGCATCTAACCACTCTTGTTTTAAATTTGCGTTTACTAATTCGTCACTACACATATAAAAATAATTATTATTTTATGAATTACAATAAGTTACATACCATTCTTCTTTATTCTCATCAAGAATATTCAGAATGAATTCCAATTTGTTTTCTACCATTGTCCAATCTTCAATTTCTTGCTCCCAGTCAGCAATAGACTCCTCATTATATTGAATATCTTCCTTGATAGCAATCACCGCTGCTTCTGATTGTGCTTTGAGTAATAGTTCAATATTTTCTTTCTTCTTGTCTTGTTGCTTACGGAGATTTTTCTTATAGTCGTCAATGCCTTCGTGTAGAATTTCAATCCAAGATTTCAATTTTTCATAATCCAACTTGACATCGCTATCGGTATAAGGGAAGATACCTGCGAAGTTATAACTGATACCTCTTGCGATAGAAGTACACCAATAACCTAAATCAACTTTGATTTCAGGATTTGCCTTATTGACCAATTCAAAACCTAAATATTGACTCATAATTTTTAAATTTTATTTAGTTGTGTTATTAAATAATTGATAGCATCCAACTCACCGTGTGTAAATGCATATTGTCTTTCGTTGATTGTGATGTCATATCCTTCTCCGTTTTTCCACTCACAAACTTCAACGAAGTCGCTTTCATTTGCAAATATAGGATCGAACTCATCAAGATGACAACATATAGCAGGTCTGTTGTATTGTTCAACAGGGATGTTTTTTAAATTATTCATTTTCAGGCGTAATATTGTTGATAGCAGCAGATATATTTTCCCACACATCATCTTTCAACATATTTACAATCTTTTTGACTTCTGATAGTGACAATCCTGATTGATATGTGTGTGAATTGAGATAAAGATTTACATTACGATCTACTGGACTCCATTCCAATGTAACTTGATCACCTTCTTCTCCATATGCAAGAAAGAAGTATGGATAACCATATTGAGAAAGGAAAACTGTATCACTACTACAATTAATTTTTTTAAAACCGAGTTCAATTAGGTCTGAATAATTTACTTTTGCGTTGTTTTCTACCATAATAAAATATTTTTAAATGTTAATTTATTTTTTCAAATTTGTTTGTACTATCAAGTTGATTAATATAATCTTGCATTTGTTGATTTGCTTTTCTTAACTCAAGATTTTCTTCTTGAATATTCATCATATCTCTGCTCAACTTTTCTATATAAATAATAAGTTCTTCCTTTGAATTCTTTTTTAAATCAGCGGTGTTCATACTCGTGTTTTTATAATTTTTTATGTATTATAATTGTTCATTGTTTTTATAGAAAAATATTTAATAATTTGTAAAAATATTTTTATATTGTATATTATATATTTTTATTTTCTATTACAAATATAACAATAAAAAATAAAATATCCAAATAAAAATAATAATTATTTTCATAAATACTGTATGATAAAGGCAGTAAAAATAAGATTATATCCTACTGAAACACAGCAAATTACTATAAATAAATTGTTGGGTTGCTGTCGCTTTGTCTATAATAAATGTCTCGAACATAGAAATAAAATATACGAAGAAACAAAAGAAAGTGGTTCATTATCAAAGAGTTATAAGTATTTCTGTGAATTAAAAGAAATGGAAGATTTTTCTTTCTTAAAAACAGACACTCATTCAAAAGTGATCCAGCAAACTCTTATGAATCAAGATGTTGCATTTAAGAATTTCTTTACTAAAAAATCAGATTTCCCAAAATTCAAGTCAAAGAAAGATAATAAACAGAGTTGTCGTTTTCCAAAAGATGCTATATCTGGAATTAAAGGTAATAGGATAAACATTATTAAGACTTTAAAAGATATTCACTTCAAGTGTTCTCGTAAAGACGAGCGTTATCTTAATAAAAATCAAGGACTTATAGTATCTGGCACTTTAACTAAAACATGCTCTGGTAAGTATTATTTTTCTATTTTGATTGATAGTCATTACAAAGTGAGGTTTAACAAAAACAATAATATCGTTGGTATAGACTTGGGTATTAAGGACTTAATAATAACATCTAACGGTGATAAATTTGAAAATAAACAGTTTTATAAAAAACAAGAAAATAAATTAAAGAAATTAAATCGTAAGTTTGCTAAAACTCAATTAACTTCAAAGAATCATCAGAAGATAAGAGTGAAAATAGCAAAACTAAACGAAAAAATAAAAAACCAAAGAGAGTGGTATATACATCATATTGTAAATCAATTACTTAACGAAAACCAAGTTATAGTAATGGAAGACTTAAATGTAAGTGGTATGATGCAAAACCATAAACTCGCTAAATCAATCCAAGATGTTAGTTTTTGTGAGTTGAAACAAATACTCCAATACAAAGCATATTGGAATGATAAGCAAGTAGTTTTTATAGACAGATTTTATCCTTCATCAAAGTTATGCTCGGATTGTGGTTATAAAAATGACTTACTACAACTCTCTGATAGAGAGTGGGTTTGCCCTGAATGTGGTGTTGTACATGACAGAGATATTAACGCAGCAAAGAATATATTAGAAGAAGGAAAACGAATAATAGGGTTGAGTTCACCCGAATTTAAGCGAGTGGGAGAACAAGCGTTAGTGAGTTCTATGAACCTCGAAAAACATGTAGGATATTAGAATATTTTTCTATATTTTACTGAACTATTGCTATTTAAAAAACACAATTAGTGTAATTTATTTCTACTACTGTCCAGATAATCATAATTTATTACATTTAATTTCGTATAATGCTCGTTGCAATCCTTCGTCAAAAGCAATCTCTTCTGTTTCAAACATAGAGTCACCATCAAGCCAAAACTCATCATATTTCTTCAATGAGAATCCCCATAATTGAGAATCATCGTAATGAGTTTCTACTAACATCTGATAGTTAGTTTTGATCCACTCATGTAGAGTTTCCATTGTGCAGGTCTTTCGGATCTCACCTGTTGGTATTACGCTGTGTATGATATTAAATTTATCATATCCGACAGATTCTGCTAATATTTTAGTTTTGTAAGTTATTGTTTTTTCCATTTATCTTAATTGTTTTTTACATTACAAATATAATAACTTTTTCTGATATATCCAAATTTATTTTTAGAAATAGTAGAAATAATAATTATTATTTTTTTAGAAATCGCTATCTTATTCCCACTCACGATTGTGCCAATGTCCATCTTCATCTTGATAGAACACACCAAAATCATAACCCCAACAAAGAGCATAAATCTCCATCGCTTCATCACTACCACCTACATACATTGTATATGAGAACTCACCATCTTCACCATAACCATTACCACAGTTATAACCCATATCCTCATCAGAATAAGCATATTCAAAAATAAGTTGATGGTATCTTTCTGTTAGTTCTTTAATAATGTCAGACACACCAGACCAAGCTGTCTGAAAGTAAATTACAACTTCACACTCGTCAATATATTCAAGATCTGTGTTATAAGCATTCCATTTAGTTCCCCAATTGATGCGAGACCAATCATACCAATCTTTTGCACCATATCTCTTCCAGTTATTTACATATTGCTGTCCGATAGCAAACATTTCATTCAACTCTTCTTGTGAGAAATTTGCAAATCTGTCCATACGACTAATAGAATATTTCAAAATCTTATTGATTAACCATTCTTGTTCTGTATTTACCAAATAGTAATAAATGGCATCATCAACTTTTGACGAAGACTCCGTATTTTTAATTTCTTCAGGCATTGGGATAATTTTGTTGAAGTCAATAAATTTATCTTCACTATCAAATCATCTGATAGCACCCAAGAACATTTTAAGTTCTTCTACTTGATTTGCTTTAACTACTAATCTGTTTTGAATGTTATTTGGCATAATCTATTTGTTTTAGTTTAACTTTTTATTACAATACAAAGATAATACTTTTTTCTGACATAACCAAATATTTTAATAAATAAATCGCCAAATTTTAAATTCGGCGATTTTATATTACTCCATCAACTCTAAAATTTCCAATTCACAAACAAAAAAAAATAAATCATCCTGATTTGCAGGCTTGAAAATAAATTGATATTTATCATTCTTTACCTTTCTGATAGCAAACTCTCCATAAGTTGATCTACAATTCACATTAGTTGTGAATATTGCTTCTGTGAAATATTTTTGTATATACTCCCTATCAAAAAAGTCGCTATCGGGTATAGTTTCTGCTGTTAGTGATTTCAAACTCTCATATATATAATTTAAAGCAGATTTTAAATCTTTATATGCTCGGTTTTCTATTTCGTTTTCGTTGGTTGCTACTGATGCTAAATATATTTTCATAGGGTTAGGAATTTGTACATTTGTTCTAATGTTGCTATCTGTGTGTCGGTATCCAATTCGCTAAATTCAGTTGCTTTATTATGATCTTTATCATATATAAACCACCATTGGTATTTGTCGTCATAGAATATTGCTGTTGTTCGCCATAAACTATAATGTTTTTTAAAATATATATCTACGGGTAGATAATAGTAATAATATCTATCCTTTTCGCAACCATAATTGTTACGATACCAAATACCCTCAATCATTACATGTTTTGAATATTCTGGGTGATCGACAGCAACATATTCCTTGAACTTTGGAACTAAATTGTACATCTCCTCATCTATCGTTGCCCGAAGATTTTCTTTCAGGTCTTTAAATTTATCAATGTTATCCATAATTTTATAGTTTTAATCTAATATAAAGATAACAAATAATAATTATTATTTTTATGTTTTGACAAAAAAAAATGTGCTGTCAGAGATTATCCAACAACACAAAAGATTTTAAAAAAGAAATATATAGAATTTCCAAAAATTTGGAAATGGAGTAGTCAAAAAACCCAATATCAATATCAAAATCAGCGGGGCGATTTCTCAAGGTGGAAGCTTGTCATTTATTTTTGCTCTTTATTAAGGAAAAACTTTTGAGAAAAAAAGATATTGGGTTAATATATTTATGTAATTTTATTTTTTAAAATTTTCACTATCATTATACCAATCATATTTGTACATATTCATCCAAGCATTTGCAAAATCCCTGCTGTTCCATTCTTCTTCTCTGCACATTGCTGAACCACCAATGCAAACAAAAACCAAATTGACAAATTTCAACGCTTCATATAAAAGATAAATAATGCAAATTTTCCAAAAAATATCCCAACCAACAATTATACCATTTATAATTCCACTAACTATTGGGAAAACACAATACCAAAGGTATGTTGCCATAGCAGCGGCGGACAGCAATATGCTAATAACAATCAAAACTTTTGATAATGTTGTATAATTCCAAAAGTTATTCTGACAGATATCTAAAATTTCTTTTCTACTTTTTGGTTTCATGTTTTATAAGTTATTACTATTTAAATAATCAAAAAAATTTATTCTTACATTTTCATTTGTGAGTTGTTCGGATTTTGCTATCCATTCGTGTCTTGTATATTCTATTCCGCCTGGTGTTGTTTTATCTACTGGGGTTTTATAAAACAATCGTCTATATTTTTGTTATCTCCGACAGCATTCCAATCTTGACCTGTTGTTTCCAGACAAAGTTCAATTTGTTTATCTGTATCTTTACCAACCAACGACTTGTGTGGCATATATGTTTGTGCGAACTGTTGTTTTGAATTGCGAATGCAATCAATTTGTCGATAAAGCATCCAAGCCATTGCATCATTTGCTGATGGAACACTCCATACTTTACAATCGAAACAGTAGTCTGGCATATATGTGATATCTTCAATACTCATACCTGATATTAGGTTTCTCTTAATTATTTCTTTATTGAAGAAAGATGTGGCAATGCTTGGTATAACAGATTGTAATTTACACAATCTACCATCGTAAGGTGAACATGTTAGAGTATTATCTTTAAGGATAAGTGAAATCTCATCGCTCTGAACAAATGCACAAACGCAGTTTTGGATCTCTCTACAAAGATGCACAGCGGTTTTGTCCATTGTTGAGATAAACCAATCATCAAAAGGTTTCTCGAATTTATTTTTGATAAGTTTTGAAAAATTCTTACCATCAATCATAACCATTGTATAACAATTAGGCAATAGTCTATAATCTGTAAGATTTCTGTAATAATTACATTTATCTTTTAAGTTCTTAAAAATCATAATATTCAATTTTATATAAGAAATCCATATTTTTTATCTATCAGACCAAAACCCTGTATTGGTCTTAAACTTAACTACTAATTGACACTCTCTCTGATTATAACTTACATCAAATCCATTTTGAATAAGTAACTCTTGCAATCCATCCTGATAATCGACTAACGCAAAAGAGTTATTTGTTAGTTGCATTTGAATTAAAGGTAGTACTTTATTTAATGCAATTTGTGCTTGCATCTGTTCTGCTAAATTCATAATTTTTATTTTTTTAATAAATATTTAATTCTGTCGCATCATCTACTAATCCCTTATCAATAAGACCTCGATAGTCATAGTTGTTTTTGTCCAACCAATCGAACACTTCGTGTGTTGCGCCAAATGGGTGATTATCCCTGATATATTTCTTTTGCTCTTTTGGCATACTTGAAATGGGCAAAAGATAAGGTTTGAACTCACTCAAATACAATTGATATCCATATTGAATTTTCTGATCGTCCTCCCAAAAATCAAATAGTGTATTTTCACCATCATATTGAATAGAACCCAGAATTTTTACTTCGTTGGTTTCCAATATTTTACATTTAACTCCATGTGACAAACGACCACAAAGGTCTTTAATCAACAAATCTTTTTCTTCGTGTGTCATTTCTCTACTAATTTAAGTTCAACTTCTTGTGGACTATTCTCAAAAGTTATATGTTTAAGAAAAGTGCGATTATTATTTGTTTGCTTAAACTTCATTCCAAATCCATTGGAATAAAATTTCTTATCTATAATAAAAGGTTTTTCTTGAAACAACTTAATATCGCCATCAGCATCTCTCGCTATCCAAAGTTTCATACTTTAAACTTTTTTAGGTTTATAAGTAATAGTAGTTACTTCCTCGTATTCTGATGCGTTACAATGGCAATCACAATCGCTATAGTCCATGCCTTCGCTATACAAATGATTTACACCAAAAACACCAACATATCCATCTTCACAAGCATAAACATTTATACAAGTGCTATACCAACGATGTCTGTCTAATTCCAAATCAGTTGCAACACATTCAACGTTTTTGGGCATAATTTCTTCAGCATCCCAAATAGAATACAAACACTCGTTGTTAATCAATTCAATTAATTCTTCTTTTTTCATAATTATTCAATTTATTTTTTTTTTTTGTTACTTCTGGGAATAAATTTCAATTAATACCATCTATATAACATCCTTTAACATAATTATTTTAATATCTTTTATCAAACAAATTTAACATCTTTCTTTTCATATAATAAAATACTTTTTGAATTTTCATTGATAATGTTGGTCTATCATACATGCCGCTACATTTAATCCACTCATCATAACTGATATCCAACTTACCATCTTTATTACCAATACCAATAAGTTTCGGATAGCGTTTGCTGGATGCTCCATAACAATGCTTGCATTCTTTGCATTTGCAAGAACCAATATGAATCCCAATAATATCTTTATCCTTATTAAATACAGGACAAGGATTACAACAATTATCTGTTATATCATCAACCGAATAATATATTTTCATTTTATTGCTTTTTTAAATTCTTCAATAAATTCATTTAAAGTAATTGTGTCAAAAGTTGAAACTACAGGATATCCAAAATTATCTCTGTTATCCATAAGTTCTTTTCTCAAAAACTCACAAGCATTTTCAAGCATTTTGTTTTTAACATATTCGTACATTTCTATACAGGCACATTCAACATGGTGAGCTTCTACATTTGGTCTTGCCCAAATATTTAAATGGTTTGGAAAATATTTTTGACCAAGTTCCTGTGCTTTGTCATTTATTTCTTTTTCGTATGACATATATTGTTTCTTTTTAATTATATTATTCATTCAAATGACTAATTAACTCATCAATTTTTCCATAATTAGGATTTCTGCCATCTTCAATATACTCCATATTCCAGTCTGTTTCCAATTCCAACCACTTTTTAATTTTATCAATAAACTCTTGTTTATTTACCATATCTGGTTTTACATAATCTGTTCTCGCTTCTTCTAAACCAACATCTGTACAAAGTGCGTTCCAAGCATATGTTCTAAATTCATAAACAAAATTTGGATAACCATCATTTTCATCAAATTCAACACCACATTTATATGCAAACCAATCTCCAATCTCATAGTATGTGCTGTCAGTAAAATGTTTTGCCCAATTTTGATTTTCAAATTTAAATTTATCAATCAAATGATTGTATAAAGATTTAATTTCATTTTTCGTTGCGAGTTCAATAATATTTACCGCTCCAAGATAAAATCTACAATAATGTTTATCGTCTGTTAAAAAAGTTGGATTACACATGTCTTTGTGTTGAGAACAATAAAGACATATAATATTTGAAATTTTACTGTCACCCATATAAATTCCTGTGACATCAAGACTAAAATTGCCAATTATGCGAACAATATCTCCAACTTTGAAATTAAAATTTTTCGTAATCATAATATTTTATTTTTTTACACTACAAATATAATAAAAAATTCCCAAATAACAAAATATTTGAGAACTTTTTTTTTTGATAATAGTCTAATGCATTTTTAAAAATGCTATCAATATAATCAAGAGAATTCATATTACAATAACTCTTTACACTGTTCAATCTCTTTTTTGAAATTATCACAAAATGCATCTCGCATCTCGGCTGTTGGGAATGATAGTACACAACTTTCAAATCCATATCCATATTTTGCTTTTTCGATATTATTATGGACATTAATAATAACATACAAGTCAATATCAGGATTTGTATAATCAGGTTTCCAAGGTTTACCCAATCCCAATTCATCACCTGCTATCTTCCAATAGGCATCACGAGCAATAATTAGTTCTTGAAATCGTATTATCAAGTCCTCTTTATATCCTTGAGCATCATTAGCCATAGTGTTAAGACCTAATACATCGCAACATTCCTTATATGTCTTTGGATATTGTGGTTTAATTGGTTTAAGAATAATATTACCATTATACACAGTATCAAACTCATACCCATCGGGAATTTTATATCCAAATCTTTTACCCGAATAATCTTCACCTTTCAGATCAGGTGCTTTTGCTTTATCTTTTTCATCCATATCTTTAATCGTTTTGTTTGGATTATCATTATAATCCAATAACTCATCGCTGGTATACCATTCTTTTTCATCAACACGGTATACCTTATATTGAATTTCAAATCCATCCCATTTCATATTACAAATGCGAACTTCTGATTCATATTCTGGAATACTGACAAAATCACCTACCTTAAATGGATATTTCTCCAAGAATTCTTCGAGAGTGAAAAAACAAATATCATCATCACCGAATATATGCTCCTCAATACTAAGTTCTATTTCAAACCCTTCAATAAAATAATATGAACACCATTCATTGCCAGATAATTTATAAATATTACTTCCACCCATCATCTCCAACAACTCAATAACTTCCTTACCACGAGTTGGATGACCTTTAATTGCTAATTTCTTTCCCATAATTAACATATTTTTTCAGATATTCTTAAAATTATTCACAATACAAAAATAACAATTTTATGTCATATTTCCAAATTTTACAAAAAAAAAGAGAGAAAATAATAATTATTATTTCCCTCTTTATTATAATTTTTGAAGATTTAGAATATTAATAATCAGAATCAATAGATTCCACATAATCTGGATCATCTATTTCTTCATAATTTTCAATCACATCATCTGTTCCATCTATGAATTTTAATAGGTACATATCGTTGCCCATTATAAATCCATCTATTTTTCTTCTATATGTCTTGCCTTCTTTGGCGGTATAATGTTTCATTTCCATAATATTTTATTTTTATATTGTTATAGTTTCAAAAATATGTTCGGTTTCTCCGCCAATAATAGTTTCGGTTTGTAAATTACGAACTGTATTAATTGTCTTACCATTTACACCACTTCTTATATTATAATATTGCACTTGATTGTTAATAGATGCGGATGTTTCATTAATTAATGTGCAATTTTGTACATTATCTCCGAAAATATTAAACCTATGATAAGCACCAACAGTTCCATTTACATCTGCCATAAACTTATTGCTTAAACATTTATTTCCGAAAGTATTAAATGAACTATTAGAACCCAAAATGTTATAATTACATTGAACACCAAATGTATTGCCTTGACAATTTATTGCTATTTGATTGTTCCAACAATCTGATGAAAATATATTTTGTATATTATTAGCATCAAGCGTATTATATGAACACATTCCTCCAAATTTATTATAATTACATTGACCATTAAGTGTGTTGTTGTTACACATATCTCCAAATATATTATGTGAACAATCTTCTTTAAGTGTGTTAGATTCACATCCATTACCAAATTTATTATATTTGCAACCATAATCAAAAATTATGTTTTTACAGTGTGAACCTAATACATTAGATGAACAACCAAAATTAAAATTAATATCATTACAAAACATGTCAAAAGTATTATAATTACAAGCCCTATCCAAAGAAATATTTGAACAACCACTTTCAAAAGTATTATTGCGACAATATCGTTTCAATATAATATGATTTAATCCTAATATTCGGTCTTGAAACATATATTCTTTAATTATATTATCAACCACATCATATGGATTTCCTAATACAATTTCGTCCATTGTTTCACCAAAAGTATAATACCATCTTTCATCATGATAGTACATTATATTTTTAAAGTCGTATGAGCACTCATTTCCATATTCATCTTTCATGTAATAAATTACACCTTTACCATGTGACAATATTTTATTATTGCTAGCAATTTTTTCAGTTAAACAATAAATAGTATTTTTACTACCAATACTTTGATAATCTAACCAAACATTATACATTACACCATCAACGATTTGTTCTCCTATATAATAATATTTAAGTTCAGTTTTTAATCCATCATCTCTATATTGTTCATCTAAATCGCCTGAAATTCCTCTACCATATAATGTTAATCTATTAACGCCATCGCTATCAACTTCATATCCGAAGTGACTTATTAATTCATTCATTTCACTTCTATCCAGATAAAAAGATTGATCTGTGACATCATTCTCCATATTACCTTCAAATCTTATCCAATTGTCAAATTGGTATAGTCCTTCTGTTTCATCATATGTATATGGTATATCAATATTGAATGCCCATTTAAATTTTGATGTGTCATTATCAAGACAATATTTAATTTTCCATGCAGCAAGATTGCAATTACTAAAATAACCATCTACATCTCGTTCTGATTGAATTGCGTATGCTTCTTCTGAAAGAGTATTTTCGTTTAATGCAACAACAATTATATCAAAAGGATGTTCTGCAGATTTAGTATCTGCTTCTGATGTAGTTGTAATATAATCTGTTATTCTATAAAATGAACCTGCTATTAACTCCTTATTATCTCTCAATGATACGAGTTCATCATATGTAATCTCTATAAATCTACTTTTATCTCGGATATCATAAATAACATCTCCGACATTAATTTTTGAAATTTGATTCATGTTTGTATAATTTAATTTTAATATATTTCAATTTATTTACTACTTTATTTATGTAATTAAATTTCTCTAAAATATCTCCTACATTCAAGTAAAAGATTATTAACAAACTCAACATCAATGCTATCCCTGATGGCAGACTTCTCAATCGCATCATCCATTTTTGCTTTCAACTCAAGAAGTTTTTCCATCAGTTCATTGTAAGTATATTTGCGATTTCTCACATCCATAAGAAAATCTCTGTCGATATGTGTTCTGTCAACAAGGATGCCATTACCTTCTGCAACCTCAATACACATAGAAAGAAGTCTGAAACAATGCATCATATTCTTACAATTACCATGGAAAGCAATTTTATTTTTATTGCGTGTGATCAATGTTCCATATTCTGTTTCAAAACAGACAATTCTGGCATTATCAACCATACATTTTTCAAAATGTTTTTTCGTATTAAACACATGATATTGTTTATTGAATTTAGAAATAAACACTTGATATGTTGGGTTCATTATTCCATCTTTTCGTTTAAAGCGAGTTTCGCTATCATAATTATATTCATAAATTTGAGAATTGTATCCATTTAAAGTCAGCAAAGTATGTAAATCTTTTGCCATTTTTTCTGAAAATGTATAATATACCCTATGACCTTTTTGTTTATGACATGTACCATCTCCACATATCATTGCGTTCAATAATATATCAAATTGTCTTTTAGAGAAACTATAAACATAATTAGGAATTCTTTTACCAAGAGCGTTACAATTTCCACATTCTAATATTTTTTCCAGCACAAAACTATCTGTGCAATCATATGCATATTCATTTCCTTTATTGCGAGACTCATACGAATAAACATATCTTTTAACTTTATATTTTTTTATAGACTCCATTATTTCACAACCTTGTCTTTCATTTGTTTGTGCGATTCTTATACCATTAGGTTTTTTTGTTTTTTTATCTCTTAAATAAGATCCTTCACTCAAAAACATTCCTAAAATTTTAATAAAATCATCATCAAAATCAGGATTATCTGCTTTATTATTTGCTAAGCATTGTATTTGATGATAATAACTTCTTTTACTATTAAAAATGCTCTCCAAAGATTCCAATCTCCAGTTAGATTCACTTTGTTTATATTTAGTAGAAAAGTTATTTTTAGAACTTCGATGACAATCCGAAATATATAATTTATGATTTGGTGTAACAGAAAATCTCACATAAGGACTATCGTATGTATAGATTTCTCCACTATATAAATCATCAAATCTATTTAAAGCAGGTTTAAACTGCAATTTATGTTTTTCATCAAAACACCCCAACAAATCGCTGTCAGAAATTTCGTCAAATTTTTTCCACCCATTATTTGTTAAAAATTCAGTTTCTTCTTCTAAGTAGCAGTCATAGAACTTCTCCTTGTCTTTCTCAAGTCCTTTCAGATTGTTCTCATATCTTGCTTTATTGCGATGTTCTTTCCACTCTATATATTCCTTATATTTTCTGCAATGACTGGCATATCCATCTTGATTATATGATATAAAGCATATTTGTTTTTCTCCTTTTGGGATAGATGAAAGTCTTATTTCATTTGATTTTCCATCTGGGTGTATAATACCAGAATAACCAAAAAACTCTTTATTATCTACTCTCCACATAATTTTATCGATATCATTTGAATCAACGATATCACTATTTATTAATTTTATTCGTTGATTGATATCCAAATTTTCAAATTTAATATGTGCAGCAAAATCATAATATAATCCATACATATCTTTCATATTTGGAATATTAACAAGACCACAATACTTTTGGTCAAGTCCTCTTTCCGATATCCAATCCTGAATATTTTGACTACCTTGTTTATGGAATGTATAGCAAAAATCCAAAGGTGTCTTTCTTTTCATCTCTTGTATATCCCAATGAATTTTCTTGTTTTGTCCTTGTGCTTTTGCAATTTGTGATGTTGCATAACCACCAAAAGGTTTAAAACATGCTTTTGTAATAAACTTGTCTCTATGTCTCTTAATCTCTGACATGATTGGATGTTCAACAAGAACTTTATCATCTGGAACAAACAACGCTTCCAGAACGGTAGGGTTACTTGTGCAGAGTAGTCGCATAAATTTACCAAGTTCCCACCATACAGTATCATGCTTCTCATCTGATATTTCTTCTGCATAGTCAAATCCAAGTCCATCAACCCACTCCTGTGGTGCTATGAAAATTCCACCTTCATCCTGATCAGACTCTGGTGTATTTGTTCCGTATGCTTGACTACCACGAATATACTTGTAAAGAAGCAGTCCTTTATCTTCTATGTCTTTAAATGTAAGCTTCATACTCATGTTTTTTAAATCATATATTTAAAAAGCCAATAAATCCAAATACCAATCACAAGTAGGTTAATAAACCATAAAAGAATAGCAAACTCCATATTATAAGGATATACATATAATCCTGGTGGATAAGTAATAAATGTTCCCTTTTCACCAACATCAAGCAAGGTTTCTCTTAACTTCATTAATACATTGGTTTGCTCCATCTGATTTGAATTCAACGCTTCTTCAAGTTCAATTCTACTCGACTTAAGGTTTTGATACCAGAAGCCAATATTTTCATTTTCTGTTCTCCACAAGATAGAAGTATATCCATCTGTATAACCTTTTTCTTCTGCATACTCAATCGCCTTATCAAGTCTGTCAATAGCAAGTTCAATAGTATTTGCATCAGCGGCTTGTTGCAAATAACCAGAACAATTCTGATCAAACTTAATTCCCAATGTGATACCCCAAATCAACACACCTACCCAAATGGTAGTAATAATTGTCGCTAAAATAGTTAATTTCTTCATAATTTATAAGTCTTTAAATGTTTTTAATTTTCTACTACAAAGATAATAACTTTTTTTGAACTATCCAAATATATCTGACAGAAAAATCTAAAAATAATAATTATTATTTTTACAAATTATAAATCAAAATTTCTTGAACCTTTCTTTCCGCCGTTGGTCGTATATTTCTCTGCACACCATCCAAAGTTTTTATCTCAAATTCTTTGTAATGTTCTTCAAAAAATCCATCGTCACATTTGGAATTGCTCTGTATGACAAAAAAACCTCTATCTTTTAACTCCTTCATATAATGTGACAATTCTATCTGTTCCTGCTCTCCAAACGACTCTTTAGAATAGTCTGACCAAGTTCCACGATATGGGGGATCCATATAAACCAATACATCTCCCACAATATCATCATCAATGACATCTTTATAATCACGACAAACAAACTCAACATCCTTGACCAATTCGGATAGTTTTATGATATTGTCCTTCACATATATAACAGGTTCACGATTTAAATTCGTTGGTTTTCCAAAAGGTGTGCTAAATTCGCCTTTTGAGTTTGTTCGCCACAAACCATTAAAACAAGTTTTATTCAAAAATAAAAACTCTGCTGCCAACCTAACATCTGTGTTTGCTCCTGTCAGCAAATCTTTCTTTTCATTGAATAATTTACGCAATTTTAAAAAGAATTCTTTCCTGCCATCCCAATCAAAAGACAAATAATTGGATATAATGCTATCTATCTCTTCACATAATGCTTTTGGATTGCTTTGAATACATCTCCATAAATTAATAACATTTGGATTTATATCATTGATTATCAATCGTTTAGGTTTATAATTTTGTAAAACATACAACCAAGAACTTCCACCGCCAGCAAACAATTCTATGTAAATGTATCTTTTAGAGTTCCAAATGAAATCTTTATTATAGACTTGTTCAATTTTATGCATTAATTTACTCTTACCTCCCGCCCATTTAAGCGGAGATTTCAAAAATTCACCATTCATATTACATATAAAATTTCACATATCTTTTATGTATGACCATAACCAAACTTTCATTCTCACCACACTCGCCCCACTCACGCCTAAATTCTTCTGGACAATATCTGTCGTTCCATTTTTCAATCGCTTCTTCATAGCTATCTGCGTGAATCATTCTATATATACCTGAACCTTCGTATTTACCAGATTCAATATTGATGTTATCATCTTCATACCATGTTTCTGATAACCTTACTAAATATTCGTCTTTGCTACTCATACCACAAATATAACAAAAAATATAAAAGCATAAATATTATATGGGATATATTTATTTAATTGAAGATCGAAATAATAACACATACAAAATTGGAGTAACAAAAAGAGACCCAGAAAAGCGTTTAAAGAAACTTCAAACTGGAAATTCATCAGAACTAAAAATAAAATATCTATATGAATATGACTATCCATATAGATTGGAAAGCATGTTACATAAACATTATAAATCTTGTAACGAATTAAATGAATGGTTTTCATTAGAAAATCCAAATGAGTTTCTAAATAAATGTGTCGAGTTTAGTAATATAATAGATAGTTTAAAGGATAATCCGTTTTTCACCAAAGGTTTAAAATAAAAAGGTTGAGATTTAATTCTCAACCTTTTCTTCTTTACATTCTTTATATATACGATATGCTTCTATTCTCTGTTCATCTGTCAACGCCCAACAACCATTTTCAATATAAGCGTCATAAATGACCTTCTCATACAAATGTTTTTCATCCAGTTTTTCAGCAAGTGGTCGCAATCTCTCCAAGTCGTCCATATCCATTTCCAACTCTCTCGCAAATTCAGGAACAAGAAATTTACCCAATTCCATACCAAGACATCTCTCTAAACTCAAATCAATGAACTCATCTTTACTCATTCTTCTCCATTGAAAGATACATCTATCTTTAAAATGAAATTGTCTAACATTCTCATATCCATTTGGTTTATCCTCCAATATAACGGTGTCTACATCTTTGCTTTCAAAATCTTCAAAATATCCCCTGAAGAATACATTTGAACCAACTAAAAATCTACTTTTCATTTTTTAAATATTTTTTATCCCAATTACCATACCAAGTATCTTCTGCTTTTTTTAAATCACAATCGCAGTAATTAACATACCATATCATTTGCTCCCAATATGAATCTTCAAAATCTTCTTTTACAGGAGATACTAATTTATATCCAAACCAAAAGAATTTGAATAAACAAATCCACACCTGTGGATTGTCCTCAAAACAAACATAATCATACTTTGGTTTCCAACCCAACGACCAGTTGTTTATATACAATATGGGATTGATATAATCATTATGATATGGTTTAAATACTCTTTTATTAATACCAAATCCCCAATACCATTTTTTCATTGGTTTCTTAAAGACATTTTTAGACTTCTTAATTATTACATTATCATCGTCTATAATATTAATAATATTTAACCAATTTTCTTTCAAATTCCACCATAAGCGATCAATATATGTTACCAAAGTCATATTATCTTTTACGATAGATTTATTCTTATACGCCTTATTTATTGCATCATAACCATCTTTGATGCTATTTGTATATGTAGACCAAACACAATATTTTTTAATCAATGGTATTTTTGTATAAATAGCAACATTATAATATTTATTGCTAATCTCTTTGATTAATGCTTTATTTTTAACCTTTATAGACCGATTAAATAAATATTCTATAAATTTATCTATAATTTTCATTTCTGATTTCTCCAACATTCTCTACAAACACTCTTATAACTAACATCCCCAGTTTCAATCGCAACACTCTTATCAGATTCATCACGAATTCCATTGATATATCTAATATGTGCAACTGCTTTTTTATCACAACCTTCTATCTCACAAAGCGTTTCAATATGCTCAAACTCATCAGCCAATGCAAATAAATGTTTAGAACCTTCAAATAAATTACCTAATACATCAGTCCTAAGTCCAAAACAAAATACATTTATATCCTTGCTGTCAGCAACATCACATAAGAACAATATATCTTCTCTCGTTAAGAATTGAACCTCATCGACAAATAAACATTTGAAATCTAATTTTAAAAGTTCTGTCTTTAAATCTTGAAAATAATAAGTTGGAGATTCAATATTCAAAATTCTTGATTTTGTTACTCCCCAACCAATGAATTTTCCATCGCGATCATCCAGACAAGGTTTTATAATGATCGGTTTCTTTTTCCTTCTTTTATATGTATCAAACATTGCAAGCATTTTGGTTGTTTTTCCACTTCCCATTGCCCCATAATAAAACTTAACAATTCCCATATATTACGATTCTTTTTTCTTTAAATAATATACATATCCATACTCATCTTGAGTAACTCCGCATAATTGCCACCCTGCTCGTCCAACACCATTTAATTTACCTTCATCTAAAGGTTTTACAGATTTGAATATTTTATATTTATATACTTCCATAACGAAATAATAATTATTATTTTTATTACTACTTATAAATATAACAAAAAAAAATATAAAGAGACATCTATAAAATGTCTCTTTGAATATTTAAAATAACGATTGCTCGATGTCTTTAATTTTTTCTTTATACCACATAGGATATTTAGTGTCCTTTTCACTTGGTGTCTCATCAAATATTACTTCATGTATATTATCCAAAGAAATGTTCATTTTCGGCCATCGCTCATAATCAAACTGTAAAGAATCATACCACTGTATTCTATTTTTTATAATAGACCTTACTATAAATGTGTCTATATTATCCATACCTGGAAACATCTCTATAAAAGTAGAATATAATCTATTACGACATTCCTCAACATTATCCGCCATTAATTCAACACCACAAATGGTAGATAATGCTTTCACACCGTCATTTACATCTTTGCAGTTTTTAATCCGTCTATTTAATACTTCAACTAAAAAATTACCAATGCCACAGGAATAATCTAAAACGACTTTATTAAAATCTTCATATACACTATCTGGCAATTTATCTAACATCTCATTAACAATCATAGTAGGTGTGAAGTCCTCTTGTGTAATATGATGTCGCTCTTTTCTAATATCTGATATATCTTCTTTTAACATTACTCTGTGATTTTCTTTATATATTCTGTAACATCCTCATCAGTAGCACCATTTTTACCACACATGTATCTCTTGAACCAAGGACTATTTTTTTCATACTTCTTAATTGTGATATCAATCAACTTAATCTCTTCATTGGTAAAACCGAACAACTTGTTGATTTCATCATCTGTATATTGCTTATCTACCAACCAAGGAAGAAACTCCTTACTATTGTTATTCTGATCAATAGTGAGAACAATGTTGAGGAATAATGGTAACTTATTGTTAAAGATAAAGTGTTTCCAATTCTCCAACTCTGTCTGTGTTCCGTAAATGTTGTCGGCAATTTTTTTAGTAAGTTTTTTACCACTATCATATGTATGTAATGGCTCATTTGAAATACCATTGTTAAAATTGTGATAACAACCATCTGCAAATGTCACAAAATATTCTCCATTATTAAAAGTTCTCCAATAGGTCGAACTATCATAAGATCGTTTATTTTTAAGTGATGTAAATCGTTGACAAGCATACCCAAAAATTTCAGCATACTTTGTATAATAAAACTCTCTACCTTTATCTTCTTTTGTTGTGTGCGATTTCATCATATCCCCAAATGAACGCACCTTTTCAAATATTGACCAAATTGTAGAATAATCACCCACAAGATTACAGTCATAAACAGATTTTACCTTTCTGGTTTCTCCACAACAAGTATAGTCAATAGTGTGGAATGTTTTTGACATATCAATTGTGGTGATTGCAAATGGCATAAAAAGTTCAGTACCAAATTCTTTATTAAGATTCTCAACCACAATACTCTCAATATGTCCGTCGATTCTCTGCTTGATCGTATCGTATTTCTTTCCCTTACCATTCTTACGAACATTAATTAGCCAAGTTGATGGTTCAATTATAACCATTTTTCCATTAAACTTATTTATTAATTCAAGACCCATCTCCAAAAAGTCCAAATGTAACGATTTTTTATACGGTGGATTCTGCAGACAATATAACTCTCCACCATCCTTTATAATATCGGCAATGTCAGCATTCATGTTTTTATTTTTTATTATATATTTTAAGTATCTATCGCATAGTCCTATCGACTGCAACTTTGACTTATCAAATATAACAAATTTTTCTGGGTTATCTACATACACACTCAATGCTGATATACACAGTCTATATCCATAACATGATGTTGGTATACAATATATATCACAAAAGTCTCCATATTTGTTTTTTAGTGCATCAACATACTCACCATAATCCGTCACAACAAATACCACAATTTTCTTTCCATTTGATTTTTGAGGCAACTTATTTAGGAGTTTTTCCATAGTATCTGAACTCACCATTCCCGTGTTAATACACCCAGCATCCATAAATGCATCCTGTGAGTTTGAAACTCCTTTTACCATTGTTAAATATATGATTTTATTTTTCTCGTTTATCTTCATTATAGTATTCTTTTAATTAATTGTTTCTATCCAATTTTCTAACCAACTCTCAACATCTCTTTTAAACTCTTCATAATTGTCTCTAAAACACTCCGATAGCATACGCTCACATTCCGTAACTTTATTACCTTTCGCAGCATTTTCTTTCATACAATTAACAAGATTATCATATTTTAAATCATCTATAAAATAACTTGTCAGTCCTTCAATTTGTAAATTTGTAATGAATGTTTTGATCTGTGCCAACTGCTTCTTCTCTTCATTTTTATTTATTTGAGCGATTTCATTTGGTATACTTTGTGTTTCTGGAACACCACCATCAGGTGTAGTTGATGATTTGCTTGGTATTTCTGGATCACCACCATCTATAATAGTTGCAGGTACGTTTGGAGTATCAACAACATCAATTTTACAACTTCCTCCATAAGTCGTCATATTCTTAAAAAATCTCTCACCTCTTTCTATTATTTCTTTAAATGCATTTGGATACTTTCTCATTAGAAGGTTACTAAAACCATCTACACTTCTGTTCATTCGCATAACTTCACTTCTAATTATCTTATCCAAATCATTAAGATTTCCCATCGTATAAGTTATACCATTCATATAAACAGCATCTTCATCATTCAAAAATTTAATAGGGTTAGCAGTTTTTTTACTACTATTTTGTTTAAGAAGGTTATTATATTCATATGCCATTGTTACAAATGTATCACCATATAAAAATATAAATGCATCCTTTTTAATGACATGATCCAAATGTTTATATACTCTTGTTGGTCTACATATAGTTTGTCCAAACATATCTGGTGAACTAATATTTCGCAAAATTAATTGTACATTCATTTCTTTAATTGTCCAGCTTTCAACAAACTTATTCACATTCAATAAAATAACCATTTTATTAGCAGCAACAGCCATTCTAATTTGTGTTGTAATTTCCGAATGTGCATTTTTATCTGATATTTTACAGAGTTTACCACCTTCATCATTTCTGACAAATGCATCTTCATTAATACCACCACCGCCATTTGCACTAATGATAAGTGCTTCATCAAATGATAATTTTTTAATAAGGTAATCAAATGATAGCCTTACATATTCTATATTTTGCAAATATCCACCAATAACAGGCTTAACAAGTCCAGATTCTATTGTGCTTATACAATTAATGCTATCTATATCTTCAAATCCACTATCAATATCACATTCATTATTTAACAACATATCCCATCCTTTTTCAATATTAGAATAGAAATATGGCAAAAACATAGGATTTCTATTAACTATAATATGTCTATTTACAGCGGCTGCACCTTGCTCCTTTCTGATATCTGATGGATCAATCTCATATTTGTTATTTAGCAAAGGATTGTTCTGTATACTAAATCCAGTTCCACTCATGTGAATAAAATTGAGTTTTGTGTGGTATGATCTAATAAGTTTAAACACTTCTCTCATTTTCATTCCAAATACAATTTTATGTGCCTCATCTGTGACACCACAAGAAAACCTCACACCACTCTTTAATAGTTCTTTCAATGCTGTTGAAAGTTTGGCAACATATTTATTTTTCAAACTATTTTCATTAACAACATCATCACAATTATCAGTCTTAACACATGATTGGACAGTAGCACAAATTAAAGAAATAATGTGATTTTTTTTATTTTCCTCCAATATCGATTTATCAAATTTATTGATGTCATAAACCCTCACTTCATGTCCATGATATATATATTTAATAGCATCGGATTTAAATGCTCCATAAACACTATTTAAACCAGATAATACGAGTATTGGGTTATAATCGTTGTCTTCATGCTTAGATACTCTTGTGGAAGCATCCAAAACTATTGATGTTTTTCCACCACCACAATCAACTTTTAAAAAACAATCACCATTATTTCCCGTCATCATTTGATCGTACATCCAATCTGCACACTGTCTTTGATATTCATATCTATCTTCTAAAAACTCCTTCTTTTCTTCTTTAGAATCTTTATGGCAATATCTAACAAATATATCACATTTGTCAACATCTCCATTTGCTATATATTCGTCTACTAAAAGAATCCATTTTTTAAATATTTTATTAAGTGTGTTTATAACAACAACATTATCTGTTGTTTTAAAATCTCCACACTCGTCTGTAATAGTTTCGCCATCAATTGTTTTAAGAGTATATATATCTATTCCACAATGTATTTTTCCAATCTTTCTAAAAATGTCATCAGCATCATTACCAATCAATCGCTCATTTTTTGTCATATAATATGTATAGTCACCAACATGATATACACAAGATTGTGTCCATATATATTCTACTTCAACATCTACAAGTTTTGATGATATTTCGTTTTTCCAATCCTCAATCCTTTTAAGTGGTTCATTAGCCTTACCTATTTTATAATGATATTCTATTACTTCATTTTGTTTATGTGTAATTTTAAATGTATATAGAAAAAATGGATCAACAAAATCCACATTAACCTTATTTGTATAATTTAATTTTCTCATATCTTTGTGTTTTTTTTAATTCTATACAAAGATAATACATTTTTTCTCAATTTCCAAATTTTCCACAATATTTTTTTCATAAAACGAAAAAAGAGCCTAAAATAGACTCTTTTTCTCGAAATAATAATTATTATTTTTATTTTCCTATCGTTGTATTCTCATAAATGGTGTTCAACTGATGGTTCACTCGATAGAACACGCAACATTTCGGAATATCTTTCAATCTCTTTGCTCCAAGATATGTCATAGTGCTTCGCAATCCCCCAAGAAATTCTTCATTCACATCATCTACACTTCCAACATAAGGAACCAATGTTACTCTACCTTCACTTGCTCTGTAACTCGGCTTTCCATTGCCAAACTTCTCTTGTGCAAGAGTAGAACTCATACCATAGAACTGTTTGAACTTCTTACAAGTATATACTGGCGCGTGGTCTTCTGTAACTTCACCTGTCTTGTAATACTTCTCAATAATCTCTCCTTCTGCTTCATCTGTTCCAGCATATAGACCACCAATCATAACGAAATCTCCACCAGCACCAAACGCTTTTCCAATATCACCAGGACAAGTTATACCACCATCTGCACAAACCATACCACCAACTTGATGAGCAGCATCTGCACATTCAATAACCGCTGACAACTGTGGACGACCAACTCCAGTTTGCTTGCGGGTGAGACAATTATGTGCTACAATACCATCATTTACCACAAAAGAATGGTCTGTTTCAACCTCAATATCATACACCTTTTCGTCATTCTTGACAATATCTCCTTTTTTAATTTCTACAAATTTTATCATATATTAATTATTTTTTAAAAAATACAATTTTGAAAAATCACCGTTATTAATTTCTTCTTCCCAAATATATATAACCTCAAAGTTATGACTTTTAGCAAACTCAAATTTTAATTCATCTGTTTCAATTTTAGCAATTTGAATATCATTAAGTTTTCTCTTACCATCACTTCCATCTAAATTAAACTTATTTGGATTACCATGCCAATAGTCTCCATTAACTTCTACCAATATTCTTTTACCCTTTATTATAAAATCATATTGATAATTACGATTACCATCTCCCATTATTGGTGAATACTCATTAGGTATGTTGTTTTCGTTTAGCCAATTCTCAACGATTATTTCGGGTTGAGTTTTTGTATATGCTTCTCTTTTACTCATGCCTATTTTTCCAGCACGGCTTTTCTCTTCACGATATTTTTCTGGATCAGCCTCTCTTCTCCTTCTCTCGTTATCAGACATTCTCTGCCTTCTTATTTCCTTTTCCTCGTCAGATAAATTTTGATAGTTATCTCTCTGCTTTTGCATATGTCCATCAATAACTTCCTGTGTTGTATAGTCTTTCCAACTTTTACCATACATAGGATTATTTTCACCTGAAAATCTTTCCGACAGTTTTCTGCTATGCTCTGCTATTACCTCTGGTGTAACAAGGTCTTTCCAATTAACACCATACATAGCATTTTTTTCACCAACTCCCCACACACCTTTTCTTTCTTCACTCATTCGTTTTTTATACTCATCTGTGTGTTTTTTCCCTTTAAATGGATTATGGTTTAGTCCTCTACATCTATTACAGATATATGGTCTTTCGTTTTCTTTACCAAAATTAAATATACTATCTGGTCTTGTTTTTGTTTCATATTCTATTCCACATTCATCACAGATATATTTAAATTTATCTACAGATGTGCATCTAACATAAGTTTCATCATCTAATATAAAAACTTTAGTGTTTTTTCTTTGCTTGCCATTATCTTTAGGCATATCCTTTTTTGTAATACCAACTATTCTTTTATCACCAATATAAACTTTACATTCTTTACACATAACTTATATAACTTTTATTATATACATTATTTATGTAAATAATTTTTATAAAAAATGCAGATGGGTATTGCTTTTGGATTTATTTGATTTCAATGAGCATCTGAGTCTCCTCATCTAAATTACATGCCTCAACCCAATAAGCAAATTCTGTATAATTGTCTTCTGTAATATTATCTATATCTTTCTTATTGACTACATATAACTTGTGTTCAGGCGTACACTCAATACCATTAATGTTAATCTTCTCATAATGATAATTATAACACAATTTAGTCAATACTTTATGATATTCTCCTGTATGTGTTTGAACCAAATCACCCTCACAAATATCTCTCATCTTTTTATATCCATCAATGGTCTTAACTTTTGTGCTACCAAGAATACAATTTGATCCACCACCAATTCCACATACTACCACATCTGCGCCATTCAATATCAAATCCTCTGTAATATCACCAGTAACAACATTACCAACGAAGATAATCATATCTGGAAATTCTGCTCTCATATCTATAACCAACTGCTTAATCTGTGGAATATAACCATTAGGAACATCCAATCTCACTGAAACTGTGATACCAAGTGCTCGCTTAATCTCTCTAACCTTTTCAACACCATTATCTTTAAGACCAACAGCAAGCAAACATCTCAAGTAAGTATCTTTATTATCTATAAGCGTTTTGTAAAACTCAACCAAATCATTTATATTATGATGCTTATGTAAGCAAGCAAATAAACCAGCGTCCAACATCTTTCTGGATACAGCAAAGTTACCAATAGTTCCCATATTCGCCTGCATAATACCTGTACCCTTTACAGTTCTACCACTCCATCTGAACTTATATTCTCTGGTTATATCTGCATCTTTTCTACTTGCAATGGTTGATCGTCTTGGTTTAATCAAAACATCACTATAATCCAACTCGATTTCGTTTTCAATTCTCATATTAAATTTAGTTTTAAATTACTATTAATTACACTATCAAATATAACAAAAAATCCGAACATTGCGTTCGGATTAATATTTTCGCAAGCATAAACGAAACTTGCTTACAATTCCCCTTAGTTCCTTTTTTATCGAAGTTCAACTATGGTGTGGATGTTTCCTCTCCTACAAAGTCACCTTCCTCTTCCATCGGATCCTTATGGCGTATTGGATATATCTGCTATCCAAAAAACAGATGGTTTATTACGCTACTACCAAAAAAAGCGGGTTGTTTATTGTGTCCAATCGGAGATTCGAACTCCTCACTTGACTTATACTGTTGGTCTTGTTCGTCAAACTAGTATTTAGACTACATCACAAATGCAAATGAACCAGCATTGGACAATTGTTGTAAATTTGCTGTCGAAGTGGTGGGACTCGAACCCACACGCCTTGCAGCACCAGATCCTAAGTCTGGCGCGGATACCTATTTCGCCACACTCCGAAAAAAGCATTCAAATGATTTCCGTAGTCACATTTGTCAGTTCCATGTTGAATTCATCGCTCCAACCACTCGAACTAAAGAACCTTATCTATATTCTTGTACCTTGGTCTCAACCATTTATGAAACTATTTTATAGTACACCACAACTTGAAATGCTTCTTCGTGGGGTTGGTAGGATTCAAACCTACTCAATCTTACGATAACAGATTTACAGTCTGCCCCGACTCTTCAACTTCGGCGCAACCCCAAATTTTCTGTGACACATCTGGGACTCGAACCCAGGACCCTAACATTAAGGACTGATAGCAAGACTCGAACTTGCGACTTTATCAACCAGACTTAATTGAGAATTGAACTCAAATGTACTAACGCTCTTGCGTATATACCTTTACCATCTCGGTCATATCAGTCAACGATTTTAAAGATAATCGAGAACTCTGTAAGTGTTATGCTCTACCAACTGAGCTAAGATGTCAATTTTGCGGAAATGCTGGGTTCCGACCCCAATCCACCGAAGTGAACGATCTGCTTAGCAGGCAGTCCCTATTCCTCATAGGTTGCTATTTCCAAAAATAGTTTATAACGAAAACTATCAAAACGCCGCTATTTTTTCACACCATCGAGATCGCGGTTTCTCCCAGCGGAGGTGGATGGACTCGAACCCCCAAGCCGTTTTACCGACCAACGGTTTTCAAGACCGCCCGACTACCATTATCACACACCTCCAAAAAGAACTTGAAAATTATTCCCGTTTCACATCTACCTCCTTCCTGCTCTGTATAACAGGCGACCATATTCGTCTCTCAATTAACAGTTCTTTATATTTAACTAAAATAATGAGTTTTCAATAGATACCACATCTTCATTTTTCTTTTCTTCTGTCATATACATCTTAAGTTCAGACATTGGTATATCTTTATTGTCTCCAAATTCAATATCTCCACCAATAAAATCTCTACCTATGAGTTTACAGCATTTAAATACCGAATAACTACCAGATGCTGGATCACATACCAAATCCCCTTCTTTTGTTTTCGCCAAAAGTATTTGTTTTTGCAACTCTATAGGTTTTTGATGTGTATGAATTTTATTAGTTATTTTTTCGTCCCACACATCTGGTATATTATGTATTATCCAAGTTGCTTTAGCATGTCTTGGAGTTTTTTGTAATACTATTAAATATTCACATATTCTCCTAGTTCGATATCCCATACCTATCTTTTTCTTATTCCAAGTAATTAAATCAACAGGAGATAAAGATGGCGTATGTTCAAACCACGGTAAGATACCTGTCACCAAATGAAATTTATCAACCCACAAAAATAAATACCCATCTGGTTTTAATTTGCTTTCAATAAGCGTAAAGAACTTCTTAATAATATCCTCTGGCATCTGTGTTAAATCACATCTATCCTTACCTCTCGATTTACCATCATTGCCATAAGATAATTTATCCAATACACCTCTATATTGAGGATCAAAAAATACTACCGTCAATGTATCATCTGGAATAGATGACAACAAATCCAATCCATCTATTTTATTTCTTTTATTAATCAAATCTTTCCATTCCATATAATAAATATAACAAAATTAAAATAGATTTTTAAGGATTACTAAGTGCATCTATCATTTTTATCATCATTTGTCTTTGATAAATTTAGGGTGACTGATCGGGATTGAACCGATGACCTCCAGATCCACAATCTGGCGTTCTAACCAACTGAACTACAGTCACCATGTAACAAGAATCTTTAACTTTTAACTAACCATAATAATTTAAAAATATAGTTGCGGTACGATTCTTTAATTTCTATTTTTTATTATTATTTTTTTAATTTAATGTTTAGATGGCATTTTTCTACCTTTTATCCACCCATCTTTGGTGTATAAATCTATTTCATTTTTATAAATCTTTTTAGAAATACCATTTTTTGTAATCCAACAAGTTCCATATTGCGAATTTTTACTACCTTGTTGGTGTTTAGTCTTTTTATATGTTTCTATTTGTTTTTTCTTTGTTTCTTCTTTATGTATTCTACCTGTCCAAAAATAATTTATTTCACCTGTCCTAATCCTATTATCATCGATTGATGTCATAAAACATCTTCCACTTTTGTCACATACTAATGTTTTGCCAATATTAAAAGTTTTTAATTCTCCATTTAAATATCGCACATCACTTGTCGAAATAAGTGTTATCTTACCATTAATATATACTTTAACCTTCCCAGATTTTTGACCTTTTGTTGCACCAACCAATTCGCCGCTCTTTATTCGTTCATCATCAATAGGAACCTGCATTGTATTACCATCTTTATCAATTACAGTTGCTGTTCCAACAGTTGTAAAATTACCTCCGCCTAATATAATATTGTAGCAATTTGGATTTTTAATTAAATCTTCATTAACAATCTCTCTTTCTCTTAAAGCAGCAAGTTCTCTTGTGTCAAAAAATTCTAAAATTTCCTTTTTAAAATTTTCAACACCATATTTTTCATATGCTTCATTAATTTTTGTTCCCGAACCCATATATTTATCATCTAAATTATCTGTGGTGTGAATTCCATAATAAAATTTACCATTAATCAAATTTGTAATTTTATAAAGATAATTATATTTTCTCGGTTTAACCATAATTTTTTTTTAGTTAAATTTTGAGCGGAATATCAGAGTCGAACTGACATATCAAGTTTGGAAGACTTGTGTAATAACCGTTATACTAATTCCGCAAATTTAAACAATTCCAACCATATTGCAAGTTGGATAATATTATAACTACCATAAACTCACTTCTCCATATTAAGAACTTCTATAAGTAGTTTATACCAACACGCCATCCCTCGTTAAAAATATTACATCTCAAATATTCAACATCCTGTGCAATCAGGATTCTAATTGACTAATATATAATATACAGGAGTCGAACCTGCAATCTCCCTTACCAGGTATTTAGAACCAATTAAACTGATATTATATTGAGTACTCCTTCCAACCCTGGTACTCACCCTTTGGGTAGGGTTAGTTATACCAATTAGTGAATATCCTCGAAAATTGTTTATTTGTTGAACTACCAGGATTCGAACCTAGACAGACAGAATCAAAATCTGTAGTGCTACCGTTACACCATAGTTCAATTTCAAAGACCTCTGACAGCAATCGCTATCTCTTTTGTTTTACATTACAAATATAATAAAAATATTTGAAACTTCCAAATTTTGTGTAAAAAATAATAATTATTATTTTTTTGCAGGCTCTAACCGACTCGAACAGTTCCCTTTGGTTTTGGAGACCAACATGCTACCACTGACACCAAGAACCTATATTTGTATGGTAGGCAGGGCACGATCCTGCGACCTCCTGGTCCCAAACCAGGCGTTCTACCAACTGAACTACTACCATATAATAAGTCTGAACCTTTTCACCTATATACCCAGACTAAATATACAGAACCTTTACTATGCTATCAGATATAGCATTCGGATTTTTTAAGAGTAATTTCTGATAGACTCACTCTATTTTTGAAGCGAGTTAGGAATCGAACCCACATATATATTTACTTATCTAGATTTTCAATATACAGTTATACCCACCATCATTATTAATTAACTAGTACTCAATAATGATTTTTGTAATAACTCGCCATATATTTTTATACAGTGGAGGATAGCGGTACTGCCCCGCTCTCTCCTGCTTGCAAAACAGGTATTCTATCTATATAAACTAATCCCCCAATAAAAAAACTCACACATTTCTTTTTAATGAACTGTGTGAGTTTATTCTTTATATCTTTGTCTGGTTATCTTTTACAATTTTCCAGATTTTTATACTCAACACAGTCTCCCTGTCCTTGCCAATAAGCATACGCCGATTTTGCACTATATGGGAATAGTGATTTACCAAAAGACATATGTGGGAAACTTTTAATCATTTTATTGTATTAATTATTTATATTATATTTATGAAAATTATTTTTTCAAAATTTAGGGAGTTATGTGGAGTTGAACCACTCTCTTACAAGTCATATTGCCCGATGCGAGGAAACATTCCCAAAGGACTTGTTGTGCTTGCCGTTACACTATTAACTCTTTGTACTCGCACCGAGAATCGAACTCGGATTACAAGAATGAAAATCTTGGGGCCTAACCGTTAGCCGATACGAGCATATAATTTGTGGCGGGGGGAGGATTCGAACCTCCGACCTTCAGGTTAGTGTCTATGAAAGGACTCGAACCTTTACTGGAGCTTATGCCTGAATCCCTCAATATTGATGGGAAGCGACTCTTCCATTCGTCTACATAGACATCAAATTCGTCACAGTGAATTACTCTGTATTGAGCCTGACGAGCTACCTCTGCTCTACCCCGCAATATATTTGAGCAGAATATCAGAATCGAACTGACATTTTCGGAGTGGAAGTCCGACGCACTAACCGTTGTGCTAATTCTGCATTTATGGGATTTTTTGATATGAAATCCCTTAACATCATTGGTTGTTATTCTGCAATGCTATCAGCAACTACAACAGAATCAACTGCTACTGTATCAACAACTTCTTGAACTGCTGTTGTGTCAGCAACATTAGAATCTTGTGATTCTGATGAAAAATAGTTACAAGAACTCATACACAAAGCAAGCACTGCCATTAAAAAAAACTTTTTCATAATTAAAATAAATTAGTTAAAATATAATATTTATTAAATCACCATAAGCCGATTTCACTTTTTTCTCGATCTATTTCGACTTCAGTGTCTTTTAATCTGATGTTGGTTATATTAACATATTCCGCTGATATCTCACTGCCAATCCAGTTTCTATTCAGTAACATAGATATTTTCGCAGTGGTTCCGCTTCCCATAAATGGATCATAAACCAAATCCCCTTCGTTACTCCAAGTGACTATTTGATCTTTCACCAGCATTTCTGGAAAGATAGCGGGATGCTGAAATGCAATTTTATCTTTTGTAGATATCCCACCACCTACGGAATATGCAAATATATTTCCAACTTTCTTTTCGGTCTTTCTTTCCATCTTGCGATAGTCGAGAGAACCATCTTTGCCCCTGTTCTTCATGTTAGCAACACCCTTATATTTTGTTTCTTCCGTTATTGGATTGAAAGTTTTTGGTGTTCCTTTTGACAGCACGAACATATATTCAAAACATTGATTATATCGTTTGCCTGTCTGGGGCATTGGGTTATTCTTCATATAAATCATCGTATCATGAAGATTGAACCCAACTTCTTTGAAGAAAAGTGCTTGTTTGAAAGAAGTTCCAGTTTCACTACCGTCCACTGTAGCGTCACCTACAACCCAAACTACAACACCACCTTCTTTTACTACTCTGAACAATTCCTTCGCAATGCTTTCAAAATCAAAAGAATAACCTTTATAATTTCGAAGATCGTCATACGGTGGAGATGTGATAACAAGATCAATCACACCATCTGGCATCGCTCTCATAGTATTCAGACAATCTTCATTAAAAATAGTATTTAACTGCATATTGTCTTGTGTTTTTGAGCCTTCTGCCAGATTCGAACTGGCGTGTCCTTACGGATCCTGATTACAAATCAGGTGCAATCAACCACTATGCGAAGAAGGCGTGGTGTACCACAATTACGGTATCGTGGTCAACCAAGACGACTACTCTACGAGCAGTGTCAATTTCTTGTAATGGGCTGAGTGATGACCCTTACGCTTCCCGTTTTCACCACTTTCGTGATTTATACACACCTGACTCGCATCAGGTAGGGAAGATGCGGACGGATTATAGACTCCGTGTCTCCTACATTGTGATATATAGTCGCTTTCAAGCCAAATGTCCTTGCGGGTTCAGAAGATGCCTCCTCTTACACTGTCCTTACTTGCGTTACTCTGACAGCACCTTGCGAGTTTTGTCAGGCTACATTTTTCAGTAGCATAACCGCATTGTATCACAATGTGTGCAACGCTTTTGCTTTTTTACATTAATTAATTATTAAAATTCCAATATTTTATAATCACCAATGAGCCGTTTGGACGACGAGGTTGCACTTGTTATCCTGCCACCTTTTGAGTGGTTTAGATACATCGCCATCCTATTTTCACACACCGCTGTGTTACTCACTCTAATCATTCTAATATCCTAATATTTCTATCAACCCAGCACCACCTGTAGTCTGACTTCTGGTAAAAGTCTAGGACACTATTAAACTTTCGTCATAAACGCCATAAGACTGGTAATCTTCTTGCATCTATGCATACCGTTGCTGTCGATATTGCTATCCAAGGAGACTTGGCTAAAGCCTCCGCAAAACACTTTCACACTGTCGTGCCATTCCATGTTTTGCTCACGATATGGTTTTCATACGGACAGAACCTTTAAAATTCTGCGTTCAGGGGAATTTGGTAATATCCCTTCGCTTTTCCTGCTTATGTATTCACAGGTTATCCTTATTTGGACGAGAAACCCGCCCTTTCTTATTTCAAAGATCTATTTTTTGTTTGAAGTTGTTAAGTTGTGACTCCAACTCCACCACTCTATTTTTTAAAAGAACAGAGAAACTTTCTGGCGGTGTGTACGGGACTCGAACCCGTGACCCCCTGCGTGACAGGCAGGTATTCTAACCATCTGAACTAACACACCAATTATATATTCATTCAAAGTTTTTAAATTTAACAAGGTTCCATAATCTACCCTATTGATTTAATTTAAAAAAATTGCGGTCTGAACCTTTAAGATTTAACAAACTTAAAAACAAAAACTATGAACAAAAAACTTTCAAAGAACTTTTACATTACAAATATAACAAAAAATTCTGAAATTTCAAAATTTATTTCAACTTTTTTTGAAATATTTTTTATATGATGTTTCAAAAACTTTGACAATACAAATATAACAAAAATATTTTAAATTTCCAAACTTTTTGAACTTTTTTTCAAAGAAAACCATCGTTTAGGTACGATGGAGAGAACCTGGTATAGCGACCGCACTATGCAGTGGCTAACATGCTGTTCATCTTCTTTGTAGAAGTTCCAGCATTATACCAATTAGAATTGTTGCCATTTACATGACTGACACATCTCTCCTTTATCCATACTCGCTATCAAATCAAAACCAGACAGACCCTTTTATATAATTTTATCTTTTAACTGGTGGATCTGAAGGGAGTCGAACCCTCGTCTTTAATCCTTTCCTGATAATATCAACAAGTTGTATCTTGCGGGAGTAGTAGGGCTTGAACCTACGACCCTCTGATTAGTACTTATGGGGGGATTCCAACCCCCGACCTCTCGGATTTGATGTTATCTCCACCAAGCATCTAAAGCACTGAAATACATAAGTAGATTTTTTTAATCCAGTATTTACTTACTGTTATACAGTCAGATGCTCTAACCAACTGAGCTATACTCCCATTTAATTTCATTTTTTCAAAGAACGCACAATATTATTTATGAAAATTTATTTTTCAAAAAATAATTATTATTTTTAGAGCGGAATGCTGGGATCGAACCAACACCTTGAACTGGAATGTTCCTATTCTACCTTCTGAACTTATTCCGCATATTCAAACTTTCACAATACAAATATAACAAAAAAATTTTAAATTTCCAAATTATTTTATGTTATTTTTATATTTTTTTTGTATTGACAGCAGGAGTCGAACCTGCATTAACTGACGATGTATTACATCCGTTCTACTTTTTACCAGAGATTTCCACTCTTGTCCAGTTGATGCTATCTCGTGGCGCGGGTATGCCCTTTCCCCGTCATATCAATAACTTTAACAACATTAAATATGAGACAATTAATTAAACAAAAGTATAAACCATAATTATCTCTATAAATTTGCTACATCCGTATTTCACTAAATTGAGTGATGTCAGCACGGCTTTTACTTTTCCCATTGTTCATTGCTATTAATCTGTTATCGGTAAATTGTTTTGTTATATAACAATTTTTTGTAACCCCAACTTTAACAGCAAGCACAAATTCAACTATTTAATATTGGTCTTCTTTCATCTTCTTTATCGCTTCGGACATTGCATTGACTCTCTTCGCAACTTTTATAACGCTCACTTCGAGTAGATTGTGGAAACATTATTTATATCTATAATTAATCACCGAGGAAATACAATGTTTCGTTTGTATTTGGAATATAAAAATATTCTGACCTCTGCTGGAAAGAGATATATCTTTTCACTCTTTCAAATTTTATTGTTTTTATCAAAGAACTTTCACAATACAAATATAACAAAAAGATTTGAAATTTCCAAAAATTATAAAAAATAATAATTATTATTTTTAATATTTATAAGTTCCATCTAAACAAGTTATTTGTATTATTACAATAAGTGCACATGGTTGTAAATGGAGAATAACATCTTCCACATTTAGGACAAATCCATCCCATAAGACCACCACCTTTATTTTCTTCTTTTGGAGTGTTTATCTTTTCGTTATCCAAATTGCTGTAGTCATTGTCTATATATGCTTCATCACAATTCACATAACCATGTTCGCCACACTCATTACATTTATAACCATACTTTGCAGGTATTGATGTATAAACCTGATCATAATCTACTTTAACATTAGTAGATCCACATTTTTTACATTTAATCATATGCTTATTATTTTTATTAATATATTCAATTAAACTTATTTTTCTTATTTGTTCTTTAGTAAATTTTGTTATTTCATCATTTTTTAAATAATAATATGTCTCTTCAATCCTATCAACCACAGATATTTCTCCTTTGTAATGTGATCGGTCTATATTAATATCCCAATCAGTAATTACAACAAGGTCTCCTACCTTAATTTTGTCCATATTCAACTACATTTATTGATTTATTTTTTGAAGTTAAATGATAACATTTACAAACACTACAATAATATATGCGATTTTCCTGTCTTTTTCCTTTTGTTGCATGTTTACAAGATGCTAATGCAAACATCGCACTAATTTTATCTTTGTATTTTATTTTTTTACACATCTATAAATCAATTATACTTCTTAATTGTTATTCAAGTTCCTTACATTCGTCTTCGGTATATTTTTTACGAAGTTCTGTAATCCACCACATTGTTTTAAATTTAACTTTTGGCATCCTCTGCCCTTTCATTATTGTTGAACGCCTACATACAACACCCTCTTTTACAGTAGGATACTGACAGTTAGGTTCTGTCCAATCATTGTTCTTAATGCTTTCAACAAAAGAATCTGTCAACTTACCTCTATATATCAACTCTGGAATTTCAATGAACTCATTATTACCAAAAATATCATAGAATGGTTTTGGTTCAATATATCCCTTCTTTTTGATATCAACATCAATCAAAGTAAGATGCATCTCATCTCCTTCCACATGTACTCCTGCAAAACTGTTCTCTCCATACCATTCAAAAAAGAATGTTATCTCCTGAACGCCATTGAATAACCCTTTCTTACCAGAATTTTCATTCACCAATCTAATAAGTTCATTAGGTATATTGCTGTTTTTGAAGAACTTGACAGTTTCACCAAACTGTTCATCGCTCTCATCCACAAGTCGCTTTCTGCTACCAAAAGGTCCGAACTTGTTTGTTTTAGTGGAAAATTTTACACAGAAATTCTGACCATCAAGTTTATTAAATGCCCAAATTTCATCTCCTTTCAATGTACCATCATCATCCAGACGAGGTATACTATTATAATGTTTCATACTACAATTTTTCTTTTATAATTTAAACACTTCACAATCAAACTCATCAGAGAAAACAAACACATCACAATAATATGACTTTTTCACCTTATATAATCTTTCTTTATAGTTCATATTAATAATTGTATTTTTTAATTGTTATACCTAATTTTTTTGCTTTCTGCATCTTTGAACTATCTGAATCCAAATCATCTGTAAAAAGTATCTGACATTCATTCCATTTGGTAGTTTCAACATATTCTGGATGCTTTGCCAAAAAATCTGCTTTGGTATTGAATCCACATGCTTTTGGACTGCCTGTCATAATTACAGGGATTTTATTTTCGCTGACAGCAGACTCTGAAATATACGAAATATTAAATGGTTTCATATACTCATCTTCAATCATTCTAATTATATCTTTATTTTCAGACATATTCTTTACAACTGCAGGAATGCCTTTGCTATCAGGATTTAAACCAGATATCTTTTTCACGAACCACTCTGTATTCTTCTCTCCACAATTAGGTAAACAAAGACTCAAAACTACATCATATATAGAAAGATTCTTTCGTCTTTCTTTCAAAGCATTTATGATATTCTGTGTTGATTTAGAATTGCCTAAAATTGTTTCAATAAAATTTAGGTTGCGATCGGACATTAATTTGATAATATTATCTGTTTGTATGATAATAAATAGACCTTCACCAACTTTTTCTCCAATACCATCTATTTTAAGAACATTTACTGAGTTTATAAACTTTTGTTTAGTTTTATCAAACATACTCATTGTCTTCATTAGGTGCATATTTTCACCCAATTCTGTATTACCTTCTATATTAGCATCGGATGGTATATTGTAAGATTCAGATATACCATATACTTCAAGCACATTTGGAATAATATCACCCGACAGCACGATATCCACTTTTGATCCAACACCGCACTTATTTTTCACAATCCAGTCGTAATTGTGTAATGATACTCTATTAACCTTTTTACCACCAAGAATCACTTCTTCAAGAATTGCTGTCGGGAAATACTCGCCTGTTTTACCTACATTCCATTCAATATCTATAATTTCTGCTTGTACAATCTCTGGTAGAAATTTAACAGCAACACAATCTTCCTGTCGCTCTCGTGTATTATCTTGAAGTCTGAAAGTCTCTGCGGGTTTGATTACAAATCCATCCAAAGCATAACCGAACTTATTTCTTGTATCTTCGAAGAATTTATAAATATCCTCCAATGTGTGAGCATGTATAGATTTTACATTATGATACACCTGAATTGGCATCTCACCTGGTAGGTGATCTCTTTCATCAAAATAATCAAGTTCTACAATCACACCATTTGAATAAATCTCTCGATAATCATAACATACCCAAGACAAATCTTTTCTGCGTTCAATTTGCTCTGGTGTATTTTCCCAATCCGAATTGATAACTCCAGAAACAAATGAACGTGGAATTGTAAAATCTTTTGTGTATTTGCTGTCAAATTTTGATTTATCAATAAGACACTCACCTCTGATAACAAGTTTATCAAGAAACATTTTCTGGTCTTCATCTAATGAATCTACATATGCATGAATCTTACCTGATCCTACCCATGTGTTCCATTCGTGTACAAACCAACTCTTAATATCTTTACCAAATTCACCATCACCTCTTGTAGACACAGACAGCAAATTACCTTTATTTCCAATCACCACTTCAAAACTGCAACCATCAAATTTAGGTGTAACATCGCAATACCATATATCTTCACCATACTTCTTTGACTTTTTTAAATAAGTATTGATAGCATCCGCAAATTTGTCATATTCAACTACGCCCTGATTGTTTTTTACAATCTGCACTTTTGACAAACTTCCCATAAGATATGGGTGTTTGATTGTGTATGACTTTTGGTGATGTGTTCCAACATAAGAATTGTTTTCAAATCCAAGTTCTTTTTCCAATTTATCGAACTCTTGATCTGTCATTATTTCTTCACCAAGATAATATGCTTCTTTTGCTTTGTTATATAATTCTATTTTCTCTTCTTTTGTCATAATTAAAAATATATCGGTAATTCTTTTTCTTTTTTAATTCTATCTCTCATTTGTTGTGCATCTCTTTTTGCCCATTCTAAATCTGCATATGTTTGACCTTCTATCCATTTGTTCCACCAATGTTTTTTTGTAAAGATTGCAAACTCACCAGTCATATCTGGTCTTCCTTCTGGACTTTTACGTTTTATTGAATAATCAACTTTGATGTACATATTATTAATATTTTAGTTATCTATATTTATTACAAATATAATATAAATTATTTAAATATCAAAATAAAAAGGTGAAGAATAATATTCTTCACCTCTAAATATAACAAATTTTATTTATCAATATTTTATCAATGCCCAAGCTTCATACATTTTATATAACTCCGAATAAGGTAAATTACAATAACCACCAGAACCCCAAAGAGAACCCCAAGAATTTCTAATTATCAAACCTTGTTCATCATATCCAACACATGCAACCGCATGACCACCTTCAAAATTATTCCCATTCCAAAAATCAATTCTATTTGAATCATAAACAGGTAAAGCCATAATGAAAGTACCATTTACTAAAATACTTCTTTTCATAGCAAATTCACTTTTTAGCATGCCATACATATCAATATGTTCCATTTTTTGGAGATTTTCCACTTTTTATATC
Source organism: Bacilli bacterium (assembly GCA_045125935.1). Classification (GTDB taxonomy): domain Bacteria; phylum Bacillota_I; class Bacilli_A; order RF39; family UBA660; genus CAG-877. The sequence continues at coordinate 18,974 of JBGVNW010000068.1, read as the reverse complement.
ATTATACTCTTGATTTGATACATATCCAACATTTCTAATATATTTAAGTGCTTCTTTCAGAGACATACCATCAGCATCTTTATCTTCTCTACAATCATATATCCAATCTATTGACATATCTTTGTTAATAGAATTAACTTCATTATACCAATCTACAAAAGCACTAATAGAATGAGGAACACAAGTTTGATTATTGCCTTGGTCATGAACATTAGGCAAAAATTCAGCATAACTATACTTATTAGGTATATTCATGTTATCCAAAACATCATCAATAATTATTTCATTTCCATCTATTTTAGATGGTTTATATCCAAACTTCATATATTATAAATTATTTTTTTATCTGTTTGACAACTCTTTTAGTGAAATGGTATGTGCTATCCACAAAAGTTATTATATATACAGTTTCATTTTTTCTATTCATTTCTTTTATGAAAACATACTGTGTTATTTTTTTATGTGTTTCATAGTCGTATATATCACTATAATGCCATTTATCCAAATCATTAGGTAAATTTTCAACTTTACAAATTGAATCCAACTGGTGTTCGTTATACGCTTCTCTAATAGAGTTATTCATTATTTTTGGACTACATGCAAATAATAAAGTCAAAAAAATAAAAATAATTATTTTTTTCATATAATTATAAATATTTATTTTAATTTATTTATTTATGAAAAAAGGTGAGCACTTACGCACTCACCTTCAATAAGCATATGTCGCTTATTTGGACATAGATTCTCAATCTTGATATAAATATAACAAATTATTTATATTTCACAAAATTATCCTCAAATAATTTTTGATCTTTTTTAATAATTTCTTTTGTGATATGTGGAATTTGTTTCAAACAACTATCTTTAGTCAATGTGTCTGGATTTGGAAAAGCACGATTCATCAAAGCATCCAAAACCTTCTTAACTAAAACACCACTAGAAATATTCAGAACCTCCATTACATCATTTCCATCAACAGGAAGTTTGTAGTTAAACATCTTCACAGCATCATCAATATGTCTTATAAAATAATCATACTGACCTATAATATTATGCTCTGCTTTGTGTGAGTTGTTATCGCAATCAATTACTCTTGCAAGAGACTTGTAACGATATTCATTCTTACAAGTATATGCCAATTTGTTAAAATGCTTTGTCTTAATCTTCTCACAGTCATTTCCAAAATTCTTGGTTCGCATATGATTCTTGATAAGAAATTTAACATCACCAATAGTCTTATTGTCGTATTTCAATCTTTTCAAGATATCAACAACCATATCGCTTCCTACAAACTCATGTTCATAAAAATGAACTCTCCCATCATCACCAACAGATCGTGTTCTAATTTTGCCAATATCGTGCAGAAGCAATGCAAGTCTAACTGTAATATCCTCGCTCTCGAAATGCTTTGTGTCATAATCCAGAAGTGCCATTGTATGCTCAAAAACATCTCCGAAATGAAAAGCGTTCTGCTCCATACCAATCATTTCATCAACCTCTGGGATGATATACTTCATAGCACCAATATCACAAAGCGTCCTGATGCCCATAGAAGCGTTATCTGACAGCAAAATCTTATTGAACTCATCCTTGATTCGCTCTTTTGAGATGATTTCAAGTCTATCAACATATCGTTTCATTGACTCATATGTTTTAGATTCAATCTCCCAACCATATCTTACCGAAAACCTGCAACACCTCAAAATTCTCAACGGATCGTCGTCAAATATGATATCTGGATTCTCATTAGTCGTTCTGATAACCTTATTCTCAATATCATTCAGACCACCAACCATATCTACAATCTCACCTGTTGAAATATTATAATAAAGAGCATTGATAGTTAAATCTCTACGAATACAATCATCTTCAATACTTGCAAAAACTGTTTCTGGATTTCTTGAATTTCTATCAGGATACTTCTCTCCTCTGGTCATTACACACTCGATTTCATCATCAGGAAATTTTAAGAACTTAAACATAGCAGTTCCAAATCGCTCGAAAACAACAACATCATGTGTTAGGAGATTGCTATCCATACAGAATTTAGCAAATTCAACTCCTCCGTTCTCAATATCAATAACAAGATCAATATCTTTAATAGGTCTTTTCATTTGAAGATCTCTAATACTACCTCCAACAACGTAAATATGTCGCTCGAACTTTGTTCCTCGTATAATATCTTTAATATACTCTGTTATAGTAAAAAATTTTGTCATAATTTTAAGTTAAAAGTTTATATTTCTCTCTATAATATATATAATATACAAATGCGCCATTTTTTCTGATACAAATATAATACTTTTTTATTTAATATCCAAATTTATTATATATATTTTTTGTTTATATATATAGATGGTTCATATTTTTTCATTGTTTCATCTCTACTAAACATATATCCTTTTGCTTGATGTTTTGAATCATTCATTTTACACATATCACTAATTCTACCAATAGTCACACCTGTATATTCACTCGCTTCGTTTAAAGTATCAAAATGTTTAATTAAATTACCCTCTAAATCAAAAATATTAACGCCTTTTCTTCGACATATAGGATCTCTTTTTTTATAATTTACACAGTAATCATATATTTCATCTGTCCATTTTCTTTTAAGTTTTGGAACATTTAAATTATAAAAATGTTTGAATATTTCTCTTGCACCCATATTTGTAATTCTATACGAATATGTATTTTTTTCAGAATTATGATGTTTTTGAATTGTTCCCAATTCTTTTCCTATTATTTGCGTAAATCTTTCTTTTATCCAACATATTACTTCATATGTGCCCAACATAGTTATTACTAATGTATCTTGAACATTTCTTACATTATCTTTATATAAATAAACAGTTCCATCTCCATCAATATATCCACAAATAAAAGCATCTATTAAATTAGTATCAGATAAATTTGGTGGTAATAATGTTAAAGATTTTCTTGGAGTTATATTAAAATTTTTATACAAATCATCTGAAATTTTTTGAGAAGTTATAGTAATTTTGGATGTTTCAAATATTTTTTCTTCGTTTTTATATGTTTTTTTTACATAAGTATTTCTTATTGACCCATCAAAATTAATATCATTTTTAAATATATTCAAATGTTCAAAATCTTTTGTTGCCAACCCTATTGAAAGTCGATTTTGTTTTTTACCTTCTATAATACAACCATCTGCTGCTATAAATCCAGCCCAATAACAATTTAACACATCTGGTTTTTCAAAGAAATTATCATTTACATTATATATTCGCTTTTGTCTATATGTAAATTCACCTTTACCAATAGGATTTATTTTAAATCCATACTTTTTTTTGTAATATCGTAAAGATTTTGGTGAAACTCCAAAATATATTGCAGATTCTTTTTCTGATAATTTATTTGTTTGACTATAATTTAAAATAGATTCTATAAAATCTTTTGTGTACATAAACTAAAATAGATATTATATATTATATTTATGTAATTTTTATTTTCAAAAAAATAATATAGTTTGTGTTTAATTTCCACGCATAATATACAAAAAAAAGGTGAGAAATTTCTCACCAATTTTATTAAACTGTATAACCTTCAGTCATCTCGATATCAACCTCACCATTATCAATGGCCGCTCGTTCTCGCTCGAAAAATTTGAAACATTTTAATTTCCAAGCTTCTTTGATAGGGTCATTTGCCTTACGGATAACAAATCCCTCTCGTGGAACCTTGTTGATACACATTGGTTCCATTTGCTCCATCAAGAATTTCTTCTCAACTTTCAATGCCTCCAACACATTCTCGTGCCAATGCTCGGTTGTAGAAATCTCTGGATAGAGATCGCCAAGTGTTCCGTGATACAACAATGGGAAGTCGATAACGATATCACCAAGTTTGTCCTTCAGATACTGACCGAAAGCAATCACATCTGAAATCTCCAACTCGTGATCATTAACTGTAATGCGATACACCATAAGTTTGGACTTAACTTCATCAGTTGGTAAACAACCATAGTCATAACCCTTCTGAATGGCGGTTCCATTAGGTGTATATCCTACAATCTCACAATAGATGCAGAAATCCACAGGAATAAAATGTTTTAACTTTTCTGCCCAGTATCCCCAAACATCATCAGAATAATATCCACCTGCTTTCTGCTTTGGGTTGATAAACTCATTCTTGATAACTGTTCTTGAAGAATACACAAGGTTGTACTTCTGATCGAACTCATGTTTACCCCACAATTTACGCCACATTCTCTTGAACCAATTTGTAGGCATATTAGTCAAAATGTTTGCAAATATTGCAGATGTTCCGTGTAACTTATTGGAAATGAACACTTTATCTTCTGGTGAAAACTCGTGCATATTTCTTGCCAACTGACCTGTGTCATAATGTAGTCTGAAAGAACCATCAATAAGCATCTTAAATCTTGCCAATTTCTTTGCTCGTTTCTCACCCTTTGATACATGTCGGTTCTCCTTTACAGGCGGAACATACACCTTGCAGAAAATCTCTCCATTAATTTCGTCGAAATCCTCACCAACATGCTTCTCCAAATATGCAATAATATCATCAACAGGTTCGTTAAGGAATGTTGCGATTGATGTTGGGTTCAAAAGAATGCCATAAGATGGAACACCACCGAGTTTTACAATTCTCACTCGACCATGTTTATTGATATATCCTTTCTTCTCCTTGTCAATGTTGAGTTCTTTATCGTCATACATTGAATTAAGATGAAGGAAAAGTTCATGAAGTTGTGTTTCATTAGCACAATAAACAGCAACATCGCCTGTTTGAAATTCATCCTTTCCAATAACGATAGACAGACCGTTTACCATAGTCTTCACAATTCTGTCTCTTCCCTCAATGGGGAGAATTTCACTAATTTTTACTACTGTTCCGCAATACTCCTGACGGAAACCATTTGATTTTGTAATTTTCATTTTCTTTTAAAATTTAATTGTTTATAATTCTCTCCGCACCAGTCCATTTTAACAGAATGGACAAACTGATTAATTACAATACAAATATAACAATATTTTTTTATAAAACCAAATAATAATTATTATTTTGTATCAAAATTAAGAATTGCATAGTTATGACCATACATTTCCATAATTATTTTGTTAAATATCAAATCTCGATCAAATTCGCTTTTGAAAGCAATTTTTACTGGTGATTCTACACCTAACATATAAATTTTGATTACATCTATATTCTTTTTTTCTATTTTTACAACATTACTTGAGTTTATAAAAATGTCATTGTTAATAATAATCCCCGATGTTTGTCTCATTTTTTTTTATTTTATTCTGTATATATTAAATTTCTTGTGGGTGAATATGCTGGCATTGGCTTCAACTTAAAAGCATTCTTCAATTCTTTCTGTTGAATTACCTCATATACAGTTGGATTTGACTCCTTCAATACATCTGGGGTTCGTGTATACATGTGAATATCAGAATACTTAACACCCATAACATCTTCGTCTGTGATATACTCATCTTTCTCATTTGTATTAAGACCGTCCATTGGAACCTTATGAACCAAATCATAAGGGAGTCCAAGATAGTCACCAATTTGAACAATCTCAACAGTTGTAAGATTTGACAGCGGTGAGAAATCACCAACCGAATCTCCAAATCGAGTACTGAAACCACAAATATCCTCTGATAAATTACAGTTATTACTTACACGACCATTATGTGACTGTGAAACAGCATAAAGTGTGCTCATTCTGATTCTTGGAGGAAGGTTAACAACAGTTTGGTTTGAAATATCTATACCAGCGTTTTCCATTTGTTTCAATGTTGCTTCAACAGCACCTTCAATATTGATAGTGTAATTCTTAATACCAAGCAATTCACATACCCTGATAGAATCCGAAATATCTTTCTGAACGCCACACGGCATCATCACACCGATAACTCTATCTGCACCAAGTGCTTCTACACAAAGTTTGGCTACGATTGTAGAATCTTTTCCACCCGATATTGCTACCAAACAGTTGCATTCCTTGCCGTTTTCTTCGAACCATTCTCTGATCCAATTGATAACACCCTCTGTTACTTTCTCCACATTAAATTTGTATTCCATTACAACTTCAAATTATTAATTTTTTCAATATCTTTTTTTAATTCAACTATATTAGTTTCTGCCAAATCCAATAGATACTGTTTTACTTGAATACTTTCTCTTTTAAACATCTCGAATAGTTCTTCGTCAGATTTATTAAAATATTGTAAATCAATATATTCTATATCATCTTCACATACAATATTGACAGTTTTGCTATCTAAAATTATACCTCCCCAATCATAATCATTTTCTATATCAATATTACCATCAAATCCATCTATTTCAAAACATCTATGTTTAAGATCTGTCAGTATAAAAAGTTCATTTATTCTCTTAACTTTTGGAATAATGATATCCATCAATTCCTTTCGGATAGCGGCATTATCTTCTGATTTATATTTAAGGAGATTTGCAAGTTCTTCAATTCTATCTGATATACTCATAGTTTATAAAGTGTTAAATCTACATCTGTAAATTCTTCGAGAAGAATATCCATAATCTTATCCCAATCCGCACCGCCTCTGTCAGATGCAATCTTATAAGGCATTGCTACTGTTAATACTTCCATTTCATATGCACCTTTACATACTTTCACAATATCTTTACAGCATTGTCTAAATGCTTCATAATTTGTATATTGCTTTCCATCATATCCATACATATCTTGTGCATACATATTTGCAACATATCGTCTATCTACATTAATATATACAACCGTTCCCAATTTTGGTTCTGTATTTAGATATTCATCATACACATCAGGATATTTCTCTCTAATTGCTTTCGCAACACCAGAGTTCATCTTTTTCTGACAATTAACCTGGTGTGCGATAACAATTTCAGTTGCATCCAATAGATTTCCTTTTACAACAGTTACCATAAATTTAATCATTTACAGTTATTGTAATTCTCTCACTTAACACCTTTGCAACTTCCTGTTTTACAGTGTCTTTAAGAGTTTTTCCACCATACCAATTTGTTTCATATATCTCTTTGTTGATAACATCTTTTACACTAAACCTACCATACTCTTGGTTTACGAGATTTTTTACATCCTCTTTTACAGCATCCCGAATCCAATCATGTATGTCTTCTTTTGTGATGCCCAACTCATTATGCATATAGTTTTTGAACATCAACCATTTATCATTTTTTCCTGACATAATTTTTTATTTTTATAGTTAATTATTTCTCATTTGCAAGTCGCTCACGAATAGTTGTGAAAGACTCACGGTTAACCATTTTGCCTTTGATAAATACTGCTCGCATAGCACTCTCATGTGTCTGCATATACTCATAATATGTATCATACAAGAATCCATCGGTCGCCTTAAAGTTGTCACCATCTCGCTCTACAAAGATAAGACCCTTGTGTGACTTCTTGAGGTTATCTGTGTCTGTCTTAGGATCCTTATAAATCATAAGTTCCTTATCGCCAAACAGTCCATATGTAGCCTTCATAGCCACACCCCAAGTATCTCGTGTATTAACAATCATCTTATCACCCTCAAAAATTGCGGTGAAGCAGAATGCACCAACACCAAAGATTACATTGTTAGCAGCAAAACCAAGTCGGTCAAGTTCCTTATAAATCTTCTTAACAACATTCTGTGTACATCCATCACCAAGAATTACACCAATATGAGGATTCAATACCTTATATCCCTTTGTGTTAAGATCTCCACCAAAAGTGTCCCACAAAGACAATACAGTATTAATAACAGTCTCATACTGATCGCCAGAATCAGGTCGAACAAGAAGTTTACCATTATGTGCAAGAACCTCATCCTTAAGACTTGGAATGATATTATTTACCATATTCCAATAATCATAAGTATCCGACACCATTGAAAAACTTGAGTTGGGATACAACTCTGTAAGAAGTCGCTTTACAAAAGTTCGCTCATCTCCATCGATAGCATAATTTGCACCCATAACAGAATGCTCTGTTGAAACAGCACCAATTCCAATGTGATTGAACGAGCAATCTGCATCATAATATTTGTCAATATATGGAAGTGCAGGGATAGAACTTGTCTTATTAGCAGAAAGCAACCAAGCAGCAGAACATCTTGTCGCCTCATTCATACAAGACATACCTCGCATACCGAAATCCGAAAATGCCATTCTGGGATCTATGTTAGAATCTACATTCTTCTCATACCAATACTTTGCAATCTTGTAATACATATTACCAATAGTGGCGTGATTACAAGTCTTCCATAGTTCTGACTGAAGAATACACTCAATCCACTGAACGAGCCAAGCAAACTCCTGATTTGTGTTTGTAACTCTAATACAAGGAATTCCCATATTTACTTTTGAACCTTCTGGAATTGCGTCAATACGAAGCGGAAGATATCCGAGATTGTGTAGATTTACAATCTTGTTAATATCATAATTACCCTCTCCCAACTGAATATTGAGATACTTTCGATAAGTTGTAACAACCTCATCCAAAGGAACATTAAAGAAATTTTTGTCGAAATACTCTACAAGATATTCCTGAATGAACGCCTGAAGACCAAAGAATACCATCTTCTGATTTTCCTCATTTTGGAACATTGATTTTCTGGGAACCCAATAAGAAACAAGTGTCTTGAGTGAATTGGGATACATACGATCATGACAACATTTGTATGTGTCACAAAGTAAAAGTGCATTAGTGTCAATCATATCTATATAAGATTTTATTTGTTAATAAATGATTTTTTAATTACATTACAAAGATAATAAATTTATTTTAATTATCCAAATTTTTAGTGAGTTATTTTGTAAAATTTCTCACAAACTCAATTTTTTTATCTACAATATGGCAAATGCTATCAGTCGTATATACTTTTGATATAACATCTGTTTTTAGAATTTCACCGTTCTTAATGTTATCCTCACAATGTGTAATATAAAGTCTAACATCATTTGCTCCATGTTCTTTCAATTGTTGTCCTGCATAGTAGAATGTAAATCCTTTTGAACAAATATCATCAATAATAAGCACATTTTTTCCACTGACATCAGAACCCATAATAGCCATACCAAGAATTTCACCTGTTTTCCAATCTCTATTTTTGATACCAAAAGCAATCGGCAATCCTAGTTCCTTAATTGCATCCATATCCTTATAACGTTTGCAAGCACCCTCATCAGGAAAGAAAATAACATCAAAATCATAGTCTTTTGTAATAGTCTTGATATCATCATCGGGCAAACTATCGACAATATTATTCACAAGTGCATTTGATACATTAGAATGAACATTCTCTACGAAAATGCGGTCAAATCCAAGATCATTAATCCAATTAGCAAATACTTTCAAAGCAAAATTCTCGGTATCTGTCTTAATGCGATCCATTCTTGCATTGGGTAGATATGGCATATTAAGATAAATTCTACCTATACTATTTCTTTTTACAATATCAACCAATGACATAATGGTAAACATCTCATCATCACCATCATAAAACCAATCAATCCAATTTGCTCCACAATCAGACAGAAAATCAATATCAATTTCTTTAAGTGCCAATGTTCCATCAGGGAAACGACCCTGATTAATTACCTTACCATTCAACTTAATCATAACCTCTACTTTTTAGATAATATTAATCTGACAAGAACTCATAACATCAAGTGCCGCCTTATGCTTCTCTGGTGTAAGACCTGCACAAGCATCTGCCTTTACATTCACAACCAATTCTGGATAAAGAGACTTAACAATCATTGCATTTGATACCACACAGATATCCGTGCAAGTTCCACAGAATGTTACTTCTACACCCTCACCATTCCAATTAACCAAATCTGCAAAATACATATCCATCCAGATATTCACATCACCAAATGTGGGCTTATTGACAATATGCCACATCTTAATATCTGCGATACTGTGTGGATCAAGATCATCCACAATCTGCCAACCGTGTGTGCCCTCAACACAATGTGGAACGGGCAAATTCTTTCCCTCCTGTGTCTCCAAATAATTCTCACCGTGTGTATCACGAGTATACATCACATAATCAGAATTTTTAATCTGATCAAGAACCGATGGAATAATAGATACCGCATCGGGGTTTGCCAACGCTCCTGTCAAGAAGTCGTTCTGCATGTCAATAACAATTGTAATTTTCTTCATAGTCGTAATTATTTAATATTCTAACAAATTATATTTATCTTTTAACTGTTTAAATTCTTCTAATGCTTCTGTCTCGGTATGATATACATTTTCAAACATATGATTTGGTAAACCTTTTATTATATAATGTGTACATGTTCGCAAAACAGTTTTTCTATCGTTTGCAATAATTTTTACATTAGATATAACTTCAGATAATACCCCTTTACGAACTTTATATGTACAATAAGGTCTATGGTTACTTCTAAAGTAATGTTTGATAAACCATATAACATCTCCTTTTTTAAATTCTTCCATAAAATATTTACTATTTAAACTCGATACAAATATAAACATTTTATTTTTAATATCAAAATAATAATATTATTTTTTAATATATAAACTTTCATAGACAATAGCATCCTTGTCTTTTTCAATAAGTCTTTTAAAAGAAGAATTACCACTTTTTATTAAAATATGTTCATCATATACATTTTCTGGAACATCAAATATTTTATTATCATTTCCAGAAATTCCATTATAACTCAATATATATGAGCATTTTAAATTATTTAAGTATTCAAAAAAACTAATTTGATTAAAATTATTATAATACATTCCTTTTGTTGATGCATATGGTGGATCGAAATAAATAAAATCACCAGACTTCGGAGTCACTTCAGAATAATCTCTTAAAAATATTTCAACATTTTTATCATTAAATAAACCAGACCATTCATCAATGATTTTATCAAGTTTCTCTGGGTGAATACCATTACGATTTAAGTGAAATGAAGTGTTAAATTCTCCAAAAGAATTATACCTTATAAGACCATTAAAACATGTTCTATTAAGAAATAAAAAATAAGCAGGTTCTTTATGTGTAGATTTATTATAAATATTTCTTATTTCCTCAAAAAATGTTCTTTTTTCAAATTGTGTATTTTTATTATACAATGTTGTCCATAAGTTTCTATATGTAGTTTTTAATGTATTTGGATCATTTTTAATCATACGCCATAAGCATATTAAATCTTCATTAATGTCAGATATAACATACCTATTAACTTTTATATTTTCATTTTTCAATAGTGAAAATAAAATCGACGCACCTCCACAAAATGGTTCATAGTAAGTGTCTATTTCTTTAGGGAAATATTTTAATATCTCATCTGATTGACTGCGTTTTGAACCGCTCCATTTTATAATAGGTTGAAATTTTGCCATATTTTATAATTAATTTTTTGCTTTGTTTCTAAAAATATCTACCAACTGCCAATACGACACAGGCGTATATCCATTTTGATCTGCACCAACATCATACTGTGTTTTTCTTAATCTATCATTAACATCGCCATCAATACCATAACAGGTTCCATCAGATAATGTATGAATATGCCCAAATACCTGAAAATCTGCTGGATATGAAAGCATAGGATAATGACAAGCCATTATTTTAATTCCTTCAACTTCTATCATTGCAATATCTACAACAATAACAGTTTTATCGCCATAAACATATGTCCCATAATCAATTCGGTCATGATTACCACGACATAAAACTAATGTTTTGAAATTCAACTTATCCCAAATCTTTTTATATTCTTTATCTCCTGTTTTATGTGGTAACATAAAATCACCACAATGAACTACAATACCATCTTCTGGAACCACCGAATTCCAATTTGCTATCAAAGCATTATCCATTTCGCTCCTGCTTTTAAAAGGTCGATGACAATATTTTGTGATATTAAAATGACCCCAATGACTATCGCTTGAAAAATATAATTTATCAGCATCTTCTAATTTTAATGTAAACATATTTTTTATAGTTTTAGATTTATTACAAATATAACACATTTATTTATAAAATCCAAATTTTTCTAAAAATAACAAACATAAATATATTATATAAGAAAATTATAATTAAAATGATTAAAACATTTGAAGAGTTCATTAATGAGAACTATAGTGAAAATCTAAATATCGCATATGCTGATATGTATGGTGCTCCTCTTTTTAACGAAATTTCTGAATCTTTGGTATCTAATATCTACGATAGTATAGACGAAGGAAAACTCGTATTGGATACAGATATGCTTGAAGAAGGTTTATTCGATCCTATTGCAAAGTTTTTTAAGAAAAAAGGTGATCAAATGAGCGATAAGAGTGTAAAAACTGAAATCGAAAGAACATCAAATAATCGCTCTAGTGCAGGAAGAATATTAGGCACTGGTAAAGTACAAATTGGCGATTTTGAAACTATTGCTAAAGGTTTAAAACAACAAACAGAAGAAAAAATATATAACAAGATTATTGGTATTTGCGATTCTGCTGTCGAAATTTGCGAAAAACTTTCAGAAAAAGAAGAAGAAACTTATAATACAATAAGTGATAAAATGACTGCTATCAATGAAGCAATTAATGATTTTATGGAAAAAACAATTAAAACTATTAATGAAATCGTTGTTGAGTCTAAAAATAAAATTCAAGATGTTGCATCAACAGTAATGATGTTCTGTAGCAAAATGTTTGAAATCACAAAAGAAGCAATTAAAGCAATCGGTAAAGGTGTTGTTTTTGCATTCGCATTACCTTTTGTTTTCACATTTGCTGTATATAAAGGTGCATTGAAAGTTTGTGAAACACTTGTTGAAAAAGTTAAGGATGGTGCTAAAATTGTTAAAGAGACTTTCGGCAAAATTAAAGACGCTATTTCTGAATGGGTTTCAAATATGCTAAAGGAAGCAAAAGATTCACTTGTGAGTGCAGGTAATTCTATTAAAGATGGTGCAAAAAGTGCAGGTAAAGCAATTGGTAAAGCATATCTTACAATTGTCGCAGTTTTAGGTCAGTTGGCTTCTGATGCAAAAGATATGATTTCTGAATATTATAACAATTTCGTAGAAGGTGCTAAAGAATTTAAAGATGATGTAAAAGCATATATTTCCGAAAAATGGGATACAGTTTCTAAATGGTACAAAAAGACATCAACATCTTTCGCAGAAGGCGTTAAGAATGTTTGGGATGCAATGAAGAATAAAGTAACTGATATTATTGCATCAGCAAAAGATGCTTATACAACTCTTAAAAACAATGCTAACGCTACTTGGGGAGAAGTTGAAGATTGGACTGACGAAAAACAAAAAGAAATGATCAAAGCAAGTATGAAATATGCTGCTGATAAATGGGGTAAAGATATTGTAGTATCTTGGGCAAATGAAATTTAAAAATATTATTATATAAATTTAAAGGTGTGGTTTTAAACCACACCTTTTTCTTTTAAGTTTTTCCAAAAAAGTTTAACAAATTTAACAGGCAATGTTAAAAGATAACCAATATACTTAAATATAGCAGCAGATTTTATATATAAAATAAAAATTTTTTCAGCAGTATCTTTGCCAAAAATTGATGCTACAAAATCAAAATTTTTTTCAAATTGTGTCATAATATATTTTGTTTTAAGTTTTACATTACAAATATAATATTATTTTTTGAAAAAACCAAATAAAAACAAGTCTAAAATAGATAATTCCGAAAAGTTTTTATTACCACAATCCTCCAGAATCTTCTAAACCTAATTTTTGAATTCTCTCATTAGCAAAATCCACATATTCTGGGATAATCTCAAATCCGATATATTTCCTATTGCATTCCAACGCAGCAACGGCGGTTGTTCCACTACCCATAAATGGGTCTAATATAACATCACCTTCTTTGCTGAAAGCATTCACCATGTCCTTCACAAGTTCTACTGGAAAGCAAGCACCATGTCCTTTAATACTATTGTTTTTCTTGTATCCTTTTAAAACATTGTTCATTGTTCCTCTTTTGAACTGTGCATTGGTGATACATCTACCTTTCTTATTATCATTTTCAAACACAACGATAAATTCATAGCACGAATTCAACACTTGCTCATGCATTGCTGGCTGACCAGTTTTCTCCCAGATAATAATATCTTTGATTTGGTCAGCAAAGTCTCCAAATAATTTAAAAACTGCTGATTTAGAACCAGTTACTATCTGATAGTTCCACAATACACATTTAGAAACTCTCAACAATTCTGTCAGCACATTTTTATGGAAGTTATAATATTCTTCTATTGTAAGATCATCAGAGAAGTGAGCATATTTTTTAGAAAAATGTTCAGATTTCTCTCTGGTTGTATATTCTCCGTTCCTTATTCTTGTTCTCATATTATAAGGCGGACTTGTGACTACCAGATCGATAGAATTGTCTGGAAGTAATTTAAGTCCCTCCAGACAATCCATATTATAAATTTTATTTATTTCAAACATATAATATTTCATTTACATTTTCATCATTAAACCCAAGTTCAAGACTATTATCGTATTGTTCCTTCTGTCTTACTAATGCAAAATACGGAACATCTGAACGATTCTTCTGTTCTCTAATATCTTTCCTAATTCGTTTCCAAGACAAATCAATATCTGCTGGTAGAACGACATATACTACATCCACATCTGTTCCAATATACTTGTCTGTAAAATTCTTTCTCTGACTCTTATTTACATTTGTAGCATCAAAGAATACATCCATACCTTTATTAAGATACTCATCCACTCTTTCAAATGCAAGTTTAAATACTTCTTTATTTTTAGTTTGGTTCGATATATCTCCTGTTAATTCCTCTCGAATTAGATCGGGAGAAACTTGAACACAATCTTTATAATCTTTGTTGTATATATAGGATTTTCCAGATCCTGAAATTCCTATTGGTAAAATTAATCTTGCCATAAATTATATTATATTTTAGTTTTCAATCCTTTCTTTTGCAATATTGAAATAACCTTCATTTAATTCAATTCCAATAAAATTTCTATTTGTATTTTTACAAGCAACACCTGTTGTTCCAGAACCCATACAATTATCTAAAACAGTTTCACCCTCATTGGTATATGTTTTAATAAGATATTCACATAATTCTTCCGACTTTTGTGTTGGATGCACAGCACAACTTGGGTGTGGTTTCTGAAAGCGAACAATACTTTTTGGGTATTTTTCTGTGCTTCCTTTTCGTAAATCGTCAGCACCTCTCATATCACCATAACAGTTATTAGTAAGTTCTTTATCTTTATAAGATATTCCTTTACTATGTAACGGTTCACCAATAGTCATTTGTGGGTTATATGTGGGTAGCGATTTATAAAATACTAATATATCTTCATGTGATCGAAGTGGCATTCTTTTAGCATTTAAAAAACCACTTGTTAATATCTTATCCCATATAAGATTATATCTCCACATATTAGGGTTTGACATCATAAGTTGTGCAGTAAACATTCCTTGTGCAAAAAGAATAATCGCTCCATTATCTTTAATTATACGATTATATTGCTCCCACAGTTGATCAAATGGCAATAATCTATCCCACGAAGCATTTTTATTTCCTTTATTTAAAACCTCATAAGGCAAATCACAAAGAATCATATCTATACTCTTGTCTGGTATATTTTTCATTTCAACAAGACAATCACCATGAATCAATTCTACTTTCATATTTTAAACATTTTATTTAAATCAATCATTAGGATATGGATATATTTTGTTCCTGCTTTCAAATTCTTTTCTCAACTGACGAGTTTCTCTTTTATCTTTACCCAACACAAACGCCCACTTTCTTTTAGGTGGAAAATCAATTTTAACCGCTTCGTTATACATCTTTTTTGAATAATCTCTCAACTGTTTTTCAATATCATCTGGTATATTCTCCCAATGTATCTTTTGATCATCAGACCAGTTCT
Organism: Bacilli bacterium; assembly: GCA_045125935.1. Taxonomy (GTDB): domain Bacteria; phylum Bacillota_I; class Bacilli_A; order RF39; family UBA660; genus CAG-877. Next base: position 3,035 of record JBGVNW010000068.1, on the reverse strand, counting down.
TTTGCCATACAATACCTAAATCCTTTGCATATCTCTTATAGAAACTTCTCGCTCTGAAAGCACGGTCTGTTACAATTTTTTCTTTATTATATGGATTGATACATCGTGTTGTGGTTCCTGACTTCTGTCCCAAATAATAGAAATTCAAACCTTGATATATCTTACCTCTTTCTTTTGCTGTCGGATCTGAATATGCCGTAAATAATCTATAAGGAGTATTTTCCACCATCCATCTCATACACATCATGAGAAAATGACTCCCAAGATTTTTAGGTGTCCAAGATGCAGACGCACCACGAGCGATCAATCTCTCAATTTCTTTCGTTTGCTCTCCGAGCAATGTGCTGAAAGCATTCGGCATACCCATTATAATAACACCACCAAGTATTCCTTTATATCTCATAGAAAACCAATGTGTTGGATATGAACCTACTGTTCCCAACCACTCATATCTTTTGATAAAATTTGTCGCTTCTTGCTTTTCTTCTTTTGTATCTATATATTTGAAAACAAAATCATCAACTCTAATATTCTCAATATCTTCATCTGTAAATCCCAATGCTTTCTTATCTTCTTCCAGAGTATCAAGACGCTTCTGATATTGATAGCAATGAGATTCATTATACTCTTGTATTTTATTTAATAAACTAATATCACTCATTTTACAATTAAATTTACATAAAATATAACAAAATCCCATAAATATTTTATAAAATAACACTAAATTAACATGTCAATATTAGAAAAAATCAATGGAGTATTTAAATCCATTAGAAGTGGTATGTCAAAAACATTAGACTTTATAGTCAAAATTAAAGACATATTGTGGATTGTCATTATATTAATAATATCAATTTCGTTAATATCTCAATGTCAATCAAAAAATGAATTGGAAAAAGAAGTTGATATTCTAAATAACAATGCATATGCATTAACTGATAGCATTCGCAATTACTATGATGAATTAGGAAATGTTGTTGCAGAAAAACATGCTCTTCAACTTACACAAGAACAAATGGAAAAAACTATTGGTGAATTAAAAAAGAAAAATATGGAGTATATTGCGTATATAAACACCAATATTAATTTAAAGGATACAGTTTTTATTGAATCTATTGTATATAAAGATGTTGTTGTAGATACGGTATTAAAAATTGAAACTGGTACAATACATTTAGCAAAAGATGATATATTTAATAAGTCAAAGCGATTAATATCTGCAAATATACCATATAAAGCGACATATCCGTCTAATTTATCTATTGGAGAATCAAATTTCGTTATTGAGCAGGATATATATGTCGAAGGTACAATTGCAAGAAACAATAAAACAAAAGAAACGATGTTTTATTTAAAGTCTGACTATCCTGGTTTAACATTCAATTCTGGAAATGGAATTGTAGCAACTAATGGAAAAGAATTTGACAAAGAATTAAGAAAGCGAAATGGAATAGGATTAGCGGTTGGACCGAGTTTAGGAATGTATTATGATGGAACCACAAAAGCATTTAAACCCGCTTTTGGATTTTCTATAACTATTGGATATACATTTACGCCGAAAATTTTTCAGTGGTAAAAAAAAGAAGGTTGGATTTTTAAAATCCAACCTTTATTATTAAAAACCAATATTTTCAGAATAACTATGATGAGATAAGGTCAATAGTGCAGCACATTCTTGACTTGCTTTATGCAACCTCTGTTTAACAATAAATTCGTTTATAACAGAAGCATCTGTATATTCAAGAATTAACATCCCACACTTTGACCCATTATCATTAACAATTTGTGATACTATTATATATTCTATTCCGTGAGATAACAATTTATATGCATAACTCTTATCTATATTTTTAAGGTCTGTATCGACAAATCCTCTATATAGATAATTTTCTCCTATGTGTGATAAAAAAGGATACAATGTTATTTGTTGTTGTTGATATTCATTAGCAACTCCATAACCCATTTCATCTTTAAATGCTTCAAATGTTACACTCCACTTTAAGAAGGGAATACCTGAAACACTTGAACTCCCGTTATGGTATTCTGCAAGCATTACTCTATCTGCGTTTGTCTCAAACATCAATTGTGTGATTGTGTTATTTAAAGCGGCAGAGTTTTTCATTCTCAAACTCATTTCATAATCATGAATTTTCTCTTTTAATTCTAATTGTGCCTTAACAGCATCGCTTGCGCCTCTCTGTGCAGTAATATACGATACTGCTCCAACTGACATCAAAACGATCGAAACTACTACAAAAAATGTTAGAACCTGTTTCCAGGTCATATTACCAATTTTAGCAATAGTTTTACCAGACACATCGATTGCATCCTTAATACTTTTCATTTTTTATAACAAGTTAATTTGTTTATGTTTGTTTATATATTTATGTAAAATTATTTTTCAAAATATATATTTTTGTTTACATTGAAATCTTTCAATACTCTTTATTTATGAAAAAATAATTATTATTTTTATTAAAAAACCCTTTAGATAAATAGTCTAAAGGGCAAACATAAACAAACACAAATTAAATCACATCAAATGTGTCTTTATTTTAATCATTATAGATGCTTCCACCAAACATAAGACAAATCTCCTGTCTTAAAATTTCGATAGCACCATCAATATATTCATCATTTGGGTATTTTTCTTTCAATGTTTCAAAAACATCAATAGCATTTACCATATCATCAACTGTTGGTTTCGCTTCATATACATACTTCTCTAAAGTCCAATTTTTTTCCATAAACTAATCATTTTTATTATTAAACATATAAATATATTTTCTAGTCTTTTCAAAATTACTGCAGCAATATGCCCAATGACCAAAATGTTCATCACTTGGATATTGCTCGTAAGCATCAAATTCGTTATATTTACCCGTCAAATCATATCGTCTCATATAATCATTTATTGTTACTATTTTTTTCTTAAAAATCTCATAGCAACTGAAATCTCCAATATCTCGTTTATATATGTAATAATTGTCGCCGATTTCAATTTGGGTAAAGACATCTCCTTTTTTAGTAAATTT
>JBGVNW010000067.1:0-2602 GCA_045125935.1 Bacilli bacterium | reverse complement strand
TTTCATTTTATATGCAAATGCTTTTTCACTAGGCAATATTTCTTCTCTTTGAATATTACTATCTACCATAAGAATTGTTGCCTCATCATCAGTTAATTCTTTAACAATACATTTTATTTTATCTATTCCTGCAAGTTCACACGCTCTTTTTCTTCTATGTCCAGAAATCATTTGATAATTTCCTTCTCCTCGTTTTCTTACTATAACAGGTAATAAAACTCCATGTTCTTTTACACTTTTAACCATTTCTTCCATTTTATCATCATCTATAACTCTAAAAGGGTGGTCTGGAAATTCTCCTATTTTATATAGTTCTATTTCCTTTACCTCATCAACAACTGGATTATCTCTTTGTTCTTGACTTGTGAATAAATCATCTAACTTTGGAAGTACCATCTTTTTGTCTTGTTCTTTCATTCTCTAATACCTCCTTTGCTAAATTATTGTATGCGTTTGCAACAGGACTATTTTTATCAAACTCAAATATACTCTTTCCTGTTGATGTTGATTTTGCTGTATTTATTGCTTTGGGTATTTCAGCACCATATATTTTCACATATTGTCCATAATTGTCGATTAAAGTATCTCTTACATCTTTTGATAAATTTGTTCTTTTATCTACTAATGTAAGTAATACTCCACCTATTTTCAAATTTGGATTTATTTGTTTCTGCACTCTCGTAACTGTCTTTAATAAATGTCCCATTCCTTTTGCAGCCAGATATTCTCCCTGTACTGGAATTATTATCTTATCACTACAAGCCAGAGCATTTATTGTTATCATTCCAAGAGATGGCATACAATCTATCAATACATAATCATAGTTATCTTTAATACCTCTTATAGAATTTTTAAGCGTGAACTCTCTGCTCATTGCATTAACTAATGAAAACTCTATTGCTGATAAATCTAAATTTGCAGGAATTAAATCTACTCCTTCTTTATGATGAAGAATAGCATTTTCTGCATTTATTTCATTATCACATATAGTATCAGACATTAATGTTCCAATAGTATTCTGCAATTCATCTTGATTATAGTAACCCATACAAGTAGTTAAATCTCCGTTGTGGATCTGCATCAATTAGTAATACTCTTTTTCCTTGTTTACTAAGTGCAACTCCTAAACTAAATGTAGTTGTTGTTTTTCCAACTCCACCTTTTTGATTTGCTATTGCAATTATCTGACACTTTCCCATTCTTGCTCCTTTCCTCAAAAAAAGAGCTAACTCCTAAAAGCTAACTCTTGTCTTGAATATTTATTCCTCTGTTATTTCTTTATCATCTTGTAAATGAGTAGAAACATATATAAAATCCTCATCATCTGCTAATTTACCAAATAAATTGTTAAGCCCTGCAATAAAAGGTTTTATATCTTCTTGAACATTATAACTATATGAATAATTCAAATAGTATTCATTTAAATTATCATATAAAGGTACAATATTTACTAATCCTGGTCTTATCTTTTTTCTTAATATTACCCAATTAGGTATATCGTCTTTTATAATATTAACAATTTTATCTTCAGAAATTAACATTCTCATAATTCCATTCATTATATCTGAAAAGTCTTTTTCTTCATCACAAAATATTTTATTCATCATAGCACTCATTGACCTTACAAAATCTGATAAGTAATCATCTTTTATACAAGCAAAGCAATCAGTTTCTATTTCATCTAAATACCCTATTGCTGTTAAACACTCATAATAATTTGATGCCATAATATAATAAAATTGTTCAAATTCTTTCTTTAAGTTTCTTGAGTTCATCTTCTTTATATAAATACCTGTCTCCTTTCTTATAATCTCTTTAATCTTTTCTGTTTCTTTTTTAATTTTTTCATTATTTTTTGGTTTGTTGTTTTCATTTTTTTTCATTTTCTTTTTACTCCTTCCTTTTTGAAGGCAAAATAAAAAATCTAATATTTCTATTAGATTTCTTATATATGTTAGATATTATTTCAATAACTATAATATTTTATTTTTTCTTTAAATCTTTTGAATAATATATTAAATCAGTACAAGTTAATTCTCCATCTTTTATTTCTTCTTTATAATTATCTATAAAGAAATTTTTAATTGTTTTCTCATATTTATCAAATCCCTGCTTAACATAGAAAGGAATATTATTCTCTGTTGTTCCTACCAACATTCTGTCATATTTCTGTTTATAATTACCACATAATGATTTTAAAAGTGTTTTTGCATAACCTTTATTTCTGTAATTTTCTTTTGTAACTATGTTTTTTAATTCTAATGTTTTTCTATCAATGTGCAAAATAACTGCAATAGAAATTAGCTCATCTTCTTTTTTTAATGCATATACATCAGAATCGTTCAAATACTTATGTATCATGTCTTTTGAAGGATCTGCCTCTAAAAGTAAGTCTATATAATCTTCTTTATTTTCTATTTTTTTAACCTGCATTCTAGGTTCTTTTGGTATCTCGTAACCATTGGTATTACTGGTTTGTATAGGATTGCGGTTATAATATCTCATCTCCTCTGAAAAAATGCACCCGCAATATTTTTGCATATATAATCCTATCTCTTTTGCTTTATCATGACCTTTCCAAAAGCCATATCTAAAATCTCTA
>JBGVNW010000066.1:0-2170 GCA_045125935.1 Bacilli bacterium | reverse complement strand
ACTATTGAACGTGGTGGTGAATTTGGGGATGCAACGGCAATAGGAATTTTAGAAAATACGACAGATAAAACTATTGATTATATTGAAATTGAGTACAAATTTAAAAAAGATGGTATAACAGTAGATAGTAGTTGGACAAATTTAGTAAATATTGCCCCAGGTGAAAAAGTAAGAATTGAGATTTATACGTATGAAGATTTTGATAGTTTAGAAGTAGTAGGTTCTGATGGATTTTAATAAATAAGGGGTAATATTCCCCTATCGTATCACATATAATGTGATAACAATAATAATAGAGAGGATTGATAGCATGGGATTTTTAAGTTCATTATTTATTTCTAAAGAAGAGAAACAACAAAGAGAGCAAGAAAGAAAACATAAACAGGAATTAATTGATGAAGTTTATTCTAAAATTGAAAGAATTGGTAAAATGTGTGAATTATTACAAGACTCAATGAAAACATATGAAATGTCAATAGCAATGTTAAAACAAAATTATAGACACGCAGTTTCATTAAGAAGTTCTCAAATGAGAATGAAAGCCTATAAAGAATTACAAGACTCATTGATTTTTGCAGAAGCTTCTTTAGAAGCTATGAAAACATTTGCAAAAGAGAGTAAAAAAGACTTATTATTTATTCAAGAAGTTAAAAATAATGGTGAAGTTGATTTGCCACCACTAAATATAAATATAGAAGAATTGATTAATGAGTTAAACAAGTTAATTGATTGTAATGTGGAAGATGAAGAAGTGTATATGGACATTAAATGTTTTTGTGAGGAACAATTAAAATAACGGGCATATTGCCCTATCGTGCTTCATATAATATAATAAAGGGATGATAAGTATGACGTACTATCCATTAGCAAACGAAATACAGTTGGTTAATTTACTAGTATTCATGTTTGGATATATTGCAATTATGTTACTTATTGTTGGCATTATATGTGGCGTAATTGAATATATTGATAGTAGAAAGGGTTGATAGAGTGGAAAAAGTAATTTCAAACATTCAGGTTTATGATTTAGAGGAAACGTTAGTGGCAAGTGGGTATGCTATGGTTGATGATTATGATGCACAAGCAGTGAGAAGTGAAATATTAAATTTAAGAGTTGGACAAGTGATAGGCACTTTTGAAACAGATAGACATTATAAACGAGCATTAAAACTCACAAAAGCACCATTGAATAGTGGTCATGTAAGTTGGGCAAAGGGTGTTGTAGTAAATATGGATATTACATTTACTAACAAAGCATGGATTGAATTACAACGATACCATTTTATTGACATTATTACAGGACAAAGTTGTATGCACAGAATTAGTAAATTTGATTTGGATAAGGCATTTAATGAGTATGTAGATAAAAACATCATCATTCACTTAAAAGCAATACAAAAAGAATATATAGATAATCCTACACCCGAAAACTACTTAAAACTACTTTATTCTACACCTAGTGGTATTTACTTAACAGGTCGTGTTACGACAAACTATTTACAACTCATGAATATTTACCAACAAAGACATAATCACCGATTACCTGAGTGGCGACAGTTTACACAAGAGTTATTGGAATTACCATTATTCAAAGAATTATTAATTGCTAATGGAATACTGAAAGAGAGTGATAGTCATGAGGAATGATGATGAAACAACTAAAAGATTAGTGAATATGTGGGTGCAAGGTATAGGCATTGCCCTATACCTCATGTTTGCAACTTATTACTTTTAAGGAGTGATATGGATGAAAAAGATTGATTTTATGGAAGTTTACGCATGGGTTATGATTATTTTAGGAATAGTTGTTTTAGTTGGTGGAGCAATAGAAATATATTAAGAGGGTGATAAAATGGAAAGAGAGAACTTTAGGGATGAACGCATTTTATTTTCTCAAATGAGTTTGGCAGAAGTGTTATACATATATACAAATCACATAAAAGATATTAGACAGGCAAAATTGACATTTAAAGAGCATAGTATGGATAGAATCAAACAAAAATATATAGGGAAAAAAGAGGTTATACAAGCAGTAAAGTATGGAAAACCGATTGAATTTCATATAGTTAATAACTCACCGAGAGTACTATTTAGATGGCAAAGACCGAACCAAACATGGGATATATGTGCAGTAGTAGATATTTTAACAGGTGTAATCATTACTGCTTTC
>JBGVNW010000065.1:0-2579 GCA_045125935.1 Bacilli bacterium | reverse complement strand
AGTCCTACAACAATTATGGCAATGGTCTCTAATGAAGAATATCTAGGTCATCTAATTTGTAATAGAACTTATACGAGTTCATTTAAAAGTAGAAAACAATTAAGAAATCCTAAAGATAAATGGATAATCCATAAAAATACTCATGAAGCAATTGTATCTAAAGAGTTATTTGAGAAAGCTAACACACTATTGCATAAAATTAAAAAGAAACCAAAGAAAAAAGAAAGAAATATGTTTTCTCAGATTGTTGACAAAAAAGCATGTTTTTGCGATTTAAGCAAGAATATGCTTTTTATATACTCGAAAATGGAGTAATTAGGGAAGAACTTATTCTTCAATATTGCTAATTTTTTCAAATTCATGAACGCAAAAGTAAGCAAGAGACTATAGTGCACTCGCTTAATACCTTTATATCTGGTAAAGCGAAGTCCAAAGTTCTCTTTACCGTCTGCAAAAACTCTTTCAATAGTTTCCTTTCTTTTTGCATAAATTTCATCATTGCCAAGTGTATGACGAGTATCATGAGCTATTTCTTGATATTCCCACCAAACATGTTGTGTAATGGTTTTTTTATAATTTTTATTTGATGTACAATTTTCTCTAAATGGACAATTTATACATTTATTAGGATTAGATTCATACAACCTATATCCATCTTTGTTCGTTGTTTTATAAATTAAGTCTTCGTTATTTGGACAAATAAATATATCTAACTTTTCATCATAAACATATTCATATTTTTTAAAAAATCCTTTTTTAGTTTTTGGTCTAATATAAGGCACTAATATATCTTTACCATCATCAATTATTGTTTTTTCAATTGAAGGACTTGCATATCCTGCATCAAGACAATATAATTTTGTTTCATTATAAAAATCGGTTTTTTTATAATTTTCATATAATCCATGAAATGAAACCGAATCATGTATATTACCACTTGTAGTATATGTTGCAAGAACAAAGCCATGTTTATCACATATAGCACTTGATGAATATGCAAAGACCTTTTCATGTTCACCTTTATGATAATATCCTGATTCAGGGTCAACAGTACTAACTTTTATATTCTTATATTTAATATTTTTATTCTTTTCTATAACTTCACCAGTTTCTTTATCATAAGAAATAATATCTTCATCGTTTATATCAATTATTTCATCACTATCTTCTGATTTGTGAAGTGTATCATCATCTATTGTATTATTTGAATTCGGTGTATCATCATCGTCGTCATCTTTTCCATCTTCTTTTAATGGTTTCTTACCATGAGCAATTCTATCTTCATTAATATCTTTTATTAATTCTTCTTTATATATTTTCTCTGATAATTTAACAGTTTTATTTTCATGTTTCTTTTTATTTGCATTTGCTTTTACATGTGTTGAATCTATAAATGTATTTTCTGCATCAATAAATCCATAATCATTAGCTACCGATACTATTTGTATTAATATTTTTTCAAACACATCTGTATCCATAAATTTTCTTGACATGTTTTGAGAGAATGTGGAATGATCTGGTATTTTATCTTCAAAGTTTAATCCCAAGAACCATCTATACGCTAAATCTGTTTTACATCTTTCACAAGTTTTTCTTATGCTATGAATTCCTTCAACATAATTTAATGCTACTATTTTAAATAATACTATTGGATCTACTGATGGCTTTCCATATTTAGAATATAAATCTTCTACTAATGGGTAAATAAAACTCCAATCTAATGCTTCATCATATTTTCTTAAAAAATGATCTTGAGGTACTAGATCATCTATTGAGTATAAAATCATATTAAATTCTTTTTTATTATAGTTTTTTGTCATCATATTCTCATCACCAATACTATTATATCACATTTTTATAATTAACTATATACTTTGTATATAGTTAAAATATTTTTTTTGATAATAGCAAAAAAAAAAAAAAAAGATGCTCCCGCATCTATTTGTCAACAATCTGAGAAATATGTTTTCTGGATTATTACAATGTGCCGATTGTGGTAAAGCATTATCTTTATATTCTAGTGATAAAAAATGGGATTCATTTTGTTGTGTTACTTATAGAAGTTTTGGTAAATCTTATTGTCCAGCACATTATATTAGATATGAAGTCTTATATGACTATGTGTTAAAAGACATTAGAGAATTGATTAATAAAGTAGTTTCTAATGAAGAAGTATTAATTAAAGAATTATTAAAAAGAAGTAATAATGATACAAAAATAAGTAAAGACCAAAAAGAAATAAGAAAACTATCTAAAAGAGTAGAAGAATTATCTCTTATTACAAAAAGATTATATGAAGATATAGTGTTAGGTAAAATTAGTGAATCTTTGTTTAATGAATTATCGAATAGTTATCAAGTAGAAAAGGAAGATTTAGTCAATAAAATATCTAAACTTGAAACTAACATTTCAAAGCAAAAAGACACTGAGAAAAAGGTTGATAGCGTCAAGTTTTTTTGGGTAAAAGATTAAAATTGGTTAGCTCCATTAACAATTGCCCGAATAATTTGAGATTTTATATTAACTGGTTCACTTAAGATAGGAAGATTTGAACCAGGAGAAACAAAACTAATAGATGT
>JBGVNW010000064.1:0-62486 GCA_045125935.1 Bacilli bacterium | reverse complement strand
GACTCAAGAGTATCAGAATATGCTTCGAATTTCCTATTACGATTTCTAGCTTGAATTTGTTGAACTCCAGGTAAAGCTAAAACAGTAATAATTCCCATTATTGTAATCGCAACCAATAATTCAACTAAAGTAAAACCTTTTTTATTCTTCACACTACACATCTCCTATCGTTACTATAAAATAATCATAACACATACAAATTAAAAAGTAAATTTTCAAAAATAAATATAATTACTTTTCAGTAAGTCGCAAACTAACCTTCCCTTTTTCTAAAGAAATATCATCCACATAACAATCAACTATATCTCCAACACTAACAACTTCACTAGGATGCTTAATATATTTAGTTGTTAATTTAGATATATGAGCAAGTCCATCACTATGAAGCCCAATATCAATAAATGCTCCAAAATCAACAACATTTCTAACAGTACCTTGAAGTTTCATACCAATACTTAAATCTTTTATATCTAAAATATCACTTTTAAGTAATGGTTGAGGCATTTCATCTCGAGGATCTAAATTAGGTTTCTTTAAAGATGCTATAACATCTTCTAAAGTATAAATATCTGTATTAAGTTTTTCTCTATATTCTTCTAAATTAATAGAATTTAATTTTTCAATTAGTTCACTACTACCAATTGCATTTTTATTATAACCAAGTTCAGTAAGTAACTTCATCGCAACTTCATAACTTTCAGGATGAATTGCTGTAGAGTCTAAAATATTATCACCATCAACTATTCTTAAGAAACCAATCGCTTGTTCATAGACTTTATCTGATAATAATTTTTTCTTTTTAATTTCCTCACGTGAAGTAATTTTACCTTTTTCATTACGATATTCAATTATTTTATCAATAGCTTTTTTAGTAATACCTGAAACATATTTTAATAATGAAGATGAAGCAGTATTTATATTAACTCCAACACTATTAACACATTTTTCAACTACAAAGTCTAATGAAGTCGATAATTTTTTTTGAGATACATCATGTTGATAAAGTCCAACACCAATACCATCAGGTGGTATTTTTACAAGTTCTGCTAGTGGATCCTGAAGTCTTCTTCCAATACTTACAGCACTTCTTTTTTCAACTGCTAAATCAGGAAACTCTTCAATCGCAATAGGAGATGCGCTATAAATAGAAGCACCTGCCTCAGATACAATTACATACTTACAAGATAGATTATATTCTCTAATCATCTCGGCGCAAAACTTTTCAGATTCACGTGATGCTGTACCATTACCAATCGCAATAATATCTACATTATATCTTTTTATAAGTTGAACAACTACTTCTTTACTTAAACGTATTCTTTCTTCAGTATTTCCATTTAAGAATGGTTTAATAACAGTCGAGTCTAAATACTTACCATTCTTATCTACAACGGCCAATTTACAACCATTAACAAACCCTGGATCAAATGCAAGTACAACTTGTTCTTTCATTGGTGGAGTTAAAAGTAATGCTTCCAAATTCTTACCAAAATTATCTATCGCAGCTTCTTCCCCTACCTCAGTTAAATCACTTCTAATTTCTCTTTCAATAGAAGGCTCAATTAATCTTTTATAAGAATCTTCTATAGCCTCTTTTACTAATTGAACTACAAATGACTTATCATTTTTAATAAGTTTCTTCTCTAAATAAGAAAGTATTTCATCTTTATTAATATCAATACTAACTGTTAATACTTTTTCTCTTTCTCCACGATTTAAAGCAAGTACTCTATGTGGTTTAATATATTTAACTGGTTCGCTATATTCATAATACATTTCATAAGTTTTATTAGGATCTTCTGCATTCTTTTTTACACTAGAAGAAATAATACCATTCTTATAAAAATAACTTCTTATCCATTTACGATAACTTGCATTATCACTTATCCATTCTGCAATAATATATTTAGCCCCTTCAATACATTTATCAACAGTTAAATCTTCTTTAACAAATTTACTAGCTATGTCTTCAAGAGTACCATTTATTGGGAAACTCATTATCATCTTAGCTAAAGGTTCTAATCCTAAAGCAATAGCTTCTGTTGCCTTGGTTTTCTTCTTTTCTTTATATGGTCTATATAAATCTTCTACTTCAACTAACTTACTACAATTAATAATAGAATTTTTCAATTCATCAGTAAGCATTCCCTTTTCATCAATTAATCTAATAACATCTTCTTTTCGTTTTAATAAATTAACTTGATATTCATAAACCTCATTAATTTTCCTAATAGCTTCTTCATCTAAAGCTCCTGTTGCTTCCTTCCTATATCGTGCAATAAAAGGAATAGTATTTCCTTCTTCAAGCAAATTTAATACTGTTGAAACTTGGTTATTACTAATTCCTAAATCTTTTGCTATTTCATTAATTATTAATTCATTCATATATACATCTTCCTTTATAATTACTTCTACCTCATTTTATCAAAATAAAATAGAAAAATTCAACTTTATTTTGACATTAAAAATGGTCAATATATTTTATATTCACCATTTTTTCTAATATATTCTACTCATTTCGTTTTTTATGTTCTTTATGAGACTTCTCTTTTTTCACTTCCTTAACTTCAAAAGAATTACATGAATTAACTTTCTCTTCTAATTCTGTTATTTTTTTCATTAAGTGTTTATTTTTTATACTCACAAATAAAGTAAAACAGACAACTATTGCAAATGTAATCACAATATTTGTAATACATATAATATAGAACACCCCAGATTCAAAGAATTGTTTCTTATATTCTTCTTTTTCAGCCTTTTCTAATTCTTCAAATACATCATATCTATCTTCACTGTTATATAAATCCACTATAGCTTCTGTAATATCCGAACTAAACCTTTCATCATATCCTTCAAATACACGGTCTCCAATAACAATAAATGGAACTCTCGTAGCTGTCATATCAAAAAACTCAGCTACATCTTCAAATAAAATAGCGTTATTTTGGTTAGACCAAACTTCAAAAGATACCAATTTAAAATATTTACCATGAGTTTCAGTAATACTATTTAAGTAGCTCAAAAAATTACGACAAATATTACAATTACTTCCTCTAAACATATAAATTGTAATTTGATCATCAGTCTCTTGATAATCACTATCAATTAACTCAAGATTTTCTTCAGCTAAAGTCTCTTCAAAATTCATAGCAACATAATTTCTATCTTTAGCAAGAGTATTTAAAGGCAACAGTAAAGAAAACAACATTACAATCAAGAAAGCTTTTTTTACATTATTCATTTCATAAACACCTTCTTTTAAATCAAAATATCTCTTAAATAAATTTTATTTAGGTTGATTGCACTCATAAACTGCAAAAACAGGATTTGTTTCATATTTTTCTTTATTATCGATATCAAAAAATAAAACACCACTATCATCAGAACATTCAGGATTTATTAAGTTTATATCATATCCCATACTTTTATACATACCAATAGTCATATAATAACCACCATCACCCTTTGTTAGATTAAGATATTCATTATTTTCATATAACTCATTAGCTATGTCAACCAAAGTAGTCTCAGGAACAGTTTCAGGATCATCATCCTTAAGTTCATTACAAGAATCCATTACATAAAAAAGATTAAATTTTTCTGTTTGATCAATGTTAAAATTCAAAATTTTAACATCTCCCGAACACGCAGAATCAACAATATCCAAATTGTATCCTCTCTTTTTATATTCATCAAATGTCATATAATATATGCCCTTCTCTTCATCCTTGGGCAATTTCAAATAACTACCATCAGCATGCAATTCTTTAGCTAACTCCAGCAAAGAACTATATTTCTTTGTTGGAGTATTCTCTAAAGGTTCATCACTTTTCTTTTGCTTTAATACAAATAACAATGATATTATAATCAAACAAATTCCTATACTAAGCAAAATTATGGCAAATATTTTTAAATTACTATGTTTCTTCTCCATAATGCCTCCTAACTATACGAATAATAGCCACCACTACAATAATCTGTACAATTACAAGCATATGCACAATAATGACCACCAGTACCACAACAACCACCACAGTTTGAACCATGACACGTATCACAAGACTGTCCTGTTGATGTACAATGCCATGTTGCAGTATATTTCTTTTCTGCATTTGTTTCCTGACCAGCATCATTTGTACATGTTACAGAGTGAGTTAAATCGCTTGAACTTATTGTTTTAGTAAATGTTTGAATTAGTTCATTAGTATTTCCGTCAACACATGTTGCAGTTGATGTCGAACCACTTAAACTAAATGTAATTTTTGGAGGTTCTAATAATACTTTAAAACTACCTGTATTACAAGTATTTACATTACCAGCTGTATCCTTTACATATCCATACCACGTAATTCCAGTCGTTGCAGATTGTGTTGCAGATGTATTACTATTATAAGATGCTGTTGAACTTGTACCCATTCCGTAGCTTGCCAAACCACTTCCACCAGTATCAGTTTTACTTTCAAAAGTAATTGTTACTATACTTGTATAATAACCATTTGAATTCCATGTACCTGATTTCGATAAAGTACATGTTGGTTTTGTTATGTCTACTTTTAACGATTTACTACAAGTTCCTATGTTACCTGCTGTATCCTTTACATATCCATACCATGTTGTTCCTGTTGTATTTCCTTGAGTACTACTTTCTGTTCCAGCATAAGTAGCACTTGATGATGTTGTTAAATCATAACCTGCTAATTGACTACTTCCTCCATCACTCTTTGTAAGCGATACACTTACATTACTACCTTTATACCAACCATTATCACCTGATGTTCCACTAAAGTTAACTGTACATGTTGGTACTGTTGTATCTATTTTTAAATTTGTATCAGTACATGAAGCTTTATTTCCAGCCTCATCTTTTACATAACCTTTCCATACAACACCAGCAGTATCACCTTGCTCTTGTGTCAAAACAGTAGTTAAAGCAGTCTGAGAATACGTTTCACTACCTGTTGTTAAGGCATAATATAATGGACTAGCTTTTGCTGTTTGTGCACTTCCTACATGATCTGTATTATTTAATGTTAATATTACATTTGTCTTATACCATGATGAATTTCCATTTGGTGTTGCAATATTTCTAGTTACAGTACAAGAAGGAGATGTTTTGTCAATTTTAATCATACTTTGAGCAGGCTCAGAACAGTTACCAGCTTGATCACACGCTATAATTTCTATATACTCAGAACGCTCCTCAGTTAATTCTGGAGTTGTATATACATATTCACCAGCTGTTGATTGTTCATATGTTCTTACTGACGTTTCAAATGTTTTCCAATCTCTTTCTGAAGCAACTGCTGAATTTGGATATCTATATTGATAGTATGCAACTCCAGATACTGCATCACTTGAAGTAACTTTTAACGTATAATTTTTATTAATCCAAGTATTTTCATACGCATTAGTAATCGTTGGTTGTGTTGGAGGTGTTCTATCAATATATGTATCTACTGAACAAGCTGTCTTATGTCCTAAATTGTTTGTAATTATAATTGTATTAGACTTTGATTCTGCTGTAAAATGTTGTGAGAAAATCTCTCTTGCACATCCACTTCCACTAGAATCCGAACAAGTAATTGCAATTGTTATTTCATCTTTATTTTCCCAGTATTCTCTTTTTGGACTAACCTCACCACATTCTGGACCATCAGAATCTTGATATTCTTGTTCAGATGTCTTTATAGTTGTTACACCACCATAATGATTTGACGCAGTAAACACTATAACAATATTTCCTGGTACAAAATCTTTCAAAGAAACTTTCTTTTGAGCTACTGATGAAACCTTACTAACTGCTATAGTTCCACTATCACGAACTAAAACAGTATTATTATAAATCTGATAACTATATGAAATTATTTTTCCATCATCACTTTCATCTCTCGGCTGAATTTCATAAGTAAAATAAGGATCATTATAACTACTATTAACATATAAATCTACTTTTGGTCCATCCAATTCTTCTGTTGAAGGACTTCCAATAGTTTTGTTTGGACATTTTAAATAAACCTTATAGCTATATCCATCATTAGAATATTTAAAAATCGTTACTGAACCCTCTTCACAACTATTTTTACTTCTATCAACTACATCACCAATATATTTTGCATTTTGCAATTCTCCTAAAGTTATAACCCTTTTATCACCAATAGACTTTGGAAGAATATTTCTATTATCTTGAGCATATGACTGTGCTGCAAGAATCATATTACTTTCTTGTGTCTCATAATGCTTTTCTTCAGCATTTTGCAATATAGAACTAACACTAACTATCGCAATAGTCGCCAAAATTCCCATTATAACAATAGCTGCTAATAATTCTACTATCGAAAATCCATATACATTTAATTTCCTCTTTTTCACCAATAACTCATCTCCAATACTATACTATACTATAAAAATTATAGTCTGTATAAACACAATTTGTCAATAAATAAGACGATTATTTAGTGTTAATTAAAATAAATTAATTAGCCTTTTATAATGCTAAAATATTAAAATATAAGATTAAAAATTTAATTATTATGTTACATACATATATCAAATTTAATATAAATAATTTTACTCTATATATGTTGTCAAAACACACTATCAAAATAATAAATACAAGAAGCAAAAAAACTAGATACAATAATGATTCTAAGAATTAAAAATCTTATTATCTTATTATCATATTATACCTAGTTTAAAAATCTTTATTTAATTGTTCTACCAAAATAATTCTTAGCTAATACAATTTTATATTTCTTTTAAGATTTTACTTTTTGAATTACTTTTTCACTCTCAACATCAGGACTAATAGCAACAGGAATCATTTCCACTTCACAACCAGTAACATCAGGTTTATAGCAATCTTCTATACCCTCAGCCTTTAAAGCAGCAATATTTCGCTTTCCATCAGATGTAAGTGGATAAGGTTTATTTAACGGCCTAATTTTATAAACTATTTTTTCAGAAAGTTCAGGAGAAAATGCTTCTTGACATTTCTTTTCAACACCACCTAAAAGCATTTCCAACCATTCTGAGCAAGCTTTTGTTTCATCAGGATTAAACTCTACATGAGCAACCAACATATCATCACAATTATCTGGTTTAACTACTTCACAAGATAGCAATCCAATTGATTCAGCTAATTTATCTGAAATCATAAAATATGGAACTTTTTGGCCATTACTTAATTCTATAACGTCATCATAATTTCCTTTTATCATAACATTACCATTTTTTAATATTGCACCCCAATATTTTGTATCTGTCCAAACACAACCATCATTATCCATAAGTTTGAATTTTTTATTATCTTGTTCTGTAAGATATCCTAACATAGTAGTATTACTAGAACGTAAAACTAATCTTCCATATTCTTCATAATCACATTCTGCTCCACCTTCATCTAAAACAGCAATATTAGCTAATTGAAAAGGAACTAAACCAAAATCTCCTCTAGAAGTTTTACTATCATGTTTTTCTTTAAATAAAGTAAAGAATATATTTCCTTGCTCTAAAGTACCACCAGTTACCGAAAGTACAGTTTTACCAACTATTGCAGGTAAAACTTCATTTCCAGCTGAAGCAGCCTTCAAAGCTTCATTAATAAATGCCTCTTCATTTTTAGATGGCAACTCATCAATAGCTGAAACTACAATTGCATTTCCAAATCCATATTCTGCAACAGCAGGATTTTTAGCCATTTGCTTAGCAGTTTCTACTAATACAGAACGAGTTGCATAAACATTAGTAGGTCTATTAATTGCCATACTAGATAATAAGAATTTAGAATAGTATACTGGTTCAAATGCTACAGCACCTTTTTGTGATAATGCATTTACTATATTAATATTATTAGTATTTAAATGAGTAGGAACATAAGATAAACTTACAACATCAGTCATTTTTGGAACTTGTGATAAATCTGAATCATTAAATCTAGCCATACTAACATAAGACTTATTCGAATGAACAATTTGCTTAATATTTCCCTCATCATCTATAACATAAGTAATTGTTAATGGTGCATTAATAGCATCACTAGCAGGATAAAAATCACGTCTAGCATAACCATTATCAAAACCTTCCCATTTTTTAGAAATATCAAGCAAATCAGAATAACTCATTATAAAACGCTCACGCTTTTTTAACATCGGAACACGATCAACAAATTTACATATTTGAGAATCAATTTTATCATATGGGTCTATTCCATCTTTTAATGAATTTGTTAAAGATACAATAACTTTATCTTGAAAACAAGCTTCATCTACTAAATCAGCAATTTTACTATATCTATCATCAGTTGCTACAAATAACTTTCTACCAGGAGTTTGTTTAAAAACTTTACGTATATAATTTTTACTAAATTTATCGCTAACAAAATTAATGATTAAACCACATTTACTAGCAGCAAGTAAAAAAGTCAAAACTTCTGGTACATTAGACATACACGCAACTATTTGATCACCATATGCTAATCCCATTTCATCAAAAGCCATAGCCAATCTATCTACTTCACCAAATACTTCTTCAGCAGTTTTTACATTACCTCTGTAATATACCATTGGTCGATCCATACAATCAGACCATCTTAATCTAATATCAGAATACAAACTATTAGTAGTATCATTATTAATATCTTCAATAGCAGATACAACCCTCTTCATATTCTTTATATGTCTTTTAGAAACAGATGGCTTTTTTACAAAAAATCTATCTTCCACTTTCTCTGTATCTTCAATACCTTTTAAATACATATCCATATCATAACCATTTATTTTCATATAATCCCCTCCAATGTCTGCCTATTATATCATAAATAACAGAAAGTGTCAAATTTGACACCCTATTTGACTAGATAAAACACCCTAGAACAAACAAAAAGACATGAATTAAAATTAAAATCCATATCTTAATATTTCAAAAGTTGTATTATAAGAAACACCATCGAGTTCTGCTAAAAATTCAGATGGATATAACAAGTCAAATAATGCAATCTTACCAAAACCAATAGCGCCACCTCTATCTAAAACTATCGTTAGAAAAGACTCATCATCAGTACTAACTCTCACAATAGTACCAAAAGGATACTTTCGATCTGCAGCTAAGATTCGCACTTCTCCATACTGACTATCATTATAAAAAACAGTTCCATCTCCAACATAATCACCATATGCTAAATAGCCACTACATCCATAACAATCAGGTCCATATCGACTAAGTTTACCCACTTGAACTTCTAAAACTTCTTCAGTTATTTCTTCATCAGAAATAATTTCTACGTCTTGATTTTGATATTCTACCAAATCAAAACCAGTATCTAATATTTTAGCATCAACATAAACATGACTAGCATCAGGCACTTTATCAAAATCACCTAATATTAAACCAAGTAAAAATAATAAATAATAAATTCCCATAAAAAAACTCCCCTGTAAATGAGATAATATCATATTTACACAGGAGTTTACAACACTTTACATAAATTGGCAATTATTGATATCTTTCACAAGAATAATCTACTGAATTCATATGCATTTCAACATCATCTATATTAGAGTCTAATGCAAATTCACCATGATATTCTCCTCCTGCTTCTATATAAGCAGAAACAGCTTCTTTTGTATTAATACTAGTATAATCAAATATCTGTTCTCTTGTAAGAGTACCACTAGATAAACTACAGTTAACTCTAATACCAGAAATTGTAGAAGTTACACTTTTTAATAATTCACAACTAGCTAACTTCTCATTTAAATCATCAGCATCAGCATATGCATCACCAGTAACAGCTTCATAATATGATAATTTCTTTAATTTACTATCAGTAAAAGAAAACTGATAAGTATAACTAATATCATAATTATCATCTACTTTTTTTCTTACACATTCCATAGTACCAGTAGTAATTTTTGAATCATCACCAGTACCACCAGTACTTTGAAGAGAAAGAATAAAAGCATTTATTTCAGGTAAAAAAATTGTAATTCCAACTAACGCAATCAGAAAAAGAAACATAAAAAATCTCTTAAATTTACTTACTGGAGCGGGTTGATAATTTTGCTTTTCAAGCAAGGCCTCTTCTCTTTTTCTAACCAATTCTGCTTTCTGCTCTGGAGTAAGTAGATTAACCTTTTCCTTACTTTCAAAAGAAGATGAAAGTATTTGTGAAACTTCATGTTCTTGAATTGCTTGTGCACTACTACTAGCATTTTCAACTTCTGTTTGTGGTACTGAAGTTGAAGTTTCTGTAACTACAGTATTATTTTGAGGTACCTCAGAACTTGCAACAGGACTTTGCATATATTGTACTCCATTATTAGGAACAGCACTACTTGGAATAGTATTATTTGTAACAACATTACCAGTATTTAAAGTATTATTATTTAAAATACCATTATTAGTAGTAGGAACACTTGTTCCAGGAATTTGATTATTAGACATATTTTCAGGATTCACTAAGACCAACTCCTATTCTAAAATACATTATAGCACAGATACTTATCGTAAACTAGATATTTTTTCCTGAAAATTATCACTACAAACTACATAACTTCCAACTGCTAAAATATCTGCATTCTTACAATGATCTTTAGTTATATCGTTAATCCCACCATCTACACTAATGACTGCATTAGACTGATAAGCATCAAGTAAAGCCCTAACTTCATCTATTTTTTCATCAGTCTCTTTTATAAATTCTTGTCCACCTTCACCAGGTTCAACACTCATTACTAAAATCATATCAAGAAGTGGTAAATATGGAACTAATTCACTTACTTTTGTATTTGGTTTAATAGATAAACCTGCTTTAATTGAATAACCATGAATAAGCTTTAAACACTCTTCAATATTTTTATCTACTTCGACATGAAATGTTATATATTCTGTATTAAGTGATGCATATAAAGGAATATAAGTTGCTGGATCTTCAACCATTAAATGAACATCTAATCTTTTAGAAGTATACTTATAAATATTTTTCATTTCACTAAATGGCATAGTCTTATTCTTTACAAACTTCCCATCCATTATATCTACATGGATATAATCAACATCTGTATCATTAAGTTTAACTAAATCTTTACAAATATCTTTACTACTTAAAAAAGAAGCACTTACTTTCATTATTTTACCTCCTCGATAAAACCTAAATAATTTAAATATCTACTCTCTAATATATTATTATCTAAAACATTCCTCTTCACTGCACATTCTTCTTCTTTTGTATGCATACAGTCTCTAAAAGGACATGGATAATTACTAAATTCTACAAAAGCATCTCTAATATTTTCTTTTTTATATCCATAAAAATCTAATGCTGAAAATCCTGGAGTATCCATCATTTTACCACCAAAAAGTTCAAATAATTCAACAACTCTAGTAGTATGTTTTCCTCTTCCTAAAGCCATAGATATTTCTCCAGTTTCTAAGTCCCATTCAGGATTTAGTTTATTTAACAATGTACTTTTACCAGCACCTGTTTGTCCCGTAAAAACACTAGTTTTACCAACAAGAAGTTCTTTTATAGTAGTAATATCATTATTAGATACTACCTTATATCCTATTTCTTTATAATATTTTAATATTTCTTCAAATCTCTGTAATTCATCATCATTTACTAAATCTTCTTTAGTAATACAAATTATTGCCTCTACATTATGTAATTCCATTGTAACTAATAATTTATCTAATAAATTAAGTGAAAAATCTGGTTGAACTAAACTTGTAACTATAAATGCCTGGTCAATATTACTTACTCTAGGTCTATTAAATTCATTTTTTCTAGGTAATATTTCTTCAATTAATTTCTTTTCTATACTGAAAAGAACATAGTCTCCAACTAAAGGAGTAATATGTTCTTTTCTAAATATTCCACGACATTTACAAGGATACAAGTTACCATTATAACTAACATAATGTAAATCACTAACTATTTTAACTATTTGTCCTTGCATAAATCCCCCAATTAATTAGTTTTTTTATCTGATGTTGTCTCTTTATCAGTCGTACTTTCATCGTCTGTACTTTCGCTATCTTCTTCATCGCTTTCTTCAGGTTCTTTAACCTCTGGTTCCTTTGCAACTACAATTCTTAAAGAAGTACCTTTATATATTTGACTACCAACTGCTCTTGATTGATCAATAACCCTTCCTGGTTCATACGCTGTTGTTTCTTGATATTGAATAGAAACTGACAAGTTATATTCAGCTGCAAAAGCATTAACGTCATCAACAGTCCATCCTTCTGCATTCATATCTGGGAAAGTATCCATAATATTTGGAATAAATAAAGTTATTTCATCCCCAGCCTTTACTTCAGAATCTGCAGCTAATGATTGTCCAATAATTTCTTGTTCTTCATATTCTTTATCACCAGAAGAATCAATATCCTTCTTTTCAACTTTAACAGTTAATCCATATTTAGTTTCAAGTATTGTTTGAACTTCAATATAATTTTTACCAGTATAATCTTCAACTACATAAACCTCTTCACCAACAGATTTATAAATAGTAATAACAGTTCCTTCTTTAACACTTCTACCTTCTTCTGGATCAGTTCTAGTAACTCTATTTTTCTCAATTTCTGAAGAAGCTTCTGTCTTTATTGTCGTTTCCACTTCAAAACCAAGTTTTTGCAATTTCTTTTCACAATCACTTACTTTTAATCCTACACAACTAGGTACAGAAACTGCTTTAGGAGTTGTTGCACTAGGAAGAACAAAGAATATTACAAAAAGTCCTAAAACCAATAATACTAAGATAACTACTAAAATAATAATAAATATATTAGTACCTTTACCTTTCTTATCTTCAACCTTTTTAGCTACAACAACTTCTTCTGTATCATCATTTGATTCTTCTATCTTTTCTTCTTTTGAAGCGGGCTCTTTAGCTTTAACCTTCTTTTCAATCTCATGTTCAGGATACTTGTATTTATAAGGTTCCTCATTCATTCGATCATCATCTAAAGCTGTAAGTAAATCTACATGCATACTTTTAGCATCATCATAACGATTCTTTGGATTTTTAGCTGTTGCACGACGAATAATATTCTCAATACTTTGTGGAATAGCTGGATTATCATCTCTTAAACTTGGCAGAGGATCTCTCATATGTTTAAGAGCAATCTCAACTGCATTGTCTCCTCTAAATGGTAAACTTCCACTTAATAATTCATAGAAAATAATTCCCATTGAGTAAATATCGCTCTTAGTAGTACAGCCTTTACCACTTGCTTGTTCTGGAGGTAAATAATGTACTGAACCCATTACTGAATTGGTTTGAGTTAACTGTGTTGAATTAAGTGCCATCGCAATACCAAAATCCGTAATTTTAATTTGTCCATCATCTTTAATCATTACATTTTGTGGTTTTAAATCACGATGAATAATATAAGAATCATGGGCATGACTCATACCATCAGTAAGTTGTAACATAATATCAATTGCTTCTGATATTGTTAAACTTCCACGTTTTTTCAATAATTGTTTAAGAGTTTTTCCCTCAATATATTCCATAACAATATAGTAAAGACCATTGTCTT
Organism: Bacilli bacterium; assembly: GCA_045125935.1. Classification (GTDB taxonomy): domain Bacteria; phylum Bacillota_I; class Bacilli_A; order RF39; family UBA660; genus CAG-877. The sequence goes on along the minus strand of JBGVNW010000064.1, from coordinate 48,944 downwards.
CACCAACATCATACATTTCAACAATATTAGGATGTGCTAAAGATGAAGCAGATAATGCTTCTCTTTGAAATCTTCTAACAAATTTTTCATCATTAGACAAGTCTCCACGTAATATCTTAATAGCAACATTTCGATCTAAAATAGTGTCATAGCCAAGATAAACATTAGCCATTCCACCTTCTCCAATTGAACGAATTATTTCGTATCTATCATTAATTTTTTGCCCCTTTGTTATCAATTCTTGCCACCTTCTTCTTCACGAATCAAATAAGCAACCGAAATATTATCTGTTCCACCCCTATTATTAGCTTTCTTAATTAACTTAATAACCTTATCTTCTACATCACCATCTGATAATAATACTTTCTCAATTTGTTCTTTATCTAACATATTAGTAAGACCATCACTAGATAGTAATATCTCCGTAATATCCGTATCACAATCAAATATATCAACATCTATTTCCAAAGATGCTCCAAGAGCCTTCATAAGTACATTTTTCTTTGGATGAACACTAGCTTCTTCTTTTGTAAGTTCTCCTGCACTAACTAATAAATTAACAAGAGTATGATCATAAGTAACCTTATGTAATTTTCCATCTTTCATTACAAAACCACTAGAATCTCCCACATTACCAAAAAGTAAATAATCTTTTGTAAGAACTGCCATAACAAGTGTAGTTCCCATTCCTTTACTTTCTGGATGTGTCTTTTCATGTTGAAAAATAAGTGTATTTATCTCTTCAACTGCATCTCTAATCCAATTAACAGCATTAACTTTATTAAGATGTAAAAATGTCTCTTTAAAATGCTTTCCCAAATAACCAATCGCAATTGATGAAGCCACTTCTCCTGCAGAATGACCACCCATTCCATCAGCAATAGCCATTAAATAAGCCCCATCATTATTTTTAACAATGATTACACTATCCTCATTGTGATCACGAACTTTTCCAGCATCAGTCAAATAAAATGATTTCATACATCCTCCTTCTTGCTTCTAAGTTGTCCACAAGCAGCACTGATCTTTCCACCAAATTCTTTTCTTATTGTAACATTAATCTTATTCTTTTTAAGTATATCATAGAACTTCATTATTTGAACAGTACTACTTCTCTTAAAATTCAAATTATTTGTTTCATTATAAGGAATTAAATTAATATAACAATTTAAATTTCTTACTAATTTACTAAGTTCAAGTGCATTCTCTTCACTATCATTAATTCCCTCTAATAAAACATATTCAAAAGTAATACGACGATTAGTATTATTATAATATTCTTCTAATACTGGCATTAATTTATCTAATGGATATGCATTATTAATTGGCATAATCATATCTCTAATTTCATTATTAGGAGCATGTAAGCTTATAGCTAAATTAAATTGTAAACCTAAATTACTAAACTCTTTAATTTTTGGAACTATTCCACAAGTAGATACTGTAATATGTCTAGCACCAATAGCCATTCCCTTAGGATGATTAATTATTTTTAAAAAGTTAACTAAATTATCATAGTTATCAAATGGTTCACCAATTCCCATAACAACAACGTGACTTATACGTTCACCAAGTTCTTCTTCAATCATCATAATCTGTAAAACCATCTCATAAGCCTCTAGATTACGAACCTTTTTTCTACGTCCAGATTCACAAAATCTACATCCCATGTTGCAACCAACCTGACTAGAAACACAAATACTATTACCATAATCATGTCTCATAAGTACAGCTTCAATATGTTCTCCATCATATAATTCAAATAAGTATTTACAAACATCAATATCTTTTTCAACACTTACAATTTTCAACTTTTCAATACTATAATCTTTTTTTACCTGTTCTAATAATTCCTTTTTTATATTAGTAATTTCTTCATAACTATTAATTCTTTTTTCATACAACCAAGAAAACAACTGATCTGCATGAAACTTTTTAGATCCTAATGAAATAAAATATTCTTCCATTGCTTCAATAGTTAATCCATATATATTCATAAAATCACCCCAAAACCTATACGATTATTATACTATATTTTAAGAAAATACAAAAGAATAGTGTCAAGTAGCAAGAAAAAATGAGCAAAATTATACATAATTTGCTCATTTATTAATTATTATAAAGTTTAATTAAGTGGACTAATAATTTTTTCATTATTTCCAAAATCAGAATACTCTAAAGTAATATTAAAATTATTTATACAAATCCCTTTAAACTTACCATAACTACTTAAATCAAGTTCAATTTTATCTAAATGAAGATTATCTCCACTACCAGTAAATATAACTGAATTAGGTATTTCTTCAATATCTGTATCTAAATCTTCAATTACTTTAATTATACTATTTGAAGAAACTAAATAATTAAATATTGCCCTACCATCACCATATTCAGTTTTAGATATATATGTTGCATCAACTATAACTTCACCTAATCTAGAAAAGTTCATAAAATCTGGATATATATATGGATTAGTAGTAATATCCCATATATTATTAGAATCTAAAGTATAATAATCTACTCCATCATAATAATAACTAATTCCATTTAAAGTAAATATTTCTTCATCATTAGCTTTCTCACCAATATATATATAACTATTACCATCTATATTGACTGTATAAGAAAAATCATAATTACCTGCAATAATCTTATCATATGTATACATACTAGATTTTTGATTATTAAGTTGATAATCAATAGTTGAAGAATTACCAGCTGAAACTCTAATAAATATAATAATTACTAAAAAGAAAATAAAATAAAATCCTAAAAATAAAATTCCCTTACCACGTTCAGTCTTTCTAAGTTCTTTAATAAAGTTAACAAAAGACTTAAAACCACTTTTCTTTTTAGCCATTATTCTAGCACCTTACCAATCATATTTTCTCTATTTTGAAGTCCATTAATATAACTAGAAGCATCCATCTTTTTCTTTCCAAATGGCTTAATAACAGTCAAAATAATTTCTCCATCACTACAATTAACACCTATACCATTTTTATATAAGTTTGTAATTTCTCCAATCTTTTTATTAGAAAAAGTCTTATCACTAATAATTGAACTATATACTTTAACTTCATCTCCATCTAGTAAGAAGTTAGCTCCAGGCATTGGTGATAAACCTCTAATTAAATTAAAAACTTCTCTTTTAGTTTTACTAAAATCGATATGTTCTTCTTCTCTTTTTATATTCCAAGCATAAGTTACATCTTCATCTATTTGCTTCTTACGTAAATTATTACCTTCAATTATACTTGGTAAAGTTTTAAGTAATAACTCACTTCCCATTAAACTAAGTCTATCATGTAAACTTTCTAAATTATCAGCATCAGTAATAATTGTTTCAGCTTGTGAAATAATATCTCCACTATCCATCTTTACATCCATATACATAATTGTAATACCTGTCTTATCATATCCATCAATAATTGCTTTATGTATAGGTGCTCCTCCTCTTAATTTAGGAAGAAGTGAAGCATGTACATTAACACAACCAAATTTTGGATAATCTAAAATTTCTTTAGGTATAATTTGCCCATAAGCACAAGTTATAATTATATCTGGTTGAAGTTCTAATATATCATCATAATCTTCTCTTATTTTCTCAGGTTGAAAACAAACTATATTATTTTTAACCGCCACTTCTTTAATTGGTGTATTAACTAATACTTGATGTCTACCTACTTTTTTATCTGGTTGACTAACAACACCCACTACATCATAGTTTTCTATTAATCCCTCAAGAACAGGTACAGCAAAATCAGGAGTACCCATAAATACTACTTTAATATTTTTCATCCTTACATCCCCTTACTAACAGTAATAATACTTATTATAACACCTAAAGTAATAAACAAAGATCCCAATAATATTAATATTGAAACTTTTCCATAAGTATTATTAAGACGTTCTTCTCTATTTCTCGCAAGTCTATTTTTACTAGTAATTTCATATGCTTGTTTTTCTCTCAAATCAAATAAAACTCTATAATTTGGTATTTCTATAAATTCAATATTAAAACTTTCAATTTTATAACCAACCGGAATATCATCAGATTTAGAACTCAATATCTTATAAATTCCCTCTCCTAAATCACTATTACTACTTAATATATCATTAATATCTCTCAAACAATTAAGTCCCAGAGTCTTTCTCTTAACCAACATTATATTTATATTAGATGAACTTTTCTGTAACACTTTCCATTCATTAAAACATACTTTAGTAATATATTTTCTTTCATAATCATTAAGCTTAGCCTTCTTCATTAACTTGTTTAAATTATTAAAACAGCCTAAGTAATCATTTTTAAAATAAGCTTCCGGATCACTATCTTTAATACCTAAATTACCACCAAGTAAATTATAAAAATACATTGGAGAATTTACTCCATAAAAACACCCCATCATAAAACTATCTGTAAAATTAACATAGTTTTCATGAAAACTCTTATTCATAACAGAATTAAAATTACGTTTACTAAATATTTTACTTATTTCTATAAAGTCTGCATATGAATGTTGATATTGTTCTGGTACAAAACCATATCTTCTAATTTGTTCTTTATAAACACCTGAAAATCCATGAAAAAAGTATCCTTCAACAATATATCTATTATATACATATTGTAATATTTCTCTTTTAGAAACAGGATTTTCTTTATCTTCAATATTAAATTTTAAAGCACAAAGTTTTCCTATTATCTTCGCAATACCAAGATTTATATCATGAAAATTATCTAATTTTTTAAATAATTTCCTAATTTGTACAATATACTCATCTAAAAAAACGTCTGTTTCAACAATAATTTGATATTTAAATAAAGCATCAAAAAAAGTAAAAAGAGTTTGCTCTGTCCCTGTAATATTACAATAACTAACAGAACTATCTACTTTTTTATCATTATAACTACTAGAAAAAATCTCTTCTATAAAATCACAAACATCTTTTCTTTTAAACATCTTTTCTAACACACGCTTCACCAACCTCTAAAGCATCAAAAAAATTAATTACTAAAAATCCATAAAAATATATAGTAAATAACTCCAAAAACTGCAAAACCAAAAAGACAATACATAATTATTCTAACAATTAAATTATCTCTATCCCAATAACCATCTAATTTTCTAGAAGCATTATCCATAACTTCTTGAAATTCTTCTTCATGTCGTTGATTAACTTCATTTTCTTTAGATGCTTCTTCTAATTCTTCATCTGACCATTCAACATCATTATTGTTTAATAACACTGGTACAGAAAAATCATCTTGTTCATTATCTTCATTTTTTTCTTTTAAATCTTCATCTATATAATCTGGAAAAAAACCATCACTCATAAAGACAACTCCTTATTCTATAAATAGAATATCATACTTTTTTAGAAATGACTAGGATTAAAATCAATATCAATCTTTACTTTATTATTTCCCTTATAATGTTCTATTATTCTATTTAGTATATTTTTTATATTATTATCATTCTTATATTTAATTATAATACCATATCTATATATATTATTTAATCTAAAAATAGTACATGCAGATGGACCTAATATTATTGAATTAGCAATATTTCGATCAAGTGCTCTTTTAATTTTATTAGCTTCACTCTGTACAATATCTTTATCTTTACCACTAATTCTGATATAGCAAATGTAGTAGTATGGTGGATATTTTAATTCACGTCGAATATTCATCTCTTTATTATAGAAACCTATATAATCATGGTTCTTAGTATATTGTATGGCATAATGTTCAGGATTAAACGTCTGAATAATAACTTCTCCTACTCTTTTACTTCTCCCACTTCTTCCAGCAACTTGGGAAAGTAAAGAAAATGTATTTTCACTACTTCTAAAATCTGGAATATTAAGACTAGTATCTGCATTAATAACACCAACTAATGTTACATTTTCAAAATCTAATCCTTTAGCGACTATCTGAGTACCTAAAAGAATATCATATTCATGTTGTCGAAATGCTGTAATCATTTTTTCATGACTACCTTTACGACTAGTAGTATCAAAATCCATTCGAAGAATTCTACTTTCAGGAAATAATCCTTGCAGTTCTTCTTCTACTTTCTCAGTACCTACACCCAAATCATTAAGTGACTTTTCATTACATTCTGGACAAGTTTCATATACTTTTGTACCATATCCACAATAATGACATCTAAGTGTATTACTAGTTTTATGATAAGTAAGTGAAATATCACAATTTGGACACTTAAATGTATAACCACAACTCTTACAAGTAACGAATGAAGAATATCCTCGTCTATTTAATAACAAAATTACTTGTTCATTATTCATTATCTTTTCGGATATAGCTGCAAGAAGTGGTATTGAAAAATGTCCCTTACTGCGTTTAATTTCATTATTCATATCAATTATTTCAACACGAGGTAATTCTCTACCATTAATTCTTCTAGGTAATGATAAAAGTTTATATACACCCTTTTTAGCCCTAGCAAAAGTTTCTAAAGATGGTGTAGCACTTCCCATCACAACTGGACAATTATAGTATTCACCACGAATAATTGCGATATCTTTCGCACTATATCTTGGATTAGAATCATCTTGCTTATAAGAATCACTATGCTCCTCATCAATAATAATCATCCCTATATTATCAAGTGGCGCAAATATCGCACTACGGGCACCAATTACTATCTTAGCCTCTCCACGAACAATTCTTCTCCATTCATCATACTTTTCTCCTTCTAATAAAGCTGAATGAATAGCCGCAATATTATCACCAAATCGTCTCTGAAATCTATCAACCATCTGTGGAGTTAAACTAATCTCCGGTACTAAAACAATACTAGACTTCCCTAAAGATAAAGCTCGATCAATAAGTTCCATATAAACTTCTGTTTTCCCACTTCCAGTAACCCCATGTAATAAATAAACATCATGATTAACGCCAACATTAGCTATAACATTTTTTTGATCAACTGTTAATTCCTTTTTCTCTAAAACAGTATCATTATAAGTTAAACGATAATGTTCACGTTTCTCTTCAATTAAAATATTCTTCTTAACAAGAGTATTCAAACTACTAAGAGATATCTCACTAAGTTCTTTTTTTAATACTGACCCCTTTTCTTTACATAAGTTAACTATTTCTAATTGTTTATTTGAAACATTCAAAAAACTGATCTTATCATTTAATCTATAATATGTATCAAACTTCTTATTTATAGAAACACCACGTTTAGCTTTTAATGCCTTAGGTAACATCACTTGGTAACAACTAATCAAAGTAGATAAAGTAAGTTGCTGCATCTTTTTACCTAATATTAATAACTCTTCATTTAAAACAACTTCACTATCAACTACATCTATAATTTCTTTTAAAGATGAAATATTAATATCAGTATCATCCTTTATTTCTAAAACAAACCCCTCCAATTTTTGATTACCAAAAGGAACCTCTACTCTAATACCTATTTTAATAAATTCACGTAAATTTAAAGGTACACTATAATCAAAAATCTTATCTATATTTTTATTTGATAACTCAACTAACACACCAATAATCATAGTAAACCTCCATCACTTTTATTATACAAAATAAATTACCAAGTCCCAACAAAAAAAGGTGTAAAAACAAAAAAACTACCATTTCCCATTGAAATGATAATTTTATTTTATATTGTCCTACCTGTATTTACACGACTTTCGTTCGCAGTACGGCATACGGTAAGATAGCTTTCGGTATAGTTTCCTTCTTCGTTTCTATTTTCTTCAAATCCTTTATTTTACACTCACTTTACACTTAGGCTATTCGGAAAGCGGGAGAAACGCCGTTCGTAATATCAGCAGTGTTGCAGCTCCAACCACCATTGCCGTTCACAGTATAGAAAGTGGAAGTATGGTAAGAACGAGAATATGCCGCGCGGAGCCACCAATATGTGTTTGAACCATTATATTGCTTTTTTGCGCCAGAATAGTTATTTGTTGTCACACCTGTATAATAATCAAGCTGTCTTGTACTATCTCGTGCTGTATCATAATTTACTGTATTGGTTGTTCCTTGTGCCCATACTTCTGCTGTTGATAATAAATATAGTTTATCTGTTGACGTAAAATTTGTCTCTCCTGATGTTGCCCCATGTCCTGAAACCACTTTTGTATCTATTATGGCACTTCGTAATTCTGTAGGTAACGCATTATAGATATCATTATTTACGTATGTTCTCATCTCTGATGCTGGCCAACCTCCTATATTTGTACTAGTTGAATTCATATTATGAGTTGTGATAATATCCGCAAACTCTAATACTACTCCACAGGCAGTCTCGCTTTCTAACGTTCCATCACATGGTGTAAGATTAGCTATTCTTATTTTATGTGTTCCAAAACTGCCCATATCGACTTCTTTTACATCTCCTACACTATATGGATGGGCTCCACTTTTTAAAGCTTGTACTACTGTCGACCAATCATCTGTTTCAAAATCTGCTCCCATCATTTCTACTCTTCCTGTTACTCCAACGGATGTATTATCATCAACACATACTCCTGTAATGTTCTTTACTGGGCTTACTCCTGTACACGAATATTTCCCATTCGCATTTATTGCACAATCAAGTCTTCCATCATATGCAGTCAACTCTACCTTCTTTTTATCACTATCTGTTAACTCCATATTTACGTTGCCTCTTACTAAATCATCTGATACCGTATTTTCATCATCTAATATTCCATGTAATCCATCTGATAAAGCTACATAAAATTTAGTTACTCGTTTTGGTTCTACTTCATATACTCCGTCTCCATCACTATCTGTACCAGGAATAGTCGTAACATTTACTCTTACATAACCATTTACATCTCGATCTCCCCAAGATGATTTTCCTCCTTGATCTAGAAGTACTGGTAAATGGTCTCTTGCGGAATCTGCTGTATTAATCAAAATATAATAATCCCCATCATCTACAGCTGATGAAACATCTCCCTCACAAGTTAGTCCATCTGCTGTCCATAAGTTCCTAGCTGAATTAACATAAGATTTCGCAATATCTACAAATGTATCCTTTCTTGAATTTTCGATTGTTCTAGTTATCGCAGGTATTGCGACCATCATTAAAATACCCATAATGACAATAACCGCCAACAATTCAACTAGAGTGAATCCCTTTTTGTTTACTTTTTTCACAATCATACACCTACCTATATTATAAATATACCCCCCCCCCACGTATTTTTGTCAACCATGTTTTCTACATGCAGTGTGTATGTAAATTTTTATTTAAATGCACGTTTTTTTATTTATGTGCATTTACTTCTGCAAATCAGATGGGAAATTCGCTACAAAAAAATATCAACTATCTGGTGGTTTTAATTTCACAACAAAAAAAGATCTATCAAGATCTTTTACTACTAGATATAAGTTTTGCATGAACAACTTTTCTACCTTGATTATCATCTGTACAAGTAGATAAAGTAATTATTTTATCGTTAACATCAACACTATTATCAACATTAATTATATTTCTAGATTTAATTGTATCTAAAAATGCTTGATACTCTGAATTAGAATAAAATACATTTTGTAAATAATAAATTTCTGGCTCTATATAATATGCAGAAAATATCTTATAAACATATTGCATATCCTCAGTTAAAATAACTATTGTATGATTAGATGAACTAGCCCAATCATCAGTAAAAATATTACTAATACTACCAAAAGCAGTTTTATTAAGTAAATTATGTCCATAAAATATTGTATTATGATTACTCATATCACTACTATTACGATAATCCATAAAAATCCAACCTGTTTTTTTATAAGTCTTATCAAAAGAATGGTATAAATAATAATCATTATCCTTAGTTTGAACAACTGGATAATTAATATTAGTACCATCAACACTTATCCAAGCAATAGTATCAGAATTAGACTTTTTTAATTCGTTAATATTTACAACACTTAAACTTGTCTTAGCAAAATTTCGAAAAGGATTAGTATCACTAATAATACTATTATCATTAGAATTACTATCATTACTAAGATCAGAATCTTCCATACTAGAATCATCTTCTTGAGTTACAGAATCATTATCCTTTTCTTGTTCATTAACTTCAACATTATCAATAATATCCATATCAATATTATTTCTTACTACTTCTTGAGGCTTTACATAAAATATTTTTACAAGAGTAATAATCGCAATAAAATAAAGTATTAATAATAAACAAAATTCAGGTTGTTTTTGTCTTTTTTCATAATGTTTTATTACCGGATCAAGCTTATTAGTTTTAAATATTTTTTTTAAAACTATAAATAACTGTTTTGAATAAAAGTAAAAACCTTTAGATAATAACGAACAAAGAAAATAGAATCCACTAATTATTACTTTAAAAATTTTAATAATAATCACTAAATAATTTCCTCATTGCCTTCATCAAAAGCAATAAATCTTGAATCACTAACTTTTTCTTTTAAAGTCTCTTCTTGTAATTCAGGTACAATAGAAGAATCGCTAGCTGGAGTCTGAACTAAATTTGAAGGTACATTCTTTTCTTGTACATTACCTTGAAAAACAAATTTATTCAAACCATATTCTGAACTAGATGGTAAAGAAAATCCCTCACTATCATTTTTTAAAGAAACATTATTCTCCCCAGAAACATCCAATACCGAAACTTTCTCTTCTGAAACATTAACATTTGAAGTTGTATTAACTTCTTTTGATAAAGTAGGAATAATAACAGCCTTATCTTCATCCACACTAAACAATATTCTTGGATCATCAGTCAACGACCCCAAATTAGTTTTTTTATTTTCACGTATACTTAAAATAATACCCGTTATAAATGATATTAAAATAATAATCACGAAAATTATAATAACCAGCTTCATAACATCCCTCTATTCTTTACTCTATTATAGCATAAAAATATCTAAAATAAACGTAAAATATCATTAATAGTAATTACAAGCATAAGCAACATTAAAAGCATTAATCCCACAGTATGTATTTTATTTTCTAATTCTGGAGAAACAGGAGAACCTTTAATTTTTTCTATAATTATAAATAAAATATGTCCACCATCAAAGGCAGGTAATGGAAGTAAATTAATAAATCCTACATTAATACTTAGGAAAGCAACTAAATATAAAATATTATTAAATCCGGCCTTGCTTTGTTCACCTACAATTGAATAAATACCAACAGGTCCACTCAATTGATTAAGTTTAATTCCACCAGTAAATAAATATCCTACAGTATATGCCATTTGTTTAAATATTGAACCAGTCTTTTTAAATGTATATTTAATTGCATTAACAAAACCATGTTGTTCCTCTTGTTGCATACCTATACCATATCTATAAGTAGTAGTTCCATCTTCTGTAATTTCTTTAGGTTTAAATTTAAATGTCAATTCTTTTCCATCACGTTCTACTACAATACTTGTTTTTTCTTCTGGATTAGCAACAGTTAAAAACAATGATATATCATCACTTGTAGTAACTTTATGTCCATTAATTTCAGTAATTACATCTCCTGTTTTCAACCCAACATTATAAGCTGGATAATCTTCCTCAACTGTTGTAATAACAGGATTTAAAGTTGTTCCACCCCAAATCAATGACATAAAAAATAAAATCAAAACTGCAGAAATAAAGTTATTACCAGCTCCAAAAAACATAATTAAAAATCTTTGAAAACAGCTTTTAGACTGTAATCTTCTATTTTTTGGAACTTTCTTTAAATCATCATCTTCTACATCCTCACCAGCTAATTGACAAAAACCACCAATTGGAATAGCTCTTAAAGTATATTCAGTTTCCTTACCCTTTTTACTAAATAATTTAGGTCCCATACCAAGTGCAAATTCATAAACATAAACACCTGTAATTTTCGCAAAGATAAAATGACCAAATTCATGTACAAATATAATAAACCCTAAAATTAAAACAAATAAAATTATGTTCAAAATAACAGACAAGTATATCCCTCCTAAATAATACCAAGTAATAATATAAATGCTAAAACAACAAATATTAAACTATCTAATCTATCAAGTATTCCACCATGACCAGGAATTAAATTAGAAAAGTCTTTCTTACCATATTCTCTCTTTATAAAAGAAAATGCTAAATCACCAAGTTGTCCTACAACAGTTAAAAAGCAAGTAACTAATATAACTAAAACTAATGAATGATATGGATTAATAACTGTAATATAATAAGCAGATGCTACAACTGTTCCCATTAAAGAACCACCAACAGATCCTTCAATTGTCTTCTTCGGAGATATTGTTGGAGCAAGTTTTCTTTTACCAATTAATTTACCAGTAAACAATGCAAATGTATCTGTAATAGTTGTAATCAATAATAAATATATGATATAAGACATATCAAAATTACGTGTAACTATCATTAAATTAAATCCAAGACCAACAAATAACACAGATCCAATTAAAAATAAAGCATCATTCAAATCATAAACTTTTGTATCTTTAATAAAAATCATTGGTAATAAGAAAGCAAATATTATAAAACTTATTACTCTATAATCTACATTAAAAACAAATTGTAACGAATCAAAATTACATATCGTAAAAAACATTACAAGTAAATATGCAAATATCTTAACAATAATAGGAAATTTACGTTCACTTTCTCTTACATGAATAATTTCATAAAGTCCTAATACTGAAAGTATTGTCATAAAAACTGCAAAAGGTGTACCACCTATCAGTAATAAAGGAACAAAAATTGCAATCATCACTATTGCACTAATAACTCTTAATTTCATTATTGACCTCCAAATCTTCTATTACGCTCATCAAATACTTCCAAAGCTTTATCAAATTCTTTTTCATCAAATGATGGGAATTCAACTTCTGGAAAATAAAATTCAGCATAAGCATTTTCCCATAATAAGAAATTACTTAATCTTTGTTCACCACTAGTTCTAATCATCAAATCAACAGGTGGTAAATCATTATACAAATTCTTTTCAAATAAATTATCATCTATCTCATCAATAGAAACCTCTCCTGCAAGAACCTTTTCACATAATTTCTTAGTCGTATCAACAATCTCAGCTCTTCCACCATAATTAACACAAATATTAAAAACAGGCCCTGTATTATCCTTAGTCTTTTCAGTGATTTCATCAATAATTTTAAGGACTTTTTCTGGTAAAGGAGCTCTTCGACCAGAAAATACAATTCGTACATTATTTTTATTTTGTCTTTCAAAATATTTCTTAAAAGTAACAGCAAACAAATCCATTAAATAATCAACTTCTGCTGCTGCACGACTAAAATTCTCAGTTGAAAAAGCATAAACACTTAAAACTTTAACTCCCTTAGAAAAAACATAATCTACTAAATTTTCTAAATTAGTAAATCCTCGATAATGTCCTTCTTGTGGAGTCATTCCTCTTTTTCTAGCCAATCTACGATTACCATCTAAAATAATCGCTACGTGCTCAGGTATTTTCATTTCTTCATTCATCATATACATTACCTCTTTATAATTATATAACATAGCTAAAAAAAAAGAAAGTCAAAGACTTTCTAAAATTTATCAATATCAATTTTTACATACTTATTATCTTTTAAACTACTGCTAGCTTGTACAAGAGTTCTTAAAGCATTAGCGCATTTTCCACCTTTACCAATAACTCTTCCCATATCTTCTTCAGCAACCATAACTTGAATAAGTATTACATTATCTTCTTCTGTAGGAAATTCTTTAACACTAACTGCCTCAGTATTTTCTACTAAAGATTTAACTATTTCTTCTGTTAAAAGAACTAAATCCATAATTAGTTATCCTTCTTTGTTTTTGATTCAGCATATTTCTTCATGATTCCAGCTTTACTTAATAAGTTTCTAACTGTATCAGTAGGAATAGCTCCATTATTTAACCATTTTAAAGCAACTTCTTCGTTAATTTTAACTTGAGCTTCTGCTCCAACTGGTGCATAAGTACCAACTAATTCTAAGTATTGACCACTTCTTGGACGTCTTGAATCAGTAGCAACAATTCTATAAGTAGGTTTCTTCTTAGACCCCATTCTTGTTAATCTTAATTTAACTGCCATATTTTTTCCCTCCATTTCAAAATTCCTGTAGATATTATATTACGTAATTTTATACTTGTCAACCATTTTTTTATAACACTAAAAAATAATAACAAAAGTTATTATCTTTTAAATAGTCTGATCATTTATAAAGTCATCTGAAACAACATCATCAATTTTATTAACTTCTTCTTCTAACTTAGATTCTTCTAATATTTCTTCCCAAGGGTCTTCTTCCAAATTAGTTTCAATTTTAACTTTTATATCTCCAACTAATTCAATGCCAAGTTCTTTTTCAATAACATATTTAATATTACCATCAACTATGTCAACTTTTACACAACTAGGTTGTTTTAAACTTCTAACTATAATTTCTTCCCCTGTAGTCTCTTCATCTCTATCACGTAAATGAACAACTTCAGTATAAGTTTTATTTTCTTTTAATACCTCTGTTTTAGTATCATTATCATAAGAATACCAAATATTTACATCGTAACTACCAGTAATTCTAATTTCATCCCCTGTTTTTACTCCATTAAAATTATGATTAATTACCCAACACCCAAGTATAGTTGATGGTTTATTACTAACACCAACAGTATAATCATCAGTAAAAAGTTTCTTCCCCTTAGCAATAACAGCCTTAGTAACAATCTCTCTATAATTAGCCATAAGTAACCTCCTAATGTAATATATGCAGGAAAGTAATTAAGAGTACAAAATAATCATAGATAAATTTAGATAAAATTTATAAATACCAAAACTCTAATACAATAACATCATCAAAATAAAGTTAACATTACTGTATTAAGTTATTTTTATGGATAAATAGTATTATTAACAATAGCCCCATCTTCAATCGTAATAACACAACTATCTAAACTTGTTACTTTACTTAAATCAAGTGTATCAACAACTGCTCCTGCTTTAATAGTAATCGCAAGATTTTTAGCATAACTAGCAGTTATATTTTTAATATAAGAACCACTACCAACTACTAAATTACCTTTTGTTTTAGTAATTTTAGTATAGATATTATCAACTTCTGTATTATTCAATTCTAAATAAGCATGATTCCATGTATAAATAGTACCAATTTTACTATCATTTATTGTTGTATTTGTATAATTAACAACTGCTATATCATAAACAGCATAATTATCAGTATCTAGACTAGAAAGTTTAGTACCATAAATATTACAATTATTAATTCTAGCAGTTCCATAAACAGCTACAGCTGGAGCAATTCCTGAGCTAAAAGAGAATACCTCTAACCCAACAATGTTAACATTATTTAGTTCTGTATCAAAGCTATTATAAGTAGCATTTTTATAATGTCCTAACATAACAGTCTGAGCTTGTCCAGCAATAGTCAAATCATTTACTGTTACTGTCGAACCATTAGTAGATGTAAAAACATAAGCCATATTAGGGAATTTATCATCATCACTCCAACTCAAAGCTTCAGTAGATGTAACTAATTGCGTAACAGTATGTCCATTACCATTAATTGTTACATTCTGATTATTAGTAGGTCTATTATATATTGGAGTATCTTCTAATGTTATATCAACAACTAAATTAGCAACACCATTTTTATTAATTTCAATTGGTTTATGTGCTAATCCCTCTATTTCAGCATAATTATTTCCTTTTTGAATCAAAGTACATGTATCTACACCATTTCCAGTTTTACCTTCTGATTCTGCTCTAAAAACAACAAGCTTAGTATTATCATCAATATTAAATCCATTCCAATTTTCTTTTGCAGTTATATTAGTATAAGAACCAGTAAATGGTCTTTGTAAATCTAAATCAAATCCAATTTGAGAACCACCTTTATTTAAATTATCCCTTACTACAGGATACAAACCATAACCAACACTATCATTATATGTAAATCCATATATATATCTTTGATTTTTAGAATCATATTGAGCCAAAACATATAATCATCATTAGCTTGTAACCATTCACCATAAGGATTCTCTGGACTCTGTTGTAACTCAATACATTCAATTGGTACAGCAAAAATAGTACTAGCATCTTCAAAATCATATTGTCCATCAGTAACATCAAGCTTTAAACTATCCATATAAGCATCAATAGTTCCTATAAGAGTATCTTTTTTAGATCGATCAATTACCTTTGTAATAGCAGGAACAGCAATCATTAATAAAATACTCATAATACAAACAACAGCAAGTAACTCAATTAAAGTAAAACCCTTATTATCTAATCTTTTAATCATATATATACCCTCACATCATAGCCATTATAACACAATATCTATTTCATTGTAAATTTGTAAATTCTAATATTACAGCAGCAAGATTCTATTCATCATAAGCACAAATAGAAATAAAAAAAGATAAAAAAATAATATAGAAATAACTACATAGATTTAAGAAAATTTATGTTAAAATAAAAACAAGGAGGATACTTATGGCATCAGCAGTTATACATCTTGCAGTCGCAAAAGAATTAGAAAAAAATTTAAATATTAAAAATAAAAAAGATTACTATCTAGGATCAATTGCCCCAGATATATCTAAACAAATTAAAGCTTCAAAGAAAGAATCACACTTTCTATATAATACAAAAAAGGATGTCCCAAATATAGAACTTTTTACAAATAAATATAAAGATTTTAAAGATAATGACTTTAATTTAGGATATTTTATTCATCTATACACAGATAAAATATGGTTCGACGAATTTCTAGAAAAACTAACCTATAGTAATTCGGTAAAGTTACTTGATGGAACAATAATCACAACTACAGAAGATGAAATTGGTAAACTTATCTATCAAGATTATACCAATTTAAACATTCAATTAATCGATGAATATAACTTAGATTTATCTTTATTTTATGAAGAATTTCAAATTCCAAATACACCACTAAATGAAATACCAGTAAATAAATTAAATATTTTAATTGATCAAATGGGTATAATCATTGAAAACTCTAAACAAGAAAAGAGTTATATATTTGACATAATTTTAATAAATGAATTTATATCTAATTGCGTATCTAAAATATTAGAAGAACTAAAAAACTACTAATTCAAACTAGTAGTTTTTTAATTATTAAATACTTTATAAAAGTAATCATTAAGTTCATCTTTTACAAATTCTATTTTTTCATTTACTTTTTCTAAATATTGCATATAAATAACATAAATAGGAATTGAATTAAGTTTTTCTTCTAATTCTTTTAATTCAACTAAAACTTCATCACTATTTGTATTAACATATTTTTTTTGTAATTTCTTAATCTTTTCAATTAACTCCATTAACTCAGTATTATCATTCATCTGTTTTTTTATCTCTTCACATTTCTTATACTCATCAGATTCAATAATACAATTAATTACATCATCAAGTGCCTTATCCAACTAATTCACCATCTAAACTCCAAGTTTTAGCTGAAGTAACCTTTACATTAACAATATCACCTATCTTAACTTCTTTATCAACTGAAAAATTAATTAATTTATTAGTATCAGTATATCCAAAATACATATCACTCTTTTCAGATAAACCTTCAACTAGTACAGGTACAATCTTACCTTCTAATTTCTTATTATTTTCTAAGAAATACTTATTCACAACTTCATTTAATCTTTGTAATCTATCTTCTTTTTCCTTTAATGAAGTCTCATCTTTTAATTTACAAGCAGGAGTACCTTGTCTTGCCGAAAAGATAAAAGTAAAAGCATTATCATACTTACACTTTTCTACTAAATCTAATGTTTCTAAAAAATCTTCTTCAGTCTCTCCAGGAAAACCTACAATAATATCTGTCGAAATAGATACTCCTGGAACAGTATTTTTAATTTTATTAAATAACTCTAAATAACTCTCTTTAGTATAACGTCTTCCCATAAGTTTAAGAATTCGACTAGATCCACTTTGTACTGGTAAATGTACACTTGGCATAATATTTTCATATTTACCAATTACTTCTACCATCTCATCAGTAAAATCCCATGGATGTGAAGTCATAAATCTAACACGAGGAATGTCTTTCTTCGCAATATCTTCAAGTAAATTACCTAAAGTATAATCATCATATAAATCCTTACCATAAGCATTAACATTTTGTCCAAGTAAAGTTACTTCTTTATAACCAAGATTAATTAATTCATCTACTTCTTTTAAAATATCTTCTTTAGCACGACTACGTTCTCTACCACGAGTATAAGGAACTATACAATAAGTACAAAACTTATTACAACCATAAATAATATTAACATAAGCTTTATAATCATTAGCTCTAACTACCGGTAGTCCTTCAACTAAGTCTCCCTCTTTTGAAAATACCTCTATTTGTTGTTTAGCCTCTTCTACTGCTGTATCAATAATTTCTGGTAATTGATATAAATTATGAGTACCAAATACAAAATTAACATATTTATACTTTTCCATAATCTCTTCAACAACACTAGCTTCCTGTGCCATACATCCACAAAGACCAATTATTAAATCCTTCTTAGTCTCTTTTAAGTGTTTAAGTCTTCCCAACATACCAAAAGCTTTATTATGAGCATTCTCTCTAATAGAACAAGTATTAAGTAAAACTAAATCTGCCTCTTCATAATCATCAACCCTCGAAAAACCAAGTTCAGAAAGTAAAGCTTCAATATTTTCACTATCATGTTCATTCATTTGACAACCATATGTCTTTAAAAAGAAAGTTTTACCACTATATTTATTTTTAATATTCTCACTAAACTTAAAATCAACTCTTTTATAATCCTTATCTTCTCTACGTCTTGCATCACTATAATTAGGTAGGTGCATAAAATCACTTCCATTTCTTTATCGAACATATAATAACTCAACAAACCCTAAAAATCAACTTTCCAAACTAAATTTACATTGAACAGTCTTTTCAAAAACATGACCAAGTCCTGGAAAATTATCTTTAATTCTAACGCCATTGTATTTATATTTTTCCTTCATAAAATCAACCAATAATTTTCCTTTATTTTCCTCATTAGTAGCGGCCGCTAAAGTAAAATAATCTATCATCTTAGAAGCTTTGTTAATATCAACAGAAACCAATTGTTGATAACTAAATCCAAGTTTTAAATAAATATCACTACTAGGATTATCAATACTAGGTAAAATTGTCTCCATCGTTTCAATATATCCATCATAAAACTCAGCCTCATAAAGATAATTAGCTCTTTCTAATAAATCAGACAAATCCATAGAAAAATTGCCTTTATCAACATAACGTAATACTATTCTTTTTTTATCAGCCTCATCAATTACTAAAGATCTAACCTTAGAAATATTAGAAACAGTATCCAAAACTAAAGTAGCTTCTTGTAATTCTAATGGTTCTAACATCACAAGAGTTTCACCACTGCGCACTCTCTCAACAACATTAACAAGAGGATAAACTAATTCTCTATCAATAATTGGTAAAGAATATAAACCTCTACCATTTCTTTTTAATTTTCCATCATCAACTAATCTAGTCAAATCATGACTATTAAATCCAATAGAAAGTAAATCTTTAGTACTAAGAACATTCTTTTCCATAAACATTTCATTCATCAACTTATAATTAACCACCGATACGCACCCCACTACTTTATATAATAACATAAATTGACAAAAAAAAAGCAACTAAATAGTCACTTTAAAAATTATTTTTTATCGTTCTTTATATATTGTACCTCATTACTATCAGAAGAAACAAATTCATTATCTGAAACAACTCTTACTCCATTATAACCACAAATATCTTTTAACTCTCTAACAATTCTAGTAAAGTCAAAGTCTCCATCATAATCATTTACAGATTTAGAAGTCGCAATAGTTAAATAATCAATCGCATTACAATATGCATCATTAGTACCAAGCGCTCTATAAGCCAATCCAAGTTTTGCATAAATAAAACTTCTTGGATTACCACGACATGAAATGAATTGTTCAAAGCAATCAATACAGTCAGCATATCTTTTTTCATAATATGCGGTATTTCCAGCTCTAATTAGTTCTCCACCAGAAACACTTTCATTACTTTTACGAGTATATCTCAACATAACATGCTTATTTTCTGAATCAATAGAATCAACTAAAGATACTTCTATATCTGGAATACAACTAACAAGATAAAGTACATTATGTGTATCTTCATCATTCATAGGTTCTAATAAAACAACATTATCACCATCAATAACAGCATCAATTACAGTAGTCAAATGACTATATTTACTAGATAATTCATCCAACTTACTTTCTTCTACAGCCTTCGCTTTCTGTACTTCTTCTTTTGGTACCTCAGTAACAGTTTCCATCGAAATAGTTTCCACTTTTTCTTTAGAAGTACTCTCTTCTATAACTTTTTTATCGCTAGTCACCATTTTATCAGTAATAGTTTTAACTTTAGGCATTTCAATTACAATATCTAACTCATTAATATCAGTTTCTCTTATAGCATCAAACAAACTTTTTTCCATCTCAGTTGTATCTATCGCTACAACACCACCAATATCTTTAGAAGAAGATAAAATATTTAGATAAACAATTGCTCTTTTATAATCTTTAGTCGCAAATGCAAAATAAAAATCTTGAAGATATGTTGATACATCAAAATAAAAATCATCATTTTTTATACTTGAAAGAGCTAACATAGGCGCAACATATGCTCTATCTTCATCCACTAAACTAAGTTTAATTAGAGAAAAAATATAACTATAATATTCACTCTTACCCATTTTTGCTAAATACACATGTAACTTTTCCAAAGCATTATCAATATCATTACTCATTAAATCATTATAGAATTTTGCAAATTCATTTGAACCAATTTGTTTAGCAGTTCTTTGAAATTTAATTTCATCTCTTTTATCAATGATTCTTTGTAACATCAAAGAAACAGCTTCATCCTTAGAACAATTTTCTCTAACACTAGCACATCTATTTATTTGTAAAGCAAGTTCATAATTATGTTTAACAATCGCTTCAACAAAATTAATATCATCACAATTCTTAATTTTAGGAACACGACCACTTTCCATCATATTAGTCATATTTTTAGCTAAGGTATAAAGACAAAACTCACTAAAAGTAAATCTTCTCTTACTTTGAACATCATCTAACATTCCAATTAATTTTGCATAATCTTCTGCGACAACTAAATCATAATAAACTTCCATATTATTAGAGTCAACATGATAATTTTCTTTTGCTAACATAATTAAATTTCTTGTAATTTTATTATATGCTTTATCATTTTTTGCTTCTTCTAACATTCCAATTAATTCAATTGCACTATCAAAATTACCTTCAAAAACTAACTTTCTAATTTCATTTAACTTATCACAATCAGAATATCTTCTATCTTCAGTATTAATTAATATATCATCCAATCTCAAATTACTTAATTTATCTATATATTCTCCTGGAACATCTACAACATAACTCAATAATAATAACCAAAAATTAAAATCTTTAATATTATTACTATCAGGAGATTTATTCATTATTTCAAAATATTCAAAAGCCTTACTATAATCATTTTCAATTATCGCCTCAGAGAAAAGTAAAGTAGACGCAGTACAACTATCAGGATAAAATCTTAAACATGCCTGAACTGCCTGTCTATATCTTTCTAAATTACCTCTTTTATAAAGAGAATATGAATAAAGCATCAATCCTTGTACCTTACCTAAAGTATAATCTCCATTTTCACATAAAGAAAGAGACTTATCCTTACAAAGACTATCAATTTCTTCTTTTGTAAAACCTATCTTAGCTAATTCTTCAGCAGTAATAAAATCTTTATCTATTAATAAATCAAACATACGATTTTTCATTTTAAAAGTCATAAATAACACCACCCAAAAATAAATTTACATCTATCATAACATAAAACCTAAAAAGAAAAAAAGAACTATTATAGTATTTTTACCACGTAATTCTTTCTTGATTATTTTCATCCTTCTTAACATATTGAACAGCATTACTATTACTGTTAGTATTACTACTCTTACTATTAGAACAATTTATTTTTATACCATTATAACCACTACGTACCTTTAATCTTTCAACTAAATCTGAAAAACCATATTTACTCTTTTCTTCCCTACAAGCCGCATTCGCTAAAGTTAAATAGTCTATCGCATCGGCAAAATCTGTATCTTTAGCTGTCTCATAATAAGACATTCCAAGTTGCGAATAAATAAAACTTCTAGGTCTTTTAGTAATTGGAAGAATACTTTCATATAAGGAAATACAGTCTTCATAATTTTTTATACTATAAGCTCTCTTAGCTTTCCTAATAGCCTCTCCTCTATCAATAAATTCTTTTATTCTACCACAGTATTTTAAAACAATATGCCTACTCTTACCATCAGTACTATTTATTATAAATGAATCTACATCTTTAACTCTACTTAATATTTTCATAACTTTTTCAGTATCTTCTTCACTCATTGGCTCTAACATCGCAACATTATCATCTCTTAAAACTTTATCGACAACATCTGCCAACATACAGTATTCTGATGCCAATTCATCTTTAGAAACACGTTTTTTCTGAATAACAGGCTCTTCTACAACTTTTGCTTTAGGTAAACTAATCGCAAGTGCCTCTTCATGCATACCTTTATTTTTCATTTCATTAATTAATGCTTCTCTCATATCTGTAGTATCAATTGGAATACCACCTACATCTTTAGAGCAAGAAATAATATCTAAAAAGACAGCCGCTCTTTTTAAATTACCATTAGTTAAATTAAAATAAAAATCTTGAATATAAACAGCTACATCAAACTGATAATCATTTCGACTAAGTCTTGATAATGCAAGCATTGGTTCAGTAAACGACATATCTTTATCCAATAAACTTAGTTTGATTAATGATGCAACATACTTACGATAGCTATATCTATCAATTTGTACTAAATATTGTTCCATTGTTTTAAATGCTTTATCTACATCATGATTCATCAAAGCAGCAGTAATCTTTGAAAACTCATCTGCTCCCACATCTTTAGCAGCTTTAGTAATTTTCATTTCATCAATTCTATCATTTATTTTATTAAGCATCATTTCAAGTACTTTATCATGAATAACAGTACAATCCTTTTTATCAGATTCCACCCAAAAGTTTCGTTGATAAATTTCTTTTGCTAAACGATAATTACATTTTTTAATTGCTTCTTCAAAAGTAAATTTTGTTACACCTTTCACTTGAGGAAGAACTTGCTCTTCTTCTAAAGAAACCATTTGGTTCGCAATTGTTAAAATATATTCTTCTTCTTTTGTAAGGCACCATCTCTTACTATCTTCGCCAATTACATCAACTAATTTTACATAATTATTATCACTGATTAATTCAGCATATAATTTACGTCTATTCCCATAAACACGATGTGCATAATTTAATAATTTAAAAGTAACAATTGCATAAAACTTTTCTTCTTCAAATTCTTTAGTTTCACAAAGAAGTCTAGCAGCTACATTAAATTCACGACTTAAAACCTTTTCTCTAATTTTATTAGCTAATTCAATATCAGAATATCTATCATCAAGTTCATAAACAGAAATATTATCAAGAGTAGCTTTTCTATTCTTTTGACGATATTCTTCAGGTAATTCTGTAGCATATCCTAATAATAATAACCATAAATTTATATCATTTTCATAAAACTTATTATCAGTATTTGCTAAAATTCCTATACATTTAACTGCTCTATCAAAGTTTTTACTTCCAATAGAAACAGAAAAAACGTTAGCTGCAATAGTACCATTATCAGGAGAAATTTCTAAACAACGGTCAAGTGCCATCCCAGCTCTTTCATATTCTTCTTTTTCAACTAATTCTCTTGAATAACTAAATAGTCCATCAGCATCAACTAATCGATAAACACCACGTCTAACAGATTCTAATTTTCCCTTTTCTTTTAATCTAGTTAAATCCCTACTAGTAAATCCAATACTAAGTAAATCTTTAGTAGTTAATTCTTCATTTTCTATAAATTTATCATACATACTTTTCTCAAAGTCCATTGTAATCATAAAAACACCGCCCTAAATAATTGTATACACCTATAATAACATAAATTCAAAAAAAAGAAAAAGCAACTAAATAATTGCCTCTTCTAAAGATGACTGAATAATATTTTCAAGTACTGAATATCCATTATCCATTATTTCATTTTTAATCTCATCCAAGTTTTCATTAATTTTATCAACTAAATTCTTCATACTTGGAACCAAATCTTTCTTTTCAAGACTTTCTACAATAATTTCTAAATTGTTAAGTTTAGAATATTTACCATAATAAACATTTTTAATAGACGCATGACATAATTTTCTAAACGATAAAACGTTTATATTATTAAATCTTTTATCTTCTAATATTTTAAAAGCAGCTCCAATATAATTATTATTAATAGCTCTATCAAATATTGTTTCACCTTTATTATTTTTAATATTTGGAAGATAATTTTTCTTCTTTGTAAGTTGTGCAATTATCATAAGTGCTGATACTGAATTATCAAGTGCCAAAATATGTCCAAAAGTATCTCCATCAGCATTCTGATGATTTACATCCCAACTACGCTTTTTCATAAGTTTTAATACTAATTCATACTGCTTAGCTTTTAATAATCTAGTAACAACATCGTTACCTACACTATCACACAAATTAACATCTATTTTATTCTTTTCAACTAATGAATCAACCACACCAAAATGCCCTTCTTTAATTAGAGCAAAAATCAGGGATGGTTCCTCACTACAAGCATTAAAAGCTTGTTGCTCATCATAAAACATCATATACACCTCTTTGTTCATGTGACAGTTACTTATTTTAGCAGATTTACACGATTTTGTCAAATTCTCATCTCCCTATCTACTATAATAATGATTAAAAGAAAGAATTTTTATACAAGAACAAAAGACAAAATAAATTTTGTCGCTTTGGTCGTTACCGATCCAACTTCCTACTTCTTTGACTAGAGTACCCTCTATTCTCCATAGGCTTAAATTCCGATGGTTGCCACCGTACTCATCATTTAACAAAATAATACATCCAACAAATTTTTTTAATATAGAGAATATTCATCTCTACACTTATATTATTAGCAATTACTACTCGCCTTCCTACAAAGTTTAGAGAAAATTTCTTATAAACAAAAAAGATCAGTTCATAAACGAATCCTGATCTCTTCCTCTTTTACATATATTTACATTTTTATTTTACGTAAATCTATTTACACGAAATATGTAAAATTAATTTAATTTGTGTCCGCAATTTGTACAGAAATTACCACCATTAGTTGGGTTACCGCAATTTCCACAGAATGAACCACTTCCAGTTTTTGGAGTATTATCGTTTGCTTGATTATTAAAAGCATTTGTAACTGCTCCACCCATCATACCACCTGAAGCCATATTCATCATACCAATACCCATGAAACCGTTCATAGCTCCACCTTCATTATTAGCAGCATCTTTAACAGCTTGCGCATATGCTCCAGTAAGTGTTCCTTGTTGCATAAATCTATTAGAAGATAATTCATAATTATCAATTTTCTTTTCTGATTCATCATCTAATGTAACTGATTCAACAACGAAAGTAACTAAACTAAGTCCACGATTACGAATTGGTTGATCAAATACTTTAGCGTCCATTGCTTCTTTAATTTCATCTGTACTACTTGGTAATTCTAAAACTGGTGTTTTATATTTTTCTGTTCCAAGTTCATTTAAGACATTTTGGAATGCTCCAATAACTTCAGATCTCATTTGTTCAACAATAGCATCTTTTCTATACTCATCAGCTGTTCCAGCAACTCTTGACATAAATACTGCTGGATCAGAAATTTTAAATGTATATTTACCAAAACATTTTACTTCTACTCTTAATGGAGTAACTGTATTAGTCATTTGATTTGGAATTGGATGTGACCAATCTTGGAATGGAATTGGTGCTGGTGTTCCAAATTTATTATCCATAATTTCTTTAGCGTTAATATAGAACACAGCTTGTTCCTTATTAGTAGCTCCATTATATGTAAAACGAGCCCACATTTCTTTAAATACTGCTCCAAATTGTCCAGCAAAGAATGATGGAGAACTAGATTGATCAAATGTATAAATTCCTGCTTCTGCTGTTGCATCTAAAATTTGTCCATTTTGGAAAATAACAGCAATTTGTCCTGGTGCAACTTGAATTGCACTATCCTTTGTAATAACCCCATTAGAAGTAGAAACTCTCTTCATTAAAATATCTTGTCCTAAGTCCTCACATCTAATATATTCTTTCCATTGATCGTGTAGAGTACTTCCAATTGCCCCTACAGCTGCTTTAATTAAACCCATAAATAATTCCCTCTTTTCTAAAATTTATTTTAAAATCTACGGCCTCCGCCACCATGACTACGGCCACTACTTCCAGAACTAATACTTCTACCACTTCCACCACTACTTCCGCCACCATGACTTGATTCATGATGTCTTGCAGAACGGTGAACATTACTACCAAGAAATATTTCATCAGCAACACTAACATCAGCCTTAGTCAAATAATGTCTAGATGAATTTGCTTGACGAGCTAATTTACTATTACTAATTAAAATATACATCACAAAAGCTGTTGCTACAATAGAAAATATAGTAATTGTAGTCCATGGCATTACTTTTAATTTTGAAACACCAGTAAGTTTAGGTTCATTTCCAAACTCATCTGGAGCACCAATTGCTGCATAATCAGACATTGTATCAATAAATGAAATTGTTCCATCATAATAATCTCCAGAAACAATACCATTATATGCCGCATCTAAACAAGAATTAATTCTCGCATCAGTATACATTACAATTCCAGAACCACTTGTTGTCATGTAATACTCTCTATTTTGCATATCAATTAAAAACAATACTCCATCATATGAACTACCAATACCAAAATCATTATAATCATAAAAATCTTGAGCATAAGCTTGTGTAGAAGACTTAGTATTAGAATCAATCGTTACAACAGCTAAATCCAAATTATAATCATCAATAAATTTAACAATTTCTGAATATAGTTTTTCTTCCTCTGAATCACTATATAAATCAGCAAAATCATATACTTTTTCTGATGCTTTAACTGCTGGTGTTGATAAAATATCAGACAACATTGAATCAGTAATTGTTATATCACTACCAGTAACTAAATAATTATTCTCCTCAGTTCTATCATAAGTATTTGTACTTGCATAAACATCTAAACAACTAAAACAAATAAATAATAATAAACAAGCAAAAAATCTAATATATTTCTTCATAATAAATCACCCCACCAAGTATATAACAGCTGTAAGAATTATAAAGAAACCAACAAATAAAATTAGTGACCAAATAATTGCTTCTTTTACACCTATCGGTATATTACCAACTATCTTACCAGTCTGTCCATTCATCGCAAATGTATACATCTTACCTTTATAATTAACATTAACCATCCAAACAGGTAACATGATATATTCCGAATTAGACTTTGTAATTTTCATATCATTTGCTTGTAATAAATTAATTTGATGTCTTACTTTAGATTCTACTACATTTGTACAAGTATTCATTGTTCTATCATTTGCTCTTGTTAATCCATCTTCTTCAGTAACATCATATTTTTCTGCAAAAAAACCAGATAAATATGCATGATTATATTCTACTAAATCATTATAGTTAAAAGGTTCTAAAGAATCCATCAAATCATTATCAAATCTAGAAGAACCATCAACTAAAACTCTTTTATATTCCAAATGTCCTTGCATAGTTACATTGTATCTACTAGTTTCTGCATAATCATAATTATAATCAGACCAACGACGAACATCTTTAGATAAGAAAATCATTTGTCCTTCAGCAATCAAGTCATATGCCCAAAATGGAATATAAACACCAACTATTTTTTCAATATTCTTCATATCTTTAAAAGCTTTAGGTGTTAGAGGTTTACCTTTAGTAAGATTTTTAAAGGCCATAACCGCATCTTCTTTAACCTTTTTAAATGGAATAATTAAACTAGGAGCTACACCATCTTCTATTTTATCTTTCAAAATTGCTGTACTTCCACAATATAGACAAAATGTTGCTGTAACTGTTTCATCAGCCATTATCTCAGCTCCACAGTTTTTACAATGATATACATCCATCTTTTCAAGTTTTTTTGCTTCTTTAGGTGCCTTTTTATTTACCTCAGCACTACTAGCATTATTATATTGTTGCATCTCTTCTAATGAAAATTTACTACCACAATACTCACAATCCCATTTCTGAAGTTTTGGATTAAATGCTATTTTTGCACCACACCCCGGACATTTATTGTCCAATACATGCACGCTCTATCACATCCTCTTCTTCCATTATATTTAATTATATCATAACATTTTAAAAGTCTTAATACAATCAAAAATCATTACATATCAGTAATTTTTACATACTAAAACCAAGAAAAAAGAAAAAGCATTTTACTTTTTCTCTTTATTTTTAGGAACAACTTGTACTAATACTTTACCCTCTTTTGAATTACAATCAATATTAATATTAAATAACTTATCAGTAGTATTATTCATATTATCACCAATTTATTATATGAAAAAAAGAAATAAGTATTACAAACTTATCTCTTTTTACTTATCTATTGCATATAATTAGAAACTTCATAAATACCTTCTAATTTAATATTATAATAAGATGCCAAATTATTTTTATCAATAGTAACAAAATAATTAGATCCTGCTATGAAATAATTTTCACCAGCAGCAAATGTCGTTGTTTTACCAGTAAGTAAACTATATACTACGTCTTCTTTAGCAGAAGAATCTTCCTTAGCTGAGAATACTACAAACATACTATTAGCATCTATTTGCGGAACAACATTTTCTAATTCAAGAACTACTTTTTTAAAGGTTAAATCATATAACTGAGTAGTTGTTCCTTTTGTTAAGACTACGAATTCTTTTAATGTTCTCACTTTAACAAATTCATGTACTTCAACTTTAAGGAAATCTATGGAATCATACTCACAAGACATAACATCTTCGCCATCTTTCATTAAACTATATTTCAAAGTAGCTCCTTCTCCACATTGTTCAATTTCATATCCATAATATTTCTCATTAGTATATGAATTATTATAGTCAGCATCATCTAATTCAACACCATTAATTGTATCATAATAATAAGTTGTTCCATTATTTACTACTTCTAATATTCCCTTTTTATAATTAAACATATTAACATCAGAAACATTATCAAATTCTTTTACTAATTGTCCATCATTAAAATATAAAAATTTATTTATTCCCTCTAAGTTTACTGAGAATATTGCATCCCCCTCACTTTTAATCGAATTAGAAGCAGCTGTATAAATAACACTATTAGTTTTACCACTAATAATAGCATCTTTATCATTAGCTACATGAACTAATGCATATGCATCATAACTATAAGCAGCACTAGTATCAACTTCTATTTCTGTTCCTGCTGCAGAATATAGAATAGCTCCATTATTATTAACAACACCTACAGTAGATTTTGATGTATTAACGTAAGAATAAAAACCATATTCTCCATCTTTTATAAAGTGAGCTAAATCTTGCATATTAATATCATACAAGGTACTATCAATTATCCAAACATTATAATCAACATCATAAACAGGAGGATCCGAACTATTACAAGTAACAACAGTATCTCCTTCTTTATTTATTATTTTATAAACATCATCTAAAAGTACAGCGGCATAATCACCATAAAATTCTGTTCCTTCTTCAAACATTGGATCAATTAAAAATTCACCTTTACTATTAATATATCCTACTAAATCATCTTGATAAACCATAATTGGTTTAAATGGATCAAATAATAAATCCACATCAGCTGAACCAGTATAATTACTTTCTCTAAAGAAAATAATATAAGCTCCAAGAACAAGAATTGCTAAAAAGGCTAAGGAAAATAGTAATTTTAGAAAACCATGACCTTTTTTATAAACGGACTTATCAGATGATGAATTTGTTGATTTGGCAGTAGTAGCTGCCGGCTTAACCATTGCTGTAGTTCTACCCATTTGCGCAGCTCCAGTATTTTGATAAGCTGCTTGTCCTACTTGTGGAATTCCTCTTGCAGCATATGCAGCTGAACCCGCTTGATACATTACTGGTGTATTAGTCTGACCAACCATATTTTGAACGGTAGGTTGATAATTTGTAGCCATTGGCGTCAAAATCGCTGTTGGAGCAACTCCTCCAGTAGCTGGATAAGTCGCAGTTGGATAACCAGTATTTATTGGAACTGAACTAACTATCTGTGGTTGAGCAACTACCATAGTAGGTTGCGGCTGCATCACAGGAGTTTGATAAACTTGAGATGTTACTGGAACAGCAGGTTGACTTACAACTGGAATTTGTTGTTGTTGAAACTGTTGTACTTGATTAGGGTATGACACAACCGGTTGTGATACTGGCACCGCCACTTGAGCAACTCCAACCTGTGGTGCTAAATTAACAGCCTGTCCTTGAGCATTTTGTTGCGGATAAGTAACATTAGGCTGAGGCATCGCTACTTGATTAACATTATTTTGAACAGCAGTATTCTGATTTACATTTGAATTATTAGAATCAAGTTGCTCAACAGGAGCTGCCGTACTTGCAGTTGCTGCCAAATTTTGCTGATTATTATCTGTAGTTACTGAAGTAGTATCTGCTACCTTAGTTGCTACAGAAGCATCAGTTGTTAAAGATTTTTCTTCCTGTGAAAATACTGAATTAGTATTAACACTTTCATTTTCAGTTTTATTTTCAACAACGGTTTCTCTTTTCTCATCTTTTTGCTGAGTATCAACAGGCGCTTTCTTCTCTTCTTCTACAACTTTATCAAGAGATTCTTCAACCTTTTCTTCGGTATTTCCAGCAACATTTTCTACAACATTTTCCAAAGTATTTTTAGAAGCTTTCTCATCATCTTCAGCTAAAGAAACATCATCAGCTTGATTATCCCCTAAAATAACTTCTTCATTTTCAGATTCCTGTTCAATAATAACAACATCCTCAACAGAATCATCAGAATTTGCCTTATCTTCTGAAATTTCATTTTCATCTTCATATACGACTTCTTGATATACAACATTTCCCGATTCATCAACTACTTCTTCATATACAGTTTCAGGTTCCTCATCTTGATATAAAATTTCTTTAGGAACACCATCTTCCATAGTATAGTAAACTACTGTACCATCTTCAGAATACCCCTCCATAATCTCATCAGCATCAATATACTCCTCATAAACAACTTCACCGTTATTAGGATTTTCTTCTACCTGACTTATATTGGATTTGTCAATTACTTCTTCTTGATAAACAGCATTAGTATCAGCATCACTAGTATGTTCATCAACATACTGATTATTATCAGAAACTACATCGTATTCAGTATTTTGTACATCTTTATTCATAACTACGCCTCCAATATCTCTTAGCAAAAGCCACTACCCTATTTTCTTAATTATAACATATAACATAAAAAAAAGAATATAGATAAATCCATATTCTTAATATTTTTTTATTTATTTAACTTGAATAATTTCTTTACCACCCATATATGGTTGTAACACTTTAGGTATCTTAACACTACCATCTTCTTGATAATTATTTTCTAAAAGTGCAATCAAACCTCTTGGCGTAGCAACAACAGTATTGTTTAATGTATGTAAATAATATGTTCCCTTTTCGCCCTTTGTACGAATACCTAAACGTCTAGCTTGAGCATCTCCTAAATTAGAACAACTAGCAACTTCAAAATATTTCTTTTGACGAGGACTCCAAGCTTCAATATCACAAGATTTAACTTTTAAATCAGCTAAATCACCACTACAACATTCAAGTTGTCTTACTGGAATATCCCATTGTCTAAATAAGTCAACAGTAAGTTTCCACATCTTATTATACCAATCCATAGATTCCTCTGGTTCACAAATAACGATCATTTCTTGTTTTTCAAATTGATGAACACGATATAACCCTCTTTCTTCTAGACCATGAGATCCACCTTCTTTACGGAAACATGGAGAATATGAAGTCATATTAATTGGTAATGCCTCTTTCTTCAAAATTTGATCCTTAAACTTACCAATCATTGAATGCTCACTTGTTCCAATTAAATATAAATCTTCACCTTCAATTTTATACATCATAGCTTTCATTTCAGGAAAAGACATAACACCAGTAACAACATCACTATGAATCATAAATGGTGGAATAGCATAAGTAAAACCATGATCAATCATATAATCTCTTGCATAAGCAATCATCGCTTCATGAAGTCTTGCGATATCTCCCATTAAGAAATAAAAACCTTCACCACTTGTACGTCCTGCAGCTTCTTTATCAATTCCGTTAAATGCAGCAGCTATATCAGCATGATATGGTATTTCATACTCAGGAACAACTGGATCACCAAATTTTTCTACTTCAACATTTTCACTATCATCTTTTCCGATAGGAACAGAACTATCCATAATTTGTGGAATAACCATCATTTTATCTTTAATTTCTTTATTTAAAACAACTTGCTCTTCCTCTAAAGCTTTAATAGAATCTGCCATAGTAGCAATTTGTTCTTTAATTTTATTAGCTTCATCAACTAACTTATCTTTCATTAGTTTACCAATCTCAGCACTTAAACGATTCTTTTCAGCTTTAAGTCCATCAACTTGAACTTGAACTTCTCTAACTCTAACGTCAAGTTCTTTAACCTCATCAACTAATACTAATTTTTCATCTTGAAATTTCTTTTTAATATTTTCCTTTACCATTTCTGGATTTTCTCTTATTAATTTAATATCTATCATTATTTAACACCTCTATTTTTATTATTATTTATCCTGTCAAATATTTTATTTTGAGCAGTACCATTCATAATCATCATTATATCAGATAAATCATATTTCTTAGCAAGTAATATTGAAATACTTTGTGCAACAGTTGAATAATCAAATATAGCTACTTCACCATATTCACTATCAACATCCTTACAAAAATTCATATCATCAGTCGCAATCATAATATTATCTTTTCCAATAATCGAGGAGACATGAACAATATGCTTTAAAAATTCGAACTCTTTCTTTTCTTGAGAAGCTGTCTTTTGCTCATCTAATCCAACAACAAAATTTCTATTAGCAAGAAGTCCTACCTGTCCACCAACACTTTTTATCAATTCTAATTGATAATCTGTCAAATTACGTCTAATAGGACATAAACTACGACTATTAGAATGACTTGCATAACAGCAAACATCTACTCCATCTGCTTGTTTTGCTTTAACAACATCAATTATATCTCTAAACGACTCTTCATTAGCATGTGATAAATCAATACCTAAACCTAAATCAATTGCCTTCTCTAATAGTCTTTTCCCATCAAGAGTTAACCCCTGATTACTTCTATTACCAGAAGCATACTTATTCTGTGTATTCCAAGCCAAAGCAATACAATTAAGTCCCTCTTTAGAAAGCATCTCAAGCTCACAAATATCTTTTATATAATCAGCACCCTCAATACTATACAGGATTTTTGTTTCAGATAAGTATTTATCCAATACACTCTTAGCCTTAACAAACATCTCCAAAACCGACACATCATCTCTATAATAATCAGAATGAAGTTCTCTAGCCATCTCATCCTTACTCATAAAATAAAGATTCGCTACAACACCAGTTACATTATTTTTATGAAAATACTTAGAAATCTCTTCTAAATATGAATAATCATCTTTTAAATACGCTATATAAGCAATAGATAATAAATCATAATGCATATCAATCATAAAAACACCTCCTAAAACAAAAAAAGAACAGCACCAAGGAGTGCAATATATACACGGTACCATCCTTTATTTTACTTAATTAGATAACGGCATTAAACCGGAATTTACTTCATCTATAGAGTAGACAAATAAGTATTTAATATCGTTTTCACCAACCACGAATTCTCTACAATTAAATCTTCTTATTATTAGTTCTAATTATCGACTTGTTAATATTATATGCGATATTTCATCATTTATCAAGATTATTTTTTCTACAAATAACAACATCATCTGGCATTACAGAAACTATATTTTTCTCAGCATAAACACTACTAACATCTTCAAATAAAGTCTCTCTAATACCATACATTGTATCATCAATAGAAATATAATACTTAGTTTTCTCATCATTAGAATTAACAACTTTAATATACCCCTCATAATAAGCATCACTTAAAGGAGAAACATCTAATTCATCAATATCAAAATAAACTGCAGCATTATCAAACGAAATATAAAACTCACTCTGTTCAAATAAAGACAAATCATTAGAACAAACGTAACTATCAAATGCCATACTCTTTTTAGCAGCATCAGTAATAACAACTGCATCTTCAATAAAAGATTTAGTTTTAAAACGATTTATACTATACAAAATCTTATCTTTACAATTAAAAATAATTAATATTATTCCAAGTAAAAATACCATAAAACAAGCAAAAGAAATAGTTTTATTAACTTTATATAAGATTTCAATAGCATTATCCTTCTTTGTTTTATTAATATAAATTATTCCTTTATAACTTACTGTATTACTAAAAGCCGTAAGTGGTAACATTACTGGTGCAAGTAAAGATATCAAAAAAGGACTTTTTCCAAAATAAACACCAAAAATATAACAAATACCTAATATTAAAATACCAAAAATAATATATAAAAGAATTGAATTAATTAAATATAACAGAAAAGAAATACCAATAAAAGCGCCAAAAACAATAAAGCCACCCCACCAAGGTTTATTAGCTTTCATCATTAACAATTCAATAGAATAAAGTTCTATAAAGCAAACTGAAAATATAAGTAATTCACTAATAAACTTTTTATCTAAAATTGTATTACTAAAATCACCACTATAACTATCAATCACAATAAATAATAATATAAGAAAAAAAAGCATTATATTTACAAGTGCAAAAAGAGTTAGATTTCCAGCTTTAGTTGCTTGTTTTTCATCAGGTCTTGAATTACTAAAGATTGACAATTTCGAAATTTTAAATTTTTTCGGACTAAAAACTTCTTCACTATCATCATATATATATTTTTTCATATATTCATTATCTGGATTTTCAAAATTTAATTGTCCACATTTTAAACAATTTCTTTGACTTGCTCTAATTTTTTCACCACATCTACTACAAATAATCATTTTTTCTCTATCCATACTATCACCTTACCATGATAATAATAGTCTATCAAAATACTAAAAAATAAGCAAATATAAAAAAAGAAGCTACTATTTAGCTTCGATAATTAATTTAATTGCAGTTCTTTCTTCACCATCAATGGCAATATCTTGAAAGGCTGGAATACAAACTAAATTTTTTCCACTAGGAGCTACAAATCCCCTAGCAATTGCCACTGCTTTAATTGCTTGATTTAAAGCACCTGCACCTACTGCTTGAATCTCAACAGTTCCTTTCTCTCTAAAAACATTAGCTAATGCTCCAGCAACACTATTAGGATTGGATTTACTACTTACTTTAAGTGTTTCCATATATATTAATTCCTCTCTTTCTATATTAAATTCTATGAAAGGAATTAATATATATTCCATTTTATTCAGAATACCAAGTTGTGGCTATTTTTCTTTTTTCTACTTCAACACCATTCTCATAAACATGAAGATATGATGTATAACCTCGATCACCAATCTGTTCAGAAGATGTAGTATAAGTCTTTCCCTTTTTAGCATCATGATTAGACCAAAAGTCAACATATGCCGTACCACCAATAGAATAAGCTGATATATAGATTGGATAATCATAAGTATTTTTAAATTGCATATCTACATTCCATCCACTTGAATAACTAGCAACCGTTGCATCTAACCCTCCTGGTACATAAACAGACTGTGCTTTATGTGGATATCTTTTAACAATTTCTAATCCTCCAAGTAACGCTGCATTATATACAGTCGTTGCAATCTGACAAACACCATTTCCAACAAATTCATAATAGAAAACATAACCACTTTTATTATAAGGTCCAGCATAATTATAAAAAGAAAAAATCTCCCCTGGCATAATAACTGCACCATCAATATAAGCTAATCCAGTACGTAAGTTTGTAGCCCTAGTAATATAAGGATTAAATTCTGTTGAAAAACTAGATACTTTAGTATCAATAACAGCCAAATCTTTATTTTTACTAGCTTCTGTCTTCTCACCTATTAAATCAATTTCTAAATCACCCAAAGCTTGATGTTCAATTGCCGCAACTATTTCATTAACCGATTTCTCAACATCTAACTCATACCCCTCAACACCTGGAACATAAGTCAAAATACGATCAGAACTCATAACTAAATCATCATATACAACATTAACATCAACTTCATTCTTTATTTCAGTAACAATCTTCATCAAATAATTTTTACTATATTTTAATTTATATTTATAAACTTGTTTCTTTTTTCCTTTTATACGAGCTAATTTATTAGAATAACTAACTTCACTTTGTCCAGCTTTAATCTCATCAATAATAGTATCTGTATCAAGTTCTAAATTTAACTCTCTAAATGTATAACTATATTTTTTCCCATTAGCATTCAAAACAACACTATTATTTAAAATACTATCAGTATAAAACTCTATTCTCTTTTCCAAATAAATAAAACCAATATCAGATATCTTATAATTACCTAAATATGTATTAGGATAGACAATATTCTCATATTTTTTTACTTTAGCATAATCAGAAAATAACATTAAAATACAACATATTACTAATATAGCAAGTAAAAAAACAGATACTAATCTAACAGTTTTTTTAACATTTTCTTTACTTGCCATTGTACCACTCCGTTACTACTTAATATATTCATTTAACATTTCTGTTACTAATTCATATCCCTCTTCTGGAACATATATTTTCTTACTTTTATCATTATATTGTAAATACACATCATTACTTAATAATTTACTATATAAATCAATATATATAATATCTTCTTCTTTAGAAATACTAACTAATTCTTTATTTAATTCACTTATAAGTTCATTATCTATATCTAAAGTAGAATCATCACTATCATCAACTGGATAAATAGATTGCAAATAAATCTTACAATATGGTCTATTATCCTTAATATTATTTATAATTTCTCTTACATTTTCTGTTAACTCAGTATTTGAAATATCATTTTTTAAATCATCTATTCCAAGTGAAATAAACACTATAGATGGATTATATTGATATACTAATTCATCAAGTTTATCTAAAATATCACCTGTAGTAGAATCTACTTTCCCACTATTAACAATTGGTACATCAGAAAAATATTCTCCTAAATCATATTGTGCAGTAATTGAATCTCCTAAAAATACATAATTATCATCAACAACAGTTATTTCCTTAGTAGATTCTTTTTCTATTACTTTAATATCATTATGATCAAAATTAGAAAAATGGTAAATTATAAAAATTACTAAAATGACACATACCAAAACTAAAAGTAAAAGTAAATAACTACATACTCTTAGTCTATTATTTAAATTAATACTTTCTTTAAATTCTGTATTTGCCTTATTAATTTCTTCAACATCAAGAATTTCAGTCTTCTCCTCAATTACTTTCTTTCTTCTAATTCCTTCGATAAAACTATCATCCAAATTTTTAGTAGAATCTAAATCATCTAAATATTCGATCTCTGATCCTTTTGTTTTTTTATTCTGAAGATTTTTATCTTGTTTTTCATATCTATTATATTTACTATTTGAATTAGCAGTATAGCTATTATTTTTATTTTTTTTCTTATTTTTGTTAGTATTCTTTGCCATATAACCACCTTCACTTAAAATTAATTATATCACGTATAATGTAGATAGTAAATTAATGAAATTGTAAATATATAATACATCAAATAGTTTTTTATTAAAGACCCATCACAAAAAAAGAAATATATTTATATTTCTCCTGAAAAAATATCCAGTAATGAATTTAATAGTAAATCCAAATACTTAAGTTTATTTATTTCAACATTAACAGTTAAAGTACCACTAGCAATTATCTTATTATTTTCAACAACATTAATTTTTCCTACAACATCTCCAACTTTTACCGGAAATTTCATCTCATTCATTTTTATTTCATAAGTATATTTATGTTCTTCACCATCTAAACTTTCAACAACTGATAAATCACTACTTAAAACAACATCTATTTCTTCAACACTTGCTTTATCTAATTTTACCTTTTTAACAACAGTTCCTTTTTCTTTTAAAACATTAACTTTTACATTATTAAATCCATAATCAAGTAAGTTCATAGTCTGTGTATTTCTAACTTGACTACTCGGAACTCCCAAAACAATTCCAATAAGTCGTACACCATTTCTCTTTGCAGTTGCGGCCAAACAATAACCTGCTGCATCAGTATGACCTGTCTTTAAACCATCGGCTCCTTCATAAAAACGTACTAATTTATTTGTATTAACTAGCCAAAATTTATTATCTGTATCTTCTCTTAAATAATCCTCATACATTGAAGAAAAGCGTAATATTTCAGGATGATTAACAACTAATTCTCTCGCAATTATTGCCATATCATAAGCACTTGAATAATGTCCTTCCTCATCAAGACCAGTACAATTTTTAAACTGTGTATTTTTAAGTCCCAATTCTTTTATTTTATTATTCATCATCTTAACAAATTTTTCTTCTGTTCCACCTATTACTTCGGCCATTTGTACAGTAGCATCATTACCACTAGCCATCGATATTCCCTTCATTAAATCTTCAACAGTAATCTTCTCACCTTGTTGTATATATATTTGTGATCCTCCCATTTCCTCAGCATTTTTACTAACAGTAACAACATCACTCCATTTTAATTTTCCAGCTTCAACCTGTTCAAGTATAATAATTTGAGCAACCATCTTTGTCATTGACGCTACAGAAACACGTTTATCTTTTTCTTTTTCATAAATTATTTTTCCACTATTAGCTTCAATCAATATACCACTAACCGCATCAGGTATTATATCAGATTCCACAGCAAACACCCTAAAAGGACATATAAATAAAGAAATACATAAACCCAAAACAAATAACTTTCTCATGTCTACCTCCTATCATTTTTTATGTAAATTAAAGTAAAATTATACATAAACAAAAAAATTTAATGATATTATATAATTAGGTGAGAATATGACAGTGGTAAAAAAGAAACGCTTAAAAATAAAGAAAAAAAATTTTACTATCTTTATAATATGTATACTTCTAATTATTGGAAGTATCACGTATAGTGTAAAATTAATTACTAATGTTTTAACAAATAATACAGAACAAAAAGAAAATACAAATGAAAAGCTAAAAGATGCAAGTAAATTATCCTACTATATAAAAGAAAACAATTCTAGATATGAATCATATCAAAAACTAAATCCAACACTCACTACTGAACAAATTGTAACAGAAGTAAATATTGGACTTGATAATGAATATTACACAAATGATATTAACGCAACAAATCTAAATACAAGCTATATTTTAGTAAATAAATATAATTATCTAGAAGAAGATTATGTACCAGAAAACCTAGAAGAAATTAGTAATCAATACGCACTTGAAGGCATGCAACTAGTAAATTATGCAAAAGAAGCTTTTGAAGAAATGGCAAAAGCTGCTAAAAAAGAAAATCTCTCAATAATTGCTATGTCAACATATAGAAGTTATGAATATCAAGTAAAATTATATAATAACTATGTAAAAAGTGACGGAAAAGAAAAAGCCGATACATATTCAGGGCGTCCAGGATATTCTGAACATCAAACAGGCCTAGCCGTAGACATATACAATGGAACAGAAACTTATACTAATTTTGAAGTAACAGAAGAATTTAAATGGATGCAAGAAAACGCATATAAATATGGATTTATTCTAAGATTTCCTAAAGATAAAACTAAAGAAACAGGATACGAATACGAATCATGGCACTATCGCTACGTTGGTAAAGAAATAGCTGAATATATTAAAAAAAATAAAATTTCATATGAAGAATATTACGTACAAAATATCCAATAATAATAAAGATTTTCATACATAAAAAACTTCATAGTACACAAAAAGATTGACTGAACACTCAGCCAATCTTTTTAGTCATATTTCTTTTTAAAATATCTAAATAAATACCAAAAAACAGTATATATAATCCAACATACAAATACTAAATTACTAATTTGAACAATTGCTAAAATTAAATCATTAGTATAAAGTTGAACCTTATCAGCTAAATCAACTTTAGTATATGAAGCAATACTTATAAAACTAAAAAATAAAAAATATAACATACCAAAACATAAATAATTAATAATCTTTTTAAACTTAGTAAGCTTATTACTAGTTATAGTAATAACAATAAATATAGTTACTAAAACAACAATTAAAAAATAAATTACTGTAGACGGAAAATAAATATACTCTAATATTCCCTTTAACAAAAAATTAACACAATAAACAGTATAATCAAAATTTATAAACATAAGTAAAACAATAAATGCAAATACTACAGTAATTGCTGCATAATTAATAATTTTCTTTTTATGTTTAATATTAAGTCCTAAAAGTATAAAGAAAAGAACAGTTAATAATAATAACTCGATTTCTAAAAAAGAAGAAAAAGCATATTTAAATATAATTTCTAACTTTTCTAAAAAGCTCATAAACATACTACAACCTCCTCTTTATACTAATTCTGCAATATATACAGTTTGTTTAGTTGAATCATCTTTTGTACAAGTAATTAATGTTAATGTAGTTTTATCATAATTTCTAACTATTGAAACTGTTCCATCTTTATCAACATCATATTTATTAATTAATTTGTAATGATACTTTACAGCATTATAAGTTACATATATATCATTTCCAATATCTAATTTATATAAATACGCAAAAAAGGAAATATATGCATCACCAGAATGTGCCATTAAAATTAGATTCCCTTTATCAACATCAGGCATGGTAGAACCACGAACGAGTGTTACATTATATTCAATAGTATTATACTTTGAGTCGGTACCATAAAAACCCCTTTTTAAACTAATTCTCGGTATTTCTAAAACACCTAAATACTTGTCATAATTTATTGATGGAGCCGGTGTTTCTACTGGTGTTGTTTGCTGTGGCCCATCAACAATAGGTTCATCTTCAACAGGCTCTTCAACAATTGGCGTATCACTTGGCAATATTTCAACTTCTGGTACGTTTTCAATTATTTCTTCTGTCTGACTCATAATACTATCAGATATCAATATCATCATATCAGAATAAACAGATTCCCCCATCACAAGTAAATAGTTCCACGACAGAAATAAAATTCCAAGAAATACAAGTAAAGAGCCAATTATCAATAAATGGCTCTTTTTAAACCTCTTAACATTAGTCTTCTTGTGGTTTAACATTCGCATAAATAATACCAACACCACTTAAAAGTATAATTAAACCTATAAAGTATACTGTTTGAGCAGTGCTCATTCCTGTATCTGGAACTTCTGGTGTATAGTTAAGAGAAATCTCATCACCTTTACTAATATTGTTATTTACTGTACCTACACTTGAAATTGTTTGAGCACCATCTGCAACATAATAATTTCCTTCGTATGTCTTAAATGAACCAGTAACTGTAAAATAAATTGATTTACTTTCTTCTGTTACACTATTAACTGGAACTCTAAAATACAATTTATCTGTAGAACTTAAATTAGTTAAATCATCAACTTTTTCTCCATCTGCATTTACAACAAAAGTTCCATCTGGTGCAGAAGAAATTTTCAATTCGTATCCATTAAAGTTATCAGAAGGTGAACCAACAACAGAAACAGCAGAAGTTTGATAATATTTTTCATCTTGAGTAACCGCAATTTCATCAGCAAAATTAATTGTTAAAGTTTTATTAGGTGTATTTCTATTTGCTAATGCAGACTCAACTAAACCTTTAATATATGCATCATACAAAGTTGTTGTAACAGAATCTAATTGTTCATCAGTCTTTACACCCTCAGCAGTATAATATGAAAAATTAGAATTATAGAAATCATCAGTTGTAACTCCCTTAGCTGTTTTAATTGCATTTAAATCATCTAAAGATTGATCGGCAATATAAACATTTGAAATATAATGTGGACTATTAACATCTACATTGTCATTATCAATACCATCATTTGCAAGATCTTCTAATTCATATAGATACATCCAAACAGCAACTTGAGAAATCCATGTTTGTAAGCTACTATCTAAATCTCCAAAAGATTTATTAGGATAAATATTAGCCATTAAGTAAAGCAATCCATAATCAGTAATTGCATCACCCTTAGTAAATGTTGTTTCTCCTTGGTAATCAATCATATGCTCTAAGCAAAAAACTTGAATGTCTCCATCAGTAAAATAAGGAAATACTGCAAAACTAGTATCACTATAAATTTCATCCCCAGGCATTTGTGTTGTAAATGTATCTGGTAAATGAGAAGTAACATCAGGTATAGCATATGAATTTTTAAAACCTAAAGCCACTACTGCTACAACAGCAACCACTGCCAAAAACAATGACCCTAACACAGACTTAGAACCAAAAGTTCTATTAATACTACGTCTACTTTTTTTATTCTCTTCCATATAAATTTTCTCCATAATTAACCTACCTTTACTATAATCATTATAACACATATTTATTATTTTAAAAGTTTTTTTTATTCAATAACAAAAATATTTTCAATAAAACTTTGGTCGAATTTAACATCAGAATAAATCCTTGCTAAAACATCACCCTTACGTACTTTCTGACCAACTAACTTTTCTAAATAAATACCAACACCATAATCAATAGTATCTTCTTTATTAACTCTACCTGCTCCCAATGAAACAGATAATTTACCAAATTCTAATGCATCAATACCAACAATTGTACCATATTTAGTTGATTTAATTTTTTGGACTTTTTTATTTACCTTGATACCCTTTACATTACCACCTTGAGCATCTACCATTTCTAAAAACTTATTATATGCGCTCAAGTTTCTTATACTCTTTTTAACAAGTTTAGTGGCCTCTTCAATAGGAATTTCTTTTCCCATACTAACCATTTCACTAGCAAGTTCAATGCATAAGTCAACCAAATTACTCTTCTTCTCTTTACCACGTAATATATCAATAGCCTCAAGTACTTCCAAACTATTTCCAATAGCATGTCCCAAAGGAACATTCATATCACTAATAATTGTACGTACTTCTCTATTATAAAATTTTCCAATTTTAATCATTAATTGACTAAGTTTATTAGCATCTTTCTTAGTTTTTAGTAAAGCACCTTTACCAACTTTAATATCAATAAGTATTTTATCTGCACCACTAGCAATTTTTTTACTCATAATACTAGAGGCAATTAATGGAATAGATGAGACAGTACCAGTAACATCACGTAAAGCATAAATAACTTTATCCATCGGTGCCAAATCAGCAGTTTGCCCAGTAACTACAACTCCAATATTTTTTACTTGTTCCTTAACTTCTTGTTCTGATAAATCAATTCTAAATCCTGGAATGCTTTCCAGTTTATCAATAGTTCCCCCTGTATAACCAAGTCCTCTTCCACTCATCTTAACAACAGGAACTCCTAAACTTGCAACGATAGGCGCAATAACTAAAGTTGTTTTATCTCCAACACCACCAGTAGAATGCTTATCAACCTTTACTCCTGGTATATCAGAAAAGTCCAAAATGTCT
The DNA here is from genome assembly GCA_045125935.1 of Bacilli bacterium. GTDB lineage: Bacteria > Bacillota_I > Bacilli_A > RF39 > UBA660 > CAG-877. The sequence continues at coordinate 5,056 of JBGVNW010000064.1, read as the reverse complement.
CCACTTTCAATAAATATCTTTGTAAGAGCAAAAATTTCTTCATCTGACATTCCTCTAATACAAATAGCCATCAATAAAGATGACATTTGGTAATCTTTTATCTCACCCTTCAAATATCCTTTAAAGAAATAATCTAATTCATTATAAGTTAAAGCTCTACCAAGTCTTTTTTTATTAATAATATCAACAACCACCATTACAACACCTTCCTAAAAATATCAGATTCTCTAATTTCAAAACCCAAATCGATATATAATTTTCTAGCAAATTCTCTAAATCTACTAGATGTTAATTGTAGATATTGAACATTCTCAGTCCTAGCAAGTTCTTCAATTCTAATAAGTAACTTCTTCGCAATACCTCTACCACGATATTCCTTATCAACACAAACATAATCTATCCAATAATTAACTCTATTAACTATTGGATCATTACTACGAGTCACAAGAACATATCCAACTACATTATTATTCTCTACCGCAACTAATTGAATATACTTATTATCATCTAAATCTAATGATTTAAAATCAACTAAAGAATTCTTAATTTTACTAGCAGATTCTGGAAATGAATCAATCAATATCTTTAATACATCACAAAAATCATCACTAACATACTCTCTAATTTCCATATAATCATCCTATCCATTGTTAAGATAATTATACAAAAAAAAATACTAGTTTCCTAGTATTAAATTAACGTTTTTTTGTTAACGTCTTTAAATAGCAACCACCAACTTGTCCAAATACATGCATATCATATTTTTCAGCAATATCATAGACTGTATCACCTAAAAAGTCATTGGACTGATCATCACGAAAAGTCTTCCATACTTTATGACACAAATCTGGATCATCTAAATTTATTGCTCTAAAGAAATCATCTAAAGTAACAGGAACACATGTTCTCGGATGAATAGCACCTACTTTATTCAAATTAGCATTAAATGTTGTTAAAAAGTACAAAACAATTGAACTTTTCTTATCAAGTTCCTTAGTAAAATAACCATTTCTACAATATTTGGGATTAAAAAAGTAATTTTCTGCATCCCCCAAACTAGTAGAAAAGCAAATAGTTCGATGAGAACCCACTTGTAATCCATCATAATCAATAAATTGAACTTTTCCATCTTCATCAAAAAACATATTATCACAAGTACAAAAATCAGGAAAAACAATATTAGGATTACGTCTTAAAACAGCTTCTATTTTATCATGATCACGAGCATACATATGTAAATCACTACGTTGTTGAAGAGTAAGCTCCTTATCATAAGTATTATAATCAACCCCATTTGCCCTATTTATTGTATAACCCATAAATTTACCATTTGGAAAATATGCAGCTGCTGTCGGTATTAATATCTCAGGACTATTCTTTATAGGTTTCGCATCTAAAATCTTTCTTTCTGTATCAACACCTACACCTTTCATAAAATTAAGCATATCAGGATTAAAAACTTTTAAAATACTACCATCATTCAAAGTAACAACAGTAGCCATCTCAGAATGAGACATAAATGTTGCATTCTTTATTTCTGCAGGATAAATTACTCTTTTATTCATATAAACACCCCTTCAAGTGCCACATAGTATAACACAAAAAAGAAAAAAAGTAAATGTAACCACTTACTTAATTTCACAGTAACCACTTACTTAATTTCTAATGTACTTAATAAATTACTAATATATTCATCAGTAGTAAAATCATCACCAACAAATGTAAATGAATATGTTGTATCATTTCTTAAAATATTAACTGAACGATATTTTTCATGATTATAAATATATCCTGAATAATCCCCATCGATTAATGTAACACTATCAACCTCAGGTATAGCAATCGAAGTAAATAAATTTATTGCATAATTTTCCTTCATTCTTTTAGGACTAGTAAATATATTATTCTCTGCATAACAATTTTCACTAATATATCTTATAAAATCAATATCATTATTAATATCATTTTGTAGTAAAAAATCCTTTCGATCAGCATTATTAAATTGTCCTATATCAATAGGAAATGTATCACTATCAATTTCACCCATAAAAACTAAATCATCACTAACAAAAATGTCAATCAAATTACCAGTAAGAGTAGAATCATCAATTATAATTCCACCTAGAGAATTACCAGCATCATCTTTTAACACAAATTGATATGGATACATTTCATTAAGTATTTCTAACATTTCAAGTTCTGAAAAAACATCCTGTAATTTTATATTTTCAATAGTAAAATATTCATCATTAGGAATAGTTCTTTTATAAATTGTCATTGTATCTTCAAAAACCAACCCATCAACTATTTCATCTATTTCATCGCGAGGAACATTATAAAAATAAAGTAATGCTCCTTTATAAACGAAAAACATCAATACCAAAGTCAACAAAGAATAAATAATTACTAATTTCGTTCTGTTTTTCTTTATTTTTCTTTTTGCGTATCCTAATGTTTTTTCAATAGCTTCACCAGACTTTTCAGATACATCCTCACTCTCGATTTTTTCACCATTAATTAACTCAACTATCGAAACATCTAAACATTCGCTTAATGGTTTAAGTAATGAAATATCCATCAAACATCTACCATTTTCCCATTTACTTATAGCTTTATCTGTTACTCCCAACTTATCAGCTAATTCCTGTTGTGTGAGTTCTTTTTCCTTTCTACACTTCGCAATAAATTTTCCTATCTTAATCTGATTCATATAACTCCTCCTACCATATAAATCAATTATACAGAAAAACTGCAAAATATTATCTATACTATTGGTAGAATCATCAACTACAAAATAAATTTTATTTTTCTATATTAAGGATTTTCATAAATTCTTCTAAACCATCAGTAGTTTTATCCCAATCAGTACACAATGTTCCATCTGGAAATAAAACCAATTCTTGCATTTCTACAATATTACCTATTTTAACCCTAGTATTTTGAAGACCTCTATGAATTCTAAAATACATACCATTTTTTGTTCTAAATAAAACCTTATCACAAGCATGACAATAAACTCTACCATAATATTCTCCTACTTCTGTTGCGGCCATTATAGATTCAGTATCTAGTAAATGTAATACTTCTGGTGTAACTGTATTATAATCATGTCTAAAACTAACATCTAAAGTCTTATTTTTCTTTTGAAACCATACCTTTTCCCATCTATTAAGTATTTTTCTCATCTTTTCTTCTAAAATCTTTTCACCAACAAAACAATTGATGCGAACATTAGTGTTTATACTTAATACATCTTCATCCATCGCAATATCATTTAACAATAAACAATCTTCATCATAAGTTTCACAATGTCTAGAAATATTAATTCCTTTTACACATTCATATTTATTCACAACATTAATAAATTCTTCTTTTCCCTTATTTAAAAATGTAGTATTGATATAAACATTCTTATTTTTACACATCTTTAACATTTCCTCTAATAAAGTAATATCTGACATTGGCTCCCCACCAGTAAATACAATTTCACTTACATCAGATTTTGCTAAAGCATTAAGCCATTCTAAAACTTTCTCCCTATTAGGTCTATTATTACGATAAAATGCTTTTGAAGTACAAAACTTACAATTATTTTTACAATCGGCCGGAAAATATACAGTACACATTTTATCTTTCTTTGTATCAGGTGTATAAGTCACCTCTGAATCACATAAAATATACTTTGTCATAATAATCATTCTCCTTTTTTTGTTTTTAACAATTAAATTATAACACAACTTTTTAATTTTTTGTTAAAAAGATATTTTTTATTAAAAATTTTTTTTCATCTGCAATAAATAGCCTCGTACACGAAAAAAGTATTTTACCAATAAACAAAAAAGTATTTTCATAAATACTTTAACTATGAAAATACTAGATTAAATTCTCATTTTTCTTTTATTACAAATGAACCATCATTGCCTTCGCTCAAATACGCTTTAAAATCTTCAATACTTTCAAATCCTATAATATAACCCACATAATTTTTATCAAGAGCACTTATAGCGTTAGGATCTCCAGCTTTAATAACTCCACCACAATGATATAATTTACTATAACTAAATAGCTCATCACTATTAAGCAATAAAAAATCCTCATAATATGCTACTACTAATTTTTCATAAATATTACCAGTCGGAGTTTTAATACTAGTCTTATAAACATCAAACAAAGTATTAACACTTTCATTATCAGTAAGTAAAAATAATTTATATGGTTCCAAACTAACTATTTCACCTGAAAATGTTGAACCAAATGCCTTTGAACTCAAATGATTATAAGAGTAATTATGTACTTTTTCTATTGAAGCATCAGTTAAATTACTTAAATCATATAAATATCTTGATAAACCTTCAACTTTATATTTTTTAGATGAAATTCCAAAACGATACTTATCACTAGATACAAATACATAAATTGTTTCGCTTTCCTTCAAATCATTTTCTTTTGAAAAACTATATTCTATATCTGAATAATATTCACAAGATTTATTATCTATTAATTTAGCTTTTCCCTTACCATCTACCCCAACAAATTCAACAGAAATACAAGAAAAAGGATCTTTCATTTCTTCTAATGAAAAATAATTTATTAAAAAGCAACCCATAAATATTAAAATAATTATTAATAAAATCCTTATTTTCGAAAAAAATTTATGCTTCTTTTGACGTTTTTCAGACTCTTCAATAGCCTTTCTCTCACCAGATTTTCTGGCATAACTTAATTGTTCTTCTTTTTTTGCTAATTCAAAAATATCATCATCTGTTGATAATAAGAATTTATTTTTACAATATGGACAAACAACCTCAGTCTTATCATCAGATACATGCATCATTGCACCACAATTTTGACATTTTAAATCTATTTTTCTCACTACAATCACCTATCTTAATATTACTAAAAATTAAAATAAAAAACAACAAGAAAAGAATTAAAATAAAAAAATTTTATTTTAATTCGCGCCTTTCGGCCATAAATAAAAATTGATATACTAATTAAGTGATGTATATGATAGAAGAAATTGAATTTCATAATAATATATTTTATAAAGATAGAA
>JBGVNW010000063.1:0-7848 GCA_045125935.1 Bacilli bacterium | reverse complement strand
ATAAGTATCAATCTTTCTAGCTATTTCCATAATCTCTAATTTATCTAAACATGCAACTGGTCTAATAACAGGCATATTAGTAACACTATTAATTACTCTCATACTAGTTAATGTTTGAGAAGCAACTTGTCCAATTGATTAACCATTAATAATTGCATATCCTTTATGACTATTAGCAATCTTTTCCATAATTCTATACATCATTCTACGCATAATAGTAATACAATAGTCACCACGACAATTTTTGTAAATAGCTTCTTGTATAGGTGTAAAATTAACAATATGTAAATTAATACTATCTGTATAACTAGCAAGTTTTTTTGTTAAAGCAATAACTTTATTTCTAGCTTCTAAACTAGTATGTGGAATAGCCTCAAAATAAACAGCTTCTAATTTTACACCACGCTTCATTGCCAAATATCCCGCAACAGGGGAATCGATTCCACCAGATAACATTAGGAAACCTTTAGGTTGAGTACCAACAGGATATCCACCACCACCTTGATAATCATTTAAATAAATAAAACTATTTTTATCACGAATTTCAATCTGAATAAGTAATTCTGGATTATGAACATCAACAGTAATATCGTTAGTATTTCTTAAAATATGTCCACCAACAATTCTACTAGTTTCTAAACTATCTGTCGGAAATTCCTTAAAACTACGTTTAGTTTCAACCTTAAATGTTTTAAAATTAAGTTTTTCAATAACTTCTAATGTTTTATCTTTAATTGCATCAATATTAGTATCGACAATATACGCAATATGATACTTATGTATACCAAAAATCTTATCAATAGAACTTTTTATATCTTCAAGTTCACTATCTTTAAATTCAATATACATTCTTGCACGATCTTTACTAATTTTAACATCAAAATTTTTCAATTTATTTCTAACATTATTATATAAAGTATTTATAAAAAAATTACGATTACCTTTCTTTGTACTAAGTTCACCATACTTTATTAATATCACTCTATCCATAATTTCACCGCCAGCAATATACTAACATAAAAATCCTAAAAAGTACACAAATACTTAACCAGAACAAAAGAAAAGAATTAATATAACTTTGATAAAAATAAAGTCCAAAAAAAGGATGACATAATCACCCTCTAATATCCTTCATTATTAAATAACTTGTGTGAAATATCACTATCTACTATTTCAATAGATTTAATCGAAATATCAAGTGCTTTTTTATAATCGCCAACATAAAATTTCTTTCTAGCATCATCAAGTCCAGCACTTACTTCATCGTATACTCGATAACGATTTCCATATACAATCGCAATCTCTGCACACTGAGCTGTTCTAATCATATCATTAGTTGTATTGTAAAGTTTTAAAACTAAATCTCTAGCTGTATCTACTCTAGTATTTAATACACTTATCGCAATAGGCTTCTTTTCAAGTTCCTTAATAACTTCTAAAATTGCTTCATTAGCCTCTGACAATTGTACAAAATAATTATCAGTAATTACAGGAAGTTTATAACTTCTCATTTTTACTTTACATTGTTTTAAAAACATCTGAATTTCATCTAATTGTTCTCTAGCTCTAACCTCATCATCATACATATTGCCAAGTGATTTTAAAGCCTTGTCTAAATTAGTTTCCAAATTTTTTAATCTAAATGTTAATTCTTCAATTTCTTTATGAACTACTGAATATGGCGAAGACTTTGCTTCTACTTTAGAAACAACCTTTTTATATTCATCATTAATTACAACCAATTCTTTATTAACTGTATGTATAATCTCAACATCTTCATCATGTAAATCATACATCTTCTTAATATCATCTAATTGCTCATAAATATCACTAACTAATTTATTTGTTTTTTCAATTTTCTTAGAAAAATCAGTTTCTACTTCTTCATAAACTTTACGAGATAATCTTTCCTTCTCAAAATCTATAAATAAAGAATCTAAATATTCAAGCATTGTTTTTAAATCAAACATACAGCCTTCAAGATTCAAAATCTTAGTTTTTTCCAAAATAGCTTCAATATTTTTATCAATTTCTTCCAAGTTATAATCAATATTTAAATAATCTAGTGGGAATTCTAATTTCACCATTTCGTCATAAGTCATTCTTATTTCACTGACTCTATTTGGAATAATTTTTTTAGCCATAAGTAACACATCTGGCACCTCGTGAACTATTATTTCAATATGTTCAATCATTGCATCAAGTGCCTTAACAATATGAACTACCTCATTATAATCATTATCTTCCATTACTTTTTCAAAATCTAAAAAACGTCTTTCAATATTTTCAAGTTGTAATGAAATAGATTCCTGCATTTCTTCATATAAATCTTTATGATCTTGAAATTCTTTATTCAAAACACGATATTTAGTCTTTAATTTAGTTACTATCGAACGGTACTTTTCTTCACTTAAAGTAATATCTTTTATTTCATTTAATAAATGATCTGCAGCTTCACGAACCTTATAAATTTCCATTTCAATCTTAGCCATTCGATAACCACATGATTTATAATCTCTTTTATCAACAAATATATCTAAATCAATTAACATGTCATCAATTAATGTTAATCTGTTTTCCTTTAAATAAATAAAATCATCTTGCCACTTATTATACTTCTCTTCCATCTTGTCATTTTTAATAATAGGCTCAACTTTAGATAATTCAAGTAAAACAGGCGTACTTGCAACTACATTACGTTGAACTTCTAAATTTTTAATCTTATCTCGATAGTATTTCATCTCAAATTGTCTAATAAAATGAAGTATGATAATTACAATAACAAGCGCAATAACAACAGCTGAACCAATAATTAAGTACTGTCCTGTCACACTATCACCTCTATCCTCAATATATCACTATTTTAACACAAATATTTGACAATTTTCCACTATTTTAGAAAAATATTGTTATTATTTAATCAGTGACAAGTAAAAATCCTTGACATATCAACAAATTTACCATATAATTGAAAATGCAAATTAACTTGAAACAGCAAGTTTTTAGAGTATTTTAAAGTGTTTTTATTAAAGGTCAAGTAACTATCGCTGTTTATGCGAAAGCCTATGAAAAACTCCCTAAAATATGACTAAAACATTTTCAAGAGTTGTAATATAAAGAAAGGAGACAAATAATATGGCAAGATATACTGGTCCTAGCTACAAACAAGCTCGTCGTGTTGGTTTTTATATCAGTGAAACTGGTAAAGAATTAGCAAAACGTCCTTATGGTCCTGGACAACATGGAAATGACCGTAAAGGAAAATCTTCTGATTACGGAACACAATTAAAAGAAAAACAAAAAGTACGTTTCATGTATGGTCTAAATGAAAGACAATTCCATAAGACATTCTTAGAAGCTGAAAAAATGCAAGGAATTCAAGGTACTAACTTCTTAAGATTACTTGAATCTCGTTTAGATAACTTAGTTTATCGTTTAGGATTCGCTACTACTCGTCGTGGAGCTAGACAACTTGTTAACCATGGACATGTAACTGTTAATGGTAAAAAAGTTGATATTCCATCATACAGAGTTAAAGTAGGAGATGTTATCTCTCTAAAAGAAGATGATAAGAACTTAAAAGTAGTTGAAGAAGCTCTAGCAAAAGTTACAAAACGTGTTGACTTCGTTTCATACGATGAAAACAAAAAAGAAGGAACTTATGTTAGATTACCTGAAAGAAACGAACTTAACGCTGATATCAATGAAGCATTAATCGTTGAATTCTACAATAAGTAAAAGAAAAGGAACTATTAAGTTCCTTTTTTTGTTGCTAAAATTTAAAATAACAAATTATTTATCCTTTATTTCTATTTCTTCACAATAGCAGTTACTAATTTCTACATCCAATAAATTTCCGGATAAATCCGTACCATTTAAGATATGATGTAAAGCTCTAATAGGTGAACCATGTGAAACGATCAAAATATCTTGATTAGGATGACGTTCATATAAATAATTTAAAAAATCCTCGCATCTTGCAAAAATATCTTGTACTTTTTCAACACCATTATCACCACTATTAAGTTCATAATTCCAATACTTTTTAGAGTCGTATTCTGATCGACTTTTTCCTTCAAAATTTCCCATTTCACGTTCAATTAAACGCTTATCAGGAGCAGTTTCTACCCTTTCACCAATTAAAATCATCGCTGTTTCAACAGTCCTAAGTAACGGTGACATATAACAAAAATCAAAATGTTTATCTAATAATTTTTCTCTTAATTTTTTGCATTCACGACGTCCCTCATCATTTAAATAATTATTTGTTGACCCCTGTATTTTATTTTCATAATTAAAATCAGTTTGCCCATGTCTAACTAATGTAATTCTCATTATCGTACCTCCAATACTTTAAGTGCATCACTGTAAACAACAAATTTACTCATATAACTATTATCTTCATAAGAAGAATATCCAGACACTAAATAATTACCATCACTAACCACAACATCAGTAAAATGATCATCTCTAGTCTCACCATAAAAAACACCTTTAACAAGTTTCAAATCACTTTTATACTTTGCAATAATTCCATCATACTTTAAAATATTAACATCTTTATTTACCTTATCTTCATCATAACTAGCTAAACTACCAACAACAATTAAATCATTATTATTATCTATAATAACTCGATTAAATCGCTCATTCATATCATTATCAAAACTAGCCTCATCCAAATAATTACAATCTAAATCATATTTTACTAAAACTGCATCAACACAATTATCATCAGTACCACCAGTTCTCTTTCCCCCACTAACAACTATATTATCATCATTTAAAACAATACTAGTAAAACCAAAACTATCCGTATACTCATATTCAACAATTTCAACAAGCTCACCATCTAAATCATATTTTGCGATTATACCAACATTACCATAATTACATCCAACAACATAAACATAATCATCAAATATATATAAATCATTAAATATTGCCGTTTTACTATCACCATAATTACTCTTCCACTCTAAATTACCATTCTTATCATACTTAATAAGAAATGCACCACCATCATTAGAATTACCAATAGTCATAGCCTCATAAATACTCTGACCAACAACAAAATAACCATCATCAACACTTTTAACAGCCATAAATTTAGAATTGCCAAGTATTTGAAAATCTTCATCAAAAACAACATTTCCATCTTTATCATATCTAACAATTAAAGCACTTCTAACACTATTTTCTTTTTCTTCCATCGTAGCCTCATAATTACCAACAGCAACAATTCCACCATCAAAAACATCTACTCCAAAAAAAGCACTATTATAACCTTTATTATATAGCTTTTCTAATACTTTATTACATTTTTCATTATAAAAAGAAATTTTTGCTTTCTCATAATAATTTTCATTATTATTATTACTTCCAACAGCAACAAAATTATCATCAATGACACCAACAGCATTAATACTATCAAAATAAATAGATTCTCCCTCATTAAAATACTTATTATATATTAAATAACTTAATTCAATAATTAATATAATAATACACAAAATAGAAAGTAATTTAACAATCCTTAATATCTTTTTCTCTTTTCTTTTATTCATTAAAGCAACCTCCTTCAACACTATAATATCAAACTGAAAAAGTTTTTTCCACAGAAAAAGGGGAAAACTTCCCCTCTAATTATTCATAAACTCCAATATAATATTTTTTCTTACCACGTCTAATAATTATATATTTAGAACTAATACATACATCTTTAGTAATAATAAACTCTAAATCTGTAATTTTTTCTCCATTAACACTAATAGAACCATTAGTAATAAATTCACGAGCTTCTCTTTTACTAGAGCAAACTCCACAATTAACTAACAAATCAACTAATGAAACATCTTCATTAATTTTAAATGGCTCAAGTCCTTTAAAAGCATCTTTTATTTCCTTTTCAGTAAACGACTTAATATCACCACTAAATAATGATTCACTTATACGAACAGCATCTTCATAAGCTTCACTTCCGTGTAAATCTGTAATGATTTCTCGCGCTAGAGCCTTATGTGCTTCTCTTAAATGTGGATTTTCATTATTTCTTCTTTCTAATTCTTCTATTTCTTCTTTAGTTAAGAAAGTAAATACTTTTAAATAATGAATAACCATTTCATCATCAACATTTATCAAATATTGATATAATTCATAACTGGATGTCTTATTTCTATCTAACCATAAAGCATTACCCTCACTTTTACCAAATTTATTACCATATTTATCTAAAATAAGTGGCATTGTAAAAGCATAAGCATCTTTACCTAATTTCTTCTTTATTAAATCAAGACCAGTAGTAATATTTCCCCATTGATCTGAACCTTCTACTTGCATAATACAATTCTTATTTTGATATAACCATAAGAAGTCGTATCCTTGAATTAACATATAAGCAAACTCAGCAAAAGTAATTCCACTATCTAATCTTCTACGAATAATATCTTTGTCTAACATATAATTAACATTAATATATTTACCAACATCTCTCAATACATCAGTAAATTCATATCCTCTAAACCAATCATAGTTATTAACTACTTCTGCTTTTCCATCAAATATTTTTAATACTTGTGATTTAATTCCCTCTAAATTTTGATTAAGCTTTTCCTTAGAAATAATCTCTCTTTCAGCAGTAGGACGAGGATCACCAATCAATCCAGTAGCACCACCACATAATAAAATTGGATTATGACCAGCTCTAGCCAATCTTTTAGCAGTAACTAATGAGGAATAATGTCCTAAATGTAAACTATCAGCAGTAGGATCTGTTCCCCAATAAAAAGTTATTTTATCATTATTTAATTTATCTGCTATATCATCTCCTGCAACATCTTTAATAAGTCCTCTCCATTGTAATTCTTCAAATAAAGTCATTATTTTCTATCCTCCTCTAATTTCAAATCATATATCTTTTCTAAGTTATGACCATAATCTAAATATATTCCTTCCACATCTCGTGTAGTTGCATCATTTTTATCAAAACCTAATACTTCTAAAGTATGATAAACAACATCTTCACTAGCTCCTTCTATTTCTAAATATGTAGGAATAAGTGGCCAATCATCAATGTCAATTTCTACACCATTAAGTAAATATTGACATCTTCTATTTTCTTGATATCCTTTTGCTTCATATCCAAGTTCTTTTAAAATTAAATGACATCTTTCAAAATTGTCAACTTCAATTTCTAATTCTTGAGTCCCATCAATTTCAGAAGAAACAAGATTTTTAATAGTAAGAGTTGTCTTTTTACCATTTGTTCTAAGTCTAATCCATTTACCATTAATCTTAGGTATAAAATCATAGACATATCTTTTTTGAACTCTATCCCAGCAAAATTCCGCTCCAAGTTCTTCTAATTTTTTAACAACTCGTTCTTTATCAATCTCTAATACTCTAACTTCATATTCTGTATGCATAAAATCCTCCTTCAAAGAAAAAAACTACTCATCCAAATAAGGACGAATAGTTCGCGGTACCACCTTAATTCATAAGTAATAAACTCATGCACTTTATATCTTAACGCGATCAACGATTTTCTCATAATATTGTAATTCAAAATTAATTTTATTTTAGTTTTCACCAACCACTAAATCTCTACAAAAAAAATTAATTTCTACTAATATATTAATCATCAAAAATATAAATATATTATAGCATAAACAAAAATTTCCACAAGAAAAAATAAGCAAAAAGCTTATTTTCTCACTTGTAGAAGTAAATTCCACCCTTAAATGGAATTTAGTGGTTCAAATATTATTAGTAGAATTTAATCATTCAAACGTTTATAATATGCCATAGATGGTGCTTATTGAAAGAAAGGAGTTTATAAAATGTCAAATA
>JBGVNW010000062.1:0-41168 GCA_045125935.1 Bacilli bacterium | reverse complement strand
TATTATTGCTTTATTAGCTAAAGCTGATTCATCAACTCTTATTGATAAAGTTATAAAAAGTGGTTATGTCATTAGTAGTGACAGTCCAGATGTTTTGAAAAGTAATCTTGATGTAATAATGAGTTCGCTTAATAATGTGAGTGGAAGATTTGCTATACGTGATATTGAAGCATTTGATACTGTACTTAAAAATGCTAATTTTAGTGAAATGAGTAAATCCGATTTGAATCGAGTGGTATCTTATCTTGAAAAAATGGAATATAGTTTTAATAAGGAGACACCTAGTATCTTAGCAGATGTAATTATTGAAGATTCTTTAAATCATAAAAGTTATGTTTCTTCTGCAATAGATTGTTGTTCTACTAAAGTTTTAAATGAAAATCTTGATGATATATTGGATATATTTAATACTCAAAATGTTTGGTTTAGATGGTGGAAAAATGCAAAAATTATAGCAGATGCTGTTATTGTTGATCCTACTAAGTATCCAAACCTTGTTTCAGGTGCTGTAGCGTGTTGTACACCCGAAGTTCTTAAAGATAATCTTATAAATGTGTTACCAATGCTAACGAAGCATACAGTTTTAACTGGAGAAAATGGTAGGATACTAGTGGATTATGTTGCTGATGTATTATCTATTTTGACTAGCACTACTAGTGTGACATATACTGATGATTGTTATTGGGAAACTTATTATTATCAAGTTGTTAAGGCAGTCAATAGTTGTGATCCTAGTTTGTTAACAGATGATGTACTTAGTCGATGCATTCCTATGCTAAATAATGATTTTGATTATAATGTTCCAAATGGAAAAGAAATAGCAAACTATGTAGTTCGAAATCATCCAATAATTTTAAATAAAAATATAAATATCTTGCTCGGAGGAGCGATACGTTTGTGTGATTCTAGTTTGTTAACAGATGATGTACTTAGTCGTTGTATTCATTACTTTAGTGGTTTGCCTGTTAATATGGTAAGAAACCAAATTATTGGATATGTTTTAAGCGAATATGGAGGTCTTGTAATTTCTGATGATGAAATAAATGAGTTTAAAATTTATATGGGTTCTAGTTTTAATATGAAATTTATTTTAGAAAATTCTTCTTTGTGTTATGAAATATATAGTCACCTTAAACATACTAATTCAAGTGCTTTGTATTCTTTTGGAAGAAGTTTAATGCCACAATTATTAGAAGCTGATAATCCTATTAAAAAATTGGAAGAAATAGAAAAAATATTTGTTAAAAATAATCTTCCATTATTTGGAAAACAATTTTTGGCTTTTCGAATATTGTATCCTAGTTTTGGTATTTTTAATTTTAGTGATTTTAGTCCAATGTCTCCACAACTTAAAGCTCAATCTTTAGGTAAAGTAAAAATTGTTGATCGTTTTAGTAAAAAATATAGTTCTAATGATATAAGATTTAATATCATTTATAATGATTTACTTAGAATTGCTGTAAGAACTAACAATTTGTCTTTGCGAGAATATTTAGTTAATTTAGATAAGGGAAATAGTTTGTTCTTTAAAATTTCAAATGAACAAATTACATATGGTAGTTTATCAAAAGATGAGCAAATGACTTTAGATGTTTTTGTTTCGCATTTAGAAACTTTATACTTAAATACAGTTGCTGGAAAAAATGAAGGTGTTGATTTAAGTAAATATAGTTTGGTAGAAAAAATAGATTTCTTAAAAGATAAATTTAAGCCAACGATTAGATATGATTTAAAAGATAGAATTGTAAGGTCTTTTGGATTTAGTGCTGGTATTACTTCATTTGATAATTTGATTAGTGCAATGGATTCTGCGATTAGTGAAGCTGATGCTAGAGGTAGACAATATGCTGAATCTTTAGGTACTGATGGAAGATTTATGTTTGAAGTTGGTGATTTTGTAAGAGGAATTGGAGATTACAAAACATTAAGTAGTTCATTAGATGGTGGAAATGTAAGTAAAGAATATTTAACTTTATTTATGGGAACCAGTAGTTCTGATGCTACACCTTTAGATATTGATTTTTCCTTTATAAATGTCCCTGGTGAAGTAAAAGTATGTATGGCTCAAACTTTTACCGGTTCCTATTATGGTAGTGTTTGTTTGATTTTAAAAAAGGATAATCCAAATTTAAATATATCTAGAGATGAATTTGGTAATTTAATGGGAGTTGAATATGATCCTACTAAAATCGAAATGTTTTCTACACTTCGTAATTATCATTGGGGTGCTAGAACTGGTCTTGCAATGACTGATGTTGATTATATTTTGTATAGAGGCGAGAATACGTTTGAGATTAATGCTATAAAATTTGAAATTGCACGTCATGGATTTTATATGCCAGTAATTGACGATAGTGGTAAATTAATATTTACTCCAGTTGAGTATGATGCTCTACGAAGTAAAATGTCTGGATTGTCACATTATGGTGTTTCTACTTATGAATTTTCACATAATCTTGTTGCTCCTGGAGTTACCGAACTTGTTTCTAAATTTAAATATAATGATGAAGTTACTAAAGCTAAAAGAGATAAAATTGATTCTATTATGCAAGAGGTATTCTCAGAATATGGATTTACTTTAAGTAGAGAGGTAACTAGTGATTTAACCCCTGGTACTGTTGATTTAATTGATACTGGTTCAACGGGAAGAAATACTAATAAAATTGGTGACGGTGATTTTGATTTTCTTTTACGAGTTGATCAGCAATTATTTATGGATACTGCAAAATATAATCAGTTTAAGCAGGATATATTAGATAGACTTAAACAACATTCAATTCGTGAGATTGTTGTTACTGATGCTGGTGATTATCGGTTAAAAGGTGTTCAGATTGATGCAGAAACTGTTGTTGATATTGATATATCTTTTGTGATAAGGACTGATAAAATTGATTATTCTTCTGATGCTTGTTTAAAAGATAGATTTGAAACAATGAGAAATCAAGATCCAGAGAAGTATAAATATGTGGTTTCGAATGTTATTTTGGCAAAGCAAATATTAAAAGATGGTGGAGTTTATAAATCATATCGTAGTGATTTAACTCAAGGTGGATTAGGTGGCATTGGTATTGAAAATTGGGTTTTACAACATGGTGGATCATTTGTTGATGCAGCTGAGAGTTTTGTTAGAGCTGCATTAGGTGATGATTGGAGAACAAGTGGAAGAGTCGATGTAGAAGATTTTGAAGTATTTAAATCAAAGTATTCTATTTGGGATTTTGGACAAAACCATTTTGCTGAGAAAAATGGTAGGTATTTGTATGATAACTTTGTTTCTAATAATATGATTGAAGCTGGTTATAAGAAGATGGTTACAGTCTTGAAAAATTATTTAAAGTCTATTGAAGGACAAAATTTAGATTATGATACATTTGTTTCTAATAATCAAAAAACTGATATTATAGAAGAAGTTGATAAAACATTAGAATATGGAGATGAACTTAAAACACGTGAAAGTCTTGCTTCTCGTATTGGTACTCAGTTTTTTGCGGAACCCAAAACTTATGATGGTACTGTAGTTGATAATGTTGTTGAGAATAGTACTGCTGCTGATGAACAATTACACAGCTTATCTCAAACGGAATTTGGCGATGGTGAGGTTGTTATTCAGCCTACTAGTGTTGTTGATAGTGTTATTGAATCAATTAATAATAATGATTCTGTTGATATTAGTAATTTATTAAATGATAGTTCATTTAATAATGAAGCTATTACTATTTTGTTAGATAAGCTTATTAAAACTGGTAAAGGTGATTCTATAATAAGTGATATTGTTAGTAGACTTGATTCAAAGCAATTATTTGAAATCATTAATCAAGCTATTGCTGAGAAATATGATTTTGTTAGAGTTATTGATACTTTATCTAATGAACAATTTGTTAGTTTTGTAGAACAACTTGATGATATTTCTGTTAAGGACTTTTTACAGATTGTTTCTATTGAGAAACTTGTTTCTGTGTATGATAGTTTAGAATCTGGAACTATTGGCAAAAGGCAGTTCTATTATAAATTTAGTGGATATGTTAATGTAGGAACTCTTAGTTATTATATGAAAAAGATTAATAATGGGAGTTTGGAAACTTATATTAAGGGATTAGATGATTATGAATTTAATGATATGATTGAAAGGCTTTTAGGAAATGAAATTCGTGGAATTACTGATTTAGTTGATATAATAATAAGTTATGATAGCGCTAGAGTTGGTACTTTAAAATTTAATAAAAAATTATCCGATTCTATAAAAAAAGTTATTATGGAACCAGTTTTACAACGTGAAAAGGCTTTTGAAAAGTATGCTGTTAAGAAAGATGGTTCAAATGATTATACTAGTTTTGGTGTTGATCAAAATGTTACTAGAAAGCATGTTAAATTTAGAGTAAGTGATACTTCTTGGTTAAAAAGTGCTGATGATTTTGCAGAGTTTATTGTTAATGATGCTAAACAAAAAAATCCTAAGTCAACTATGACGAAGGAAGAGGCTTTAAATAGAGTTAAATCTATTATGAATGGTGATTTTTATCTTAGAGATTATGATGTTGTTGTTAAATATTTAATGGCAAATTATTCAGATGAGCAAGTGATGGAAATTACTCGAACTTCATTTAATAGATATGAGTCTCTTGAATATAAACGTATTCTTAAAAAACTTGTTTCTAAGAATATGGATGTTGTTACTGCAAGAAAAATACTTGATTGTATTAATACAACTGGTGTATGTTCATATGCTTCTATTGCTAATTTCATTTTTGATTATTATAAGGATATTCCTGAAGTCTTTAAAAAAGAATTTGGTTTCGACCTTTTCGTAGAAATTGATGGAAAACAAAGAATTAATGAGATTGAATTATTAACTGATATGTATATTACTATAAATAGTTCTTCATTTGGTGGAAAGTTATTTAGTATTGATTCAAATGGAATGATATCTACAGGTGAAAATATTAAAACTAGTGATCAAATTTATTTATCTTATTCATCAGGTTTAGAGTTAGATGTAATTAATAAATATTTACAGTTAAAGCAGGCTAGTTTATCTATTAGATCTGATACTTCTATATATAGTAATGAAAACTATTGTACGAATGATGGAGGTGTTATTTGGGCGGAATCTTCTTTAAATTTGACTGTTGATTTTGTTGAAAAAACTATTATTGATAATTTGAAAGATGGTAAATATGTTACATTAGGTATATATAAATCTGATAAAGCTATCGTATTTAGAAATGCTGATGGTTCTGTGGATTGTTCTACTTCTAATTGGGATGAAGGAGATGGCCATGCTGTATATGTTGTTGGAGTAGATATAGATTCTGATAGTATTATAGTAAGTTCTTGGAGTAAGAAACTTTATATTCTGGTAAGTGATTTGATTGGTAATAGATTTAATATTAATGTTATATCTCCTACTGTGAGTGTAGTCGATAAAGCTAATGAACATATAATTTCGTTAATTAATAATGATTTGAATAGTAATAATTCTATTAGTGAAACAACTAGAGCATATATAATGAGTTTAGGTAATGAGAGAATTATTAGTCTACTAAATATGGCAGTATCTTCTCAAAACAATTTAGTGTTTAATGAAATGATTAGACTTCCTGGGGTACTTAATGAAATTGTTTCAACAGGCGATTTTGATAGGTTTGTTTCTATGCTTGATATAGATCAAGTTCATGATTTAGCTGTCTTATGTTATGATTTTCCAGATATTTATTCAAAATTTATATTATCTCTTGTAAAAAACGAAGTGTCTACTAATGGTGAAATTACTGGAAGAACCAAGGAGTTAATACGAGATGCTGGGGTTGATAGAGTTGTTGGAATACTTGATTTATCATTATCTTCTCAGAATAATTTAGTGTTTAATGAAATAATTAGGATATCTAGTGTTTTTCAGAAACTTGCTTCTACAAGTGATTTTGATAGGTTTGTTTCTATGCTTGATATAGATCAAGTTCATGATTTAGCTATCTTATGTTATGATTCTTTAGATGTTTATTCAAAATTTATGTTATCTCTTGTTAAAAATGAATTGTCTACTAATGGTGAAATTATGGAAAGAACTAAGGATTTAATACGAGATTCTCAAGTTGATTCTATAGTGAAATTTATTGAGCTTTCTTTATCTTCCGATATTGATCAAAAAGTTATTGGAGATATTGTTAGTTTAATTCCTGATAATAAATTATTAGATGTTGCCAGTTATATTCTTAATAGTGATAGTACTAATGTTAGTACGTTTATATCTTCACTTAGTACTTCTCAAATTAAGTTTTTACAGGGAGAATATAAGTCTTCTCCTGCATTGCTTGATAAACTTAACGAATTTTTAGATGATGATATAAAAAGTGATGTTTTATTGAAAAAAATGAAACCATTGTCTATTGATTCTTTACATCCTGAAACTAAAGGTGTTATTGAAAAAATCCTTGGTATTGATCAATTAAGACAATTTTACAATGAAGTAAATAATCCTATTGATAACCCAGAGACAATAAAAAAATTAATTGTTGCATATTCAGAGAGTTCTACGGGATTTGGAGGATTTTATTCAAAATTAACTAAAACTGTTAGAGATAAAATAACAGGTATGTGTGACTCTGATGATTATGATTTGTTTTATTCTATGATGTTTAATAAGTGGAAGAATAGTATTGTTTCTATGACAAAATCGGAGTTTGATGAATTATATAAACGTGGAAGTTATGGAAAAGATTTTATTCTTATGAGAAATTATTTGAAAAATGTTCCAGATGTGACGACTGCAAAAGAAGCAAGGGATATTTTTTCTGGTAAAAATGTAAATGAACAATTACAAGAAGCATTAGATAAATATAAATGGACAGCGTTCGGTGAATATAGTGGTTGGGTTCATGTTAATTCTAGATATGTTACTGCAAAAAAAGATCCATATTTTAATGTAAAACATAGGTTATATTTGGATACTGATTGCCCTGATACGTTTAAAATGATTTCATTGTTAGTAAAAAAATTTGATGAGCATCATTTACCTTATTATTTTAAATTTGATGAACATGGAAATAGGGATGATACAATTGTAATTTATTCATCTACTGAAAATCTATTTAGGTATGTTGAAGCTTTAAGAGAAATCAAATTAGAAAATCCTGAATTGTTGTCTCGAATAAAACAACCTCCTATTCTTACTGGAGTGATTGATGGATGGATTGGATATGGTTCTGAGCCAGCTGAAAAAGCAAATGGTAAAAGGCAATCATTTAATGGAATTAGAGCTCCAATTATTGAGCAAGTAATGAATAAAGTAACTAGTAAATGGATTATGGATCATATAAATATGCAAATTGATTATCAAGGAAATAGTTTAAATCTTTATGATTATTTTTCAAGAAAAGCAGCTGACAATATAATTGCTAGATTGGAACAACGATTTGAAAAAGAAAAAGAGTTAGCTGCAAGGAAAGGAACAGCATTTGATCCTACTGATGTTTCTTATGATGGTGTTAGTTATCAAGATGTTATGTCTTCACGATTTAGAACTCATGTATATAATGTCTTGAAAAATCGTATGAGAGAATGTTTACCTATTGCTTGTAATGATAATTATAAAGATATGGAATCAATAAAAATTAATACTAGAAATGGTAAATATATTAGTTTTAGTGATTATTATTTTCATCAATGTATTGAAGAATTTGCGCTAGAAATTGAAAAGTTGGATTCTAATTTTGTTTCATTGGTACAAAATCAGTTGAGAATTGATGCTAGAGCAAATGGTATTGATCCTAGTAAGTTTTGTTTTGACGATTCAGCTCTAAGAGAAATTAAAGTTATTGGTAATTCGATAGATTTAGATGTTGTTAAAAATTCAAAAACTAAAACATTTATGGAGTTAATTGATGTTTCTTTTGCAACTGGTGTTGATGATGTAATTATTGCAGATATAATTAATTTAATTCCAAATTCTAAATTATTAGAGGTTTCTAATTATATGCTTGAAAGTAAAAACGCTAATAAGTTCATGTCTTTACTTAATAGTTCTCAATTTCAGTTTTTACAAGAAGCATATAAGTCTTCTCCAGAGATGCTTGATAAAATAAATACTTTTTTAAATGAGTCTGGTAATATAAATCATAATAGTGATTCAGATACTGATAATGATTCTGATACTGATAATGATTCAGATACTGATAATGATTCAGATACAGATGATAATTCGGATACTGATAGTGATTCAGATACTGATAGTGATTCTGATACTGACAATGATTCGGATATTGATAATGATTCAGGTATAGATGATGATTCGGATACTGATAGTGATTCTGATACTGATAATGATTCAGATACTGATAGTGATTCAGATACTGATAATGATTCGGATACTGATAATGATTCGGATACAGATGATGATTCAGATACTGATGATGATTCAGATACAGATGATGATTCGGAAAATGATGATGATTCAGGAAATGACGACAATGATAATCCGAAAAAATATGATGATGAACCGAAGAAAGATGATGATAATCCTAAAAAAGCTGATGATGAACCGAAAAAGGACGATGATAATCCAAAAAAAGATGACAATGAACCGAAAAAAGATGACGATGATTCGGATAATGATGATGATGATTCGGATAATGACGATGATGATTCCGATAATGACGGGAATAGAAATAACTTAGTTAGAAATATTGGTAAAGTGATTGTAAAGGCTGGGGGAACTGTTTTTGGACTAACAACTGCGATTACTGTTCTTGATTATCTTTTACGTATGTTTGCTAGTGGAGGATTAGGAACTGGTGAAGGTACTGATTTACTTTCAAGTTATGATGATGATTTAGATGATTATTTAGTTTCAGATGTTTCTGGAGGTGGATCCGGTGGTGATTCTTCATCTGGTGGTGCTTCAAATGATGTAACTGATACTACTGATGATTCTTCTGATAGTGATTCATCTTTAATGGAACCTTTAGAAGAAACTATTGAGTTTGAGCAAGATAGTTATGATACTGTAGTCGATGATTTAGATACTGAAGAGAACTTTGATAGTATAAATACATCATCTTCTGGCGGTTATTATACAAATGTAGATAATACTATTGATGAATATGTTGATAGTAATGATATTGATAATGAAGAGAGTTTTGATGATTTATCAGAAGATATTAGTTCTTCTAATGACGGGTATATTCTTCCATCAATATTTGGTGAAACATCAGAAAATGGTAACAAAAATAATGTACTTTTCATTCTTTCAGGATTAGGTTTAGCTTCTGCTGCTGGTATTGCATCTTTAGCTTATATTAAAAAATCTAAAGAAAAGGATGAAGAGGAAGATGATGATGTTGTTGCTGATTCAGATAGTGAAAATTTAAATGATGAGTCTTCTGATGATACTTTAGAAAATGAAGATAGGTTAGCTAATTTAAAAGCTGATTATGAAATGCCTTCATTTTATAGTGATTCTTTAAAAGAATAATAAATTACTCTAGTACTTTTTTGTACTAGAGTTTTTGTATGGATTTATTTTCTAAAATACGATATAATGAATGAGAATAGGAGGGGCTTTATATGGCTACTTTATCAAAAAAAGAATTAAAAAATATGAATAAGTATTTTAGGGCACTTAATTATTTATCAGTTGCTCAATTATATTTACTTGATAATCCATTGCTTAGACGTGGGTTAGTTATTACGGATATTAAGCCTAATGTTGTTGGACATTGGGGAACAGCTCCAGGACAAAATTTTATTTATATGCATTTGAATCGTGTTATTAAGAAAAATAATTTGAAGATGATTTATATATCTGGTCCTGGACATGGTGGACAAGCAATGATTGCGAATAATTATTTAGAAGGAGTATATTCTAAATTTTATCCTGAAATTACTGAGGATGAAGCTGGACTTAAAAAGTTATTTAAGCAGTTTAGTTTTCCTGGAGGGGTATCTTCGCATGTAGCACCTGAAACTCCTGGCTCAATTCACGAAGGTGGAGAACTTGGTTATAGTTTAGCTCATGCAGCTGGTGCAGTTTTAGATAATCCTGATTTAATTGCGGCTTGTGTTGTTGGAGATGGTGAGGCTGAGACCGGACCACTTGCTTGTAGTTGGCATATAAATAAATTTTTAAATTATAAAAGTGATGGAGTAGTTTTACCTATCTTACATCGTAATGGTTATAAGATTGCTAATCCGACAGTTTTTGGACGTATGAGTGAAGAAGAGATTGAAGATTTCTTTTATGCTTATGGATGGAAACCATATTT
Source organism: Bacilli bacterium (assembly GCA_045125935.1). Classification (GTDB taxonomy): domain Bacteria; phylum Bacillota_I; class Bacilli_A; order RF39; family UBA660; genus CAG-877. Next base: position 30,912 of record JBGVNW010000062.1, on the reverse strand, counting down.
TGTATCTGGCTGTGATGTGATGAAAATGCATGAAAAAATGGCTACTGTAATGGATAGGTGTGTTAAAGATATTGCACGTTATAAAAAGACTGGTAAGGGTGAATTACCAGTAATAGTTTTAACAACTCCTAAAGGATGGACTGGTCCAAAAGAGGTAGAAGGTAAAAAAATTGAGGGTTCTTTTAGAGCTCATCAAGTACCTATTTTGATTAGTCGTGAACATCCTGAGAATTTAAAGTTATTAGAGAAATGGTTATTGAGTTATCATCCTGAAGAATTATTTGATTCTAATGGTCATTTAAATAAAGAATTAAGAGATTTATGTCCACCTATTAATAAATGTATGGGAGCTAATCAACATGCGAATGGTGGTTTATTATTAAAAGATATAATTACTCCTAATTGGGAAAATTATACTTTGGATATTAATGTTCCAGGAGAGAGAGTAGCACAAGATACTATTGAACTTGGTAATTATGTTAGGGATTTATTTATACTTAATAAAGATAATAAAAATTTCCGTATATTTGGTCCAGATGAGGCTTTATCTAATCGATTTAATCATGTGTTTGAAGCAGAGAAGAGAACATGGAATTATAAAACTAAAGTAGATGATGAGTTTTTAGCTACTAATGGACGTGTTATGGACTCATATTTATCTGAACACTTATGTCAGGGTATGTTAGAGGGATATTTGCTTACTGGAAGATTCGGATTTATTCATAGTTATGAAGCATTTGTAAGAATTGTTGATTCAATGGCTAGTCAACATGCAAAATGGTTAAAAGTATGTAATCAAATTCCTTGGAGAGCACCAATTGCTTCCCTTAACTATATGTTGGTATCGCATGTATTTCAACAAGATCATAATGGATATACACATCAAGATCCAGGATTTTTAAATCATTTAGTTACTAAAAAAGCGGATGTTGTGCGTATGTATTTACCACCTGATACTAATTGTTTATTATCTTGTTTTGACCATTGCATTAAAACTAAAAATTATGTAAATGTAATAGTGGCTTCCAAACATCCTAGACCACAATGGTTAACTCGTGAACAGGCTAAGGCTCATTGTACAAAGGGGATTGGTGTTTGGGATTTTGCAAGTAATGATAATGGTAATCCTGATGTAGTACTTGCTTGTTGTGGTGAGACTCCTACATTAGAAGTAATGGCAGCAGTTGATATACTTAGAAAATCTGTTCGTGGCATAAAGATTAGAGTAGTTAATGTAGTTGATTTAATGAAATTGCAATCTCCTGATACTCATCCACATGGTATGAGTGATCAAGAATATGATGCAATATTTACAAAGAATAAACCAATTATCTTTAATTTTCATGGCTATCCATCATTAATTCATCAATTAACATATAAACGTCATAATAGAGATTTACATGTACATGGATATAAAGAAGAGGGAACTATTACGACAACTTTTGATATACGTGTCCAAAATGAAATAGATAGATTTCACTTAGTAATTGCTGTTTTAAATGAAATACCAAGATATAAGGACAATTCTAAGTCCTTAATTGATTGGTGTTATGATATGCTTAATAAACATAAAGCATATATAAGTGAATATGGAGAAGATATGCCATTTGTAAAAGATTTTAAATGGGATAATAATTTAAATAAAGAAAAAGAGTGAAAAAACACTCTTTTAATTTGTTAATTGTTTAAATGCTTTTGATTGGATTTGTAAAACTAGATTGTTTATTATTTTTGAAAATGATATACTTATATGTAATAAATAGTTGGTGGTGATATATATGACTGAAGAGGAAAAGAAGGAATATATGAAAATTTGTTACGATGGATTAAATTCATTAAATGTTCTCATTGATGGTTTATTAGGAGATGAGAATTTTTTAAACGATGTAGAATTAATAAATACTAAAAATGATATAGGGCAAAGTTTATCTGATTTAAGTGATGGTTTAGATTGTTCTAATAATGATGTAATAAAGAAATAAATTGTTTTGTTTGGTAGACATTATGTGATTTTTGAGTAATATTTGGGGGTAACGATAATTTGATTATAAAATTGTAGAAGTGTGTTTTTAAAAGTTTCAACTTAATCAATTTACTATTTAGTGTTATACGTGTTATAATGTTTTTAGAGGTGAGGGGCATGACAAAAAAGAAGAATAGAGTTATACCTTCTATTATTACATTTTTGGTATTAGTTTCAATAATATATTTGTTTGTTACTGTTAAACAGCCATATGTAGAATGTAGTAAGGATGTTACTAATAACCTTGGAATTACTATTTCTGAGGGATTGGTAGTAGAATTAGATAGTAATAAGATTGATAAAATGATTGTTACTAAGAAGGTGATATTACCAGATAAGTATATGAAAGATGATACTTACTTAGAACAGATAAGAGAAGCAATTGATAATTCATATAATTATTTAGATGATGAAGTGGTAAAAGTATCAAAAGGAACTAATTATGTCATTGTAGAAATAGAAGTAGAAGATGATGAAACACTTATTTTAAATAATATTAGTTTTACTGATAAAGATGGATTGAAAATAAATATTAATCCTAATACAAAAAGTAGTGAAGTAGTAACTTTGAAAATTAATGATAAGTACACGGAAGGTGAGCTTATGACTAGAATGAAGAATAATGGGTATACATGTAAATAGAACTTATTATTAAGTTCTATTTTTTTGGAAGGAGAATATTATGGAGTATGATATAGATAAGTTAGTTAGTAATATGGATTTTTTCTCAGGAAAGTTAGTTGATGTTGGTAATGGACTTATGCTTACTAATAAAGAGATAGAAGTATTGGATAGATATAATATTGATTATAAATCTTGTAGTAATTTAAAAGAAGTTTTGAGTAAAATAGAAGAAGTATTTTATGAGGATAGTGATGATTTAGAGGAACTAGATGTAGTATCAGAAACTATTGCAGAAAGGGACTATTATCAAAATACGAATAAATAGGGTGGATTAATGAAGATAACAGATCAAGTTGAGTATCAGGAAATGATGCTTAAATATAATTTTGCTATGCAAAGATTAGAAACAGAATTAAATATTTTATTAAAGGAATATGAATTTAAGAAGGGATATAATCCTGTAGAACATATTAAAACAAGGATGAAATCTTTAGATAGTGCAGTTAAAAAGTTAACAGAAAAAGGATATGATGTAACTGTAGATAATTTAATTAGAAAGATATATGATATGATTGGCATTAGAATAGTTTGTTCTTTTTTAGCTGATGTTTATGATATAGTTAATTTAATTAAAGGTTCTAAACAGTTTATTATTAAAAGGGAAAATAATTATATAGATTTTCCTAAGGAAAGTGGATATAGAAGTTATCATTTGATTGTTTTAGTACCTATTCATTTAGGAGAAAGAACTGAATATATAGAGGCAGAAATTCAAGTTAGAACAGTTGCGATGGATTTTTGGGCAAGTCTTGATCATAAGTTAAGGTATAAATTATCAGATGAAGTACCTGATGAGATTAGATTTGGAATGTTTGAATGTTCTAAGGACGTTGAAAAGTTAGATTTAAAGATGGAGTCGTTATATGAAATGTTGCGGCAATATAATGATTAATTTATTTGATGAGGTGATATGATGAATTATATGTTAGAAAAAATTAATTTATTAGAAAATAAAGATGCTATATTTGAGTCTGCTGATAAAATAGTTAAAATGTTAGAAGATGATACAAAACTTAATGATAGTGAAAAATTAATGGCCATTGAACTTGCGGTTGCAAAACTTAATTATGATCTTTATAACATTAGTGGTGATTAATTTAAAAGATAGATAGATTATATCTATTTTTTTTGGTATAATTCATTGATGAGAAATGGGTGATGTTATGATTTATTTAGATTATAGTGCAACTACTCCAGTTGATAAAGAAGTTTTAAATACTTATGTTACAGTGTGTGAAAATTATATTGGTAATCCTAATTCATTACATAAGTTAGGTACTGATGCAAAGGGATTAATTGATGCAGCTACTAATCAGATTGCTAATATTTTAGGGGTTAAGAGTAGTGAGATTATTTATACTAGTGGAGCTAGTGAAGCTAATAATTTAGCTATTAAGGGTATATGTTTAAAATATCAAAATCGTGGTAGGCATATAATTACTACTGAACTTGAACATTCTTCAGTAAGTGAAGCAATCAAGTATTTAGAAATGTTAGGTTTTGAAGTTTCATATGTAAAACTTGATAATAATGGTTTAGTTGATTTAGATGATTTGGCTACTCTAATGAGAAATGATACTATTTTAGTTTCAATAGTTGGGGTTAATAGTGAAGTTGGACTTATTCAGCCACTTGAGGAAATTAGTAAAATAGTTCATAAGTATCCTAAATGTTATTTTCATAGTGATATGACACAATGGATTGGAAAGCTTAAAGTTGATTTGTCTTTTATTGATTTAGTTTCTTTTTCTGGACAGAAATTTTATGGGATGAAGGGTATAGGTGGTTTAATTAAAAAAGAAAATATTGTTATTGAACCATTAATTCATGGTGGTAAATCTACAACTGTTTACCGTAGTGGTACACCGGCAATTGCTTTAATTGTTTCATTATCTAAAGCATTAAGATTAGCTTATGATAATTATGATAAGAAATATAATAGAGTGGTTTATTTAAATGAATATTTAACTGGTAAATTACATGATTTGGGAATTTCAATAAATAGTAATAGCTATTGTGTACCACATATTGTAAATATAAGTTTAAATGGAATAAAACCAGAGACTATGCTTCATGCTTTGGAGCAAGATGAAGTTTATATTTCAACACAAACTGCTTGTTCTACGGGAGATTATTCGAAGGCTATTATGGCAATTTCTAATGATATGGATAAGGCTACTAAGAGTATGAGAATAAGTATTAGTCATTTAACTACAGAAGAAGAAATTGATAAATTTATTTTGGCTTTAAAAAACAATATTGATAAGCTTTCTTTTTAGATTTGAGATATTTTTTTCCTAATTCAGTAGTTTACTTATCAGAAAAATAATTGTATAATGTTATTTAGAATAGAAGGAGTTTGCTATGGAACAAAGAGAGATTGTTGAACTTATTGATGCATCTGGTAATAAGACAGAAGTTGAAGTTGTTACTTATTTGGTTTCAGCTGATAAGTTAAAACGCTATGTTGTGTATACTAAGGGTGAAGTGCGTGGTGAGTCCAATAATCATGTCATTTATATTTCTAAAATATATAAGGAAAATAATAATTTTAAGATTGAAGAAATTACGAATGATGATGAGTGGAGTGATGTTCAACATCTTTTAAAGCAAATAGCTAACGCTGATTAGGTGGTGTAATCAAATGGGACTAAAAAATTCATATGATAGTACTATTAAAGATTTAAAAGCTACTTTTTTTGACCTTTTTTGCGAACATACCGAGGAATTGACGGGGATGATTGAAACTTTAGCTACGGATTCTAATGTTGATGTAATGAAGCTAGAAACTTTTATTTTTCAACGAATTATTATGTTGAATAAGACGGCTGGAAATATTAAGTCATTAATGACTAATGTTGATGAACTTACTTCTATGAAAGGTATTGGCTTAAATGTGCCTAAGAAAAATGTGGCTGGATCAGTTAATACTCCTCCTTTAAGTGTGACTTCTGCGCCGAAAGTTGGGGTAGTTAACTCACAAGTTTCTACTAATGTATCTGCTCAACCATCAATAATGGCACCTGTTGCAGTGCCAACGACGGCTCCTGTACAAGTAGCAACAACCGCACCACAGCAAGTTGTTACAAGTACTGCGCCAACGGTTGACGCAAAGCCTGAGCCAGTTACTGTACCTCCAACAACAGCTGCGCCTGTTGTACAAGCAACTATAGCACCAACAGTAGCTCCAGTTGCGGCAACACCTAGAAAATCCTTGACACAGACATTAACTGAAAAAGCTAATAATTTACCACCAAGAGAGAACAAAAAGTATAGATTTATTAAGACAAGTAATAATAAAGTAAAAGCTATTTTAGTAAATGATAAGCAGTTTAGAAAATTAAAAGCATCTTGTGCTTTACAAGCAAAGCTTTTGGACTTTGGTATTAGTACTGGTCTAGCTCCAACAAAAGAAAAAATAGAAGAGTTGATGAAAAAGGCTAGTGTATTGTATAGGGATGGAAAAATTTCAGAAGCTCAAGCATTGTATGCTGAGATTAGTGCATTAAATAAGCAAATGAAAAAGACAGATACAAAAGTTCTTACTAAAGTTGCATAATTTATAAATATATTTAGAAGCGTTTAGCTTCTTTTTCTTTTATTGTAGCTTTTTTTATTTGCTTTTGTTATAATTTATTTAGACTAGGAGAGTGAAGATATGACTAATAAGCGATTATTGTCTTTAGGTAAAGTTTTGTTTGCCTTATCTTTTTTATTTATTTTTACTGGTCTTTATTTAGACTTTGAGGAGAAAAATTCGTTTAGTGATCCTATTAAAGATACGACATTAATTGCTGGTGGGGGAAAAGTTATTATATCTACAACGGATGGAACTGTTGTAGAAGATGTTGATATTGGGAATGAGAATTCTGATACTGAGAGTGAAACAGATATTCTTAATAATGATTCTTCTTCAACAGAAAATGTTGTTCCATCTTCTCCAACTGTTCCTGAATCTGAAAATGTGCAAACTCCAGCGACAATGCCAGAAGTTATTGTTCCATCAGAACCAGTTCCAGAGCCTGATCCGGTTCCAGAACCTGTTCCTGATTCTTCTAATACAACTGATTCCACACCAGAGGTCGGGGCACCAACGGATGATTCTAAAGAAGAAACTACTGTAATACCGACAATAGAAGAAACAAATAATATTTTAAGAAGAACAATTGAAGATACTTATGGTATTAAGGTTATGTATGGTAGTGAGACTGATGGTTATTCTGCTGGCACTATGGCAGCAGTTTCAATTACAGATTCTAATGTTATTAAAAGTGGATTAGAACAGCTTAATACTGCTTTGGCTTTATATCCGACTGATTTTTTTAGAGAATTTGGTAATTCTAACTTTAATCTTAAGGTTTATTTGGTTCAAAGATATGCAACTGCGAATGTTACTGGTATTACAGAACTTTATGGTAATAATGTAATAATTTCTATTTCAATGGATTATTCTTTTGCCGAAAGTTTTCATCATGAAACATATCATTATATTGAACATTATATTGAGAGAAGAGGCGGAGAATTTAGTATTTGGAATACTTATAATCCAGTTAATTTTGTGTATGGTGGTACTGCTAATCTTAAGTTGTCATTTAATAGAACGTGGGATGCATCAGCGCCATTTGTTAATAATTATGCACAAAGTGATGCTGATGAAGATCGGGCATCGACATTTGAATATATGACTGCTAGTTCTAAAGCTAGCTGTTATAATTCAGTAGATTATCCAATATGGAAAAAGTCATCTTATATGGCGCTTATGATTGATACTTATTTTGATACAGTAGATTCAAGCGTTATTGATTATTGGGAAAGATTTATTTATTAAAAGGAGTTTTATATGAAAAGGGTATTTATTAATGATGATAATTTAACAACTGATGATTTAGCGTATGAAGTTATTAGAGTAAAAGGGATTATCGTTAATAATAAAAATGAGGTACTAGTTGCTCATAATAATAATACATATCAATTGGTTGGTGGACATGTAGAAAGAAATGAAGATATGGAGGAAGCTTTAATTCGTGAAATAAAAGAAGAAACTGGTATTGGAATAGATTCTATTACTGGTCCATTTATGCAAATTATGACTTATGCTAAAAATTATTTTAATAGTGGTAAGAATGTATGTAATAAAATTTATTATTATAGAATTATTTCTAATGATGTTCCTAATTTAGGTGAAACTTGTTATGATGAATTGGAATGTCAGACTGATTTTGGTTTATTTTATGTTAGTCTTGAAGATTTTAAAGATTTTTTGGATCAAAGTATGGACGATGGTATGATAGATAAAAATATCGGTAGAGAAATGCTTTTGGTTTTAGAAGAGTATAATAAATTATATGGAGGTGTTTAATATTAAAGTTCTTGTAACAGGTGGTCTTGGCTATATTGGTAGTCATACATGTGTTGAATTATTAAATAGTGGTTATGATGTAGTTGTTGTTGATAATTTATATAATTTAGATATTAGTGTAAAAGAGAAAATAGAAAAAATAATGGAAAGAGAAATTTTATTGTAATTATATGTTATGATTTTAGGTTTAGGAGGAGTTTTATATGAAAAAAATATCAGATGAAGAATTATTAAAAAAATGTAATGAAAGAAATAATATTGCTTTGGAAGATGGAATACCAGAGTATTATAGATTTCCAGATGTTAAGTTTATCAAAGACTTTTTAAAAGATATTTATTGTGATGAGTATTATTTTAGAGATAATGATACAAGATATTATTTTCCTCATATGTTTAAAGATAGTTATACTCCAATTGTTGATAATGGGGGACAAATTGCACATTTAGATACTTCATACTTTGAAATTAGAAGTAAAGATAAACGTTTGGTATTAAATTTGGCAAGACCTAATTCTTCAGGTTTTGCAGGTGCTATATATATGGTTCAAACATGTTCTGAGGGGTTATATAGTTTTACTTTATTTGAAAATAAGTCGGCTAGTTCTGAAAATATGTTTAATTGTCAGTTGTTTTATTATCCTTCGAAAGATTTATCAACATCTGGTCGTGGTTTTAAGATTGTTAGTGATGATGAAAGTTGGAATGCTTATATGATTCGTCAAATGATTTATGTTCCACAAAAAAATTTAGTTGAAGAAGATATTGCTAAAATTGCAAATAAAATTTATAGAAATGGCTTACCACATCTTCATCAAATGGCTATAAATGGTGATGTTTTTGAAATAACGTCTGAGGATAGGGCATATTATGATGAAATTGAAAAAGTTTTGCAAACTGAATCTATTGATTTGAATGAAATTGGAAATGAAGTTGCAGTTGATAGTACTGCTTCTAATAGTGAAATAGATAGTAAAATGGATGCTGTTGTTGAAAAATTACGTATTTTAAAAGATATGGGCTTTGAATTATCTGTGGAACAAAGTCATTTAGTTGATACTTATGAAAAGCTTCATTCTGATGAGTTTCAGCAATTTAAAGCTAATAGGGAAGCTCGTGAATTAAGACAACAAGAAATTCGAGATGGAATTACTTTAGAGAATGAAAGAAAAGAGATGTGGTTTAATTCACCAGAAAATCCATCTAACAAGAGAATTCAAGAATTAAGATGTATGAGAAAACAGATTCAAGGACTTGCAGATCTTAGGGATATTGCTCCTGATTTGTTATCTGATTATCAAAATAATTTGGTAGAAAAAGGTAGTATTTTCTTTGAAATGCTTGATGGTTCACAATCCGAAAAACATGAAGTTGATACAGGAATGAGTTCTGAAATTAGAGAATGGTATCAAGAACATTATACTAGTGAAGAGAATAATCCTGGAAAACGTATATAATCAAAAATTAAAATATATGGTCTTTTTTTCTTGTTTGACATACTTTTTTGAAAATGTTAGAATTATGTCTAGAATATTAATCTGAGGTGAAGAACTTTGAGGAAAGTTAGAGTTATTGGTATCATTTTAATAGTAATGTCAGTTTCTTTAGTTACAATGGGTGTAAAGCTTGCTGATGGTGGTATTGTGTTGGGTAAATCTTTTGAATATAGTACGAATAAAGATAATATTAATATAGCTATGTCAACTAGTATTTTAACTAATGATAATTTGTCATTTAGAGTTGATGATTCGGCTTTGACTGCAGTTGATATGGAGGTAACTCCAGCGTCTGTTTATGTTCCTCCTAGAGTTGAAGTTTATGATGGATTAACTATGGAGGAGTTAGCTGAAAAGTTAAATCGTCATTTAGGCAGTGACTATATTGCTGGTAAAGGACAATTAATTGCAGAACTTTGTATTGAAAATGGTGTTGATCCTTATATTGCAACAGCAATTATATTACATGAGACTGGGTGTGGAACCAGTTGTTCTAATTTGACTCGTTATTGTAATAATGTTGGTGGTCAGAAGGGTTCACCTGGATGTAATGGTGGTAGTTTTAAAAAGTTTGATACTTTAGATGAGGGTATTGAGGGATTTATAAATAATTTAAGTAAGAATTATTTTTCTCAGGGTAGAACCACTGTTGAAACAATAGCTCCTAAGTATTGTGAAGGTAATACTTGGGCTGGTAAGATTAATTATTTTGTTAATAAGATAAAGAATGGTTAGTTTTAAGACTTAAGTTAGGCAATTTGACATATTATCTTGCATATGATATAATGTAGATTATGTAGTTGATGGCACATTATTCTAGTCAATTACTTTATTAGGAAGACGGGATTAAACAACCGTTATAAGAGCATATCTGTGAAACCTTTGGTGTTTGCTTCTTACGCCCAGTTTGGGGTGAATGCTGAAGATGAAAAATATTGGGCGCTCGTAATGGCATACGACAAACGACCCATTATTTGTGGAGACCTATAGTTCGTGGTTAGCCTATACGCGTATTTATTGCTGATGGATCTAGCTACGTGATAGGAAGAACCTACATTGTGGCGAAAGTTATGTGTAGTGTAGCTTGTCTTGAGTGAAGGTATTGGGATAAAAGATCTTTCTTATTATAGCCGGCCAGCTTAATAAGTATTGCTTTTTGAAATTACTTTTGCAAAAAAGGATTAATAATAAAGTGTTGGTGGGGAAATCTCCTAGAGTGCTATTAATATAGGATTGCAGTGGACACTAAGTGGTAATCAAGTCGTGTGAATGGTGACATCACATTGATTTCTGTAAAGGGGAACCGCATTTTTGGTAACGAAAGTGTAGAAATCAGGGAAATCCTACTTGACCTAAGGTTCAGAGTTTACTATGTTAAGCGCCATTAATTATAAAAATTATAGTATGTAATATACTATTTTTTTTTGATACAATTATAGTAGGTGAAGATAAATGTTTTTTAAGAAAAATAAAAATTCTGAATTTAAAAATTTATTAGTACAGACAGAAAAGAAAGAAAAAATAAAGAAAGAACATGTGGATGTTAAATGGATAATTAGAATTGTTGTTATTACATTTGTTATATCGTTTTCGTTATCTTTTATTTCACAAACGACTATTCCTAACTTATCAATATTTTGGGGAATAATAGTTACTTTATTATTTATTTTTATTGGTATTTTGTTTGATATAGTTGGTGTTGCGGTTACTAGTGCTGATGAGAAGGTTTTTCATTCGATGAATTCTAGAAAAGTAAAAGGTGCCAAAGTAGCGGTAAAGTTTAAAAAGAATGCTGATAAAGTCGCAAGTTTCTGTAATGATGTAATTGGAGATATTTGTGGTATTGTTTCAGGGGCAGCGGCTACTACTATTGCAACGAGTATTGCTGCAAGTTTAGAGGTTGATTTATTATTTGTTAGTTTGACTGTTGCTGCAGTTGTTGCATCACTTACAATAGGTGGAAAAGCAGTTGGAAAAAGTTTTGCGATGAATAAGAGTGATATCATTTTATATGAATTTGCTAAAATTGTTTCGCTATTTTATAAGGGCTAAGGCTCTTTTTGTTTACTTTTTCATTATTTTATGATATAATTAGCTCACTAATTGGGGGACTAGGTGTATGAGATTGTTAGTTGGAGATGAATTAGTAGAATTAAGTAGTGAGTATTTATCTACTATGTTTCTTGGTTCTGGTAAAGAAAGTATTGTTTATCGATATGGAAATGAAGCTTTAAAATTACATAATTTAAGTGCTGTAAGTAAACTTAGTTTAGAAGATGCTCTTAAATTATCAGAAATTAGTACATCTAGAATTTTACTTCCTAGAAGAATGATATATAATCCTGATAATGGTGATTTTTTAGGTTATACAACTGAATTTATTTCTAAAGATGCAATTATGAGTTTATTTAGAATGAATATTTTAAGTTTTGCTGATGAAATAGATATAATGAAAGATGATGTCTTGAAATTGTCTGATTGTAGAGTTGAAGTTGATGATTTTATTTTAAAAAATACTATTTATAGTAATGGTCATATTCATTTGGTTGATCCGGGGAGTTTTACTTTTTATGAAAGTGAGAGAGTCAATTTTAGAAAATCTAATTTGTATGAGTTAAATGATTATGTTGTATACGAATTATTAAGTAAAGTTGCATCTGATGAAGGAAAAGACATTATAGATGCTATATTTATTGGTTATGATATGGATGCAAGTGATATTATTAGAGATACAGCAAGGGCAAATGAAAGTGTTAAGCAATATGTTAAAAGAATAACAAAGTAATTAATTATTTTATATAAAGGGGTTTTGGATATGAGATTATTAGTTGATGATGAATTTGTAGATTTTAGTGATGCTGATTTAGCGTGGATGTATTTAAGTTGTGGGAATGAATCTAGAGTTTATAAGTATGGGGATGAAGCGTTAAAACTTTATAATAGTGGTAATTGTAGGAAAATTAGACTTGATGAGAAAACTGCAGTAAAACTTTCTAGTATTCATACTTATAGATTACTTTTACCTAAAAGAATTGTTCGTGATGCAGATACGGGAGAATTTATTGGATATACAACTCCTTTTGTAAAAAGAGCTTCAACTTCTGGTATTATTCGTATGAAAATGTTAGATTTTATGTGGGAGTTAGATTTAATTAGGGAAGATGTTAAAATGCTTAATTCACATAATGTTGAAGTTGAAGATTTTAATTTAGATAATACAGCTTATGATGGACGAATATATTTAGTTGATCCAGGGAGTTATGTTATTAGAGAAACACCTAATGCAATTAGATTTCTTAGAGGAAATAATTCGCGTACTTTAAATAATTATGTAAAAGATGATGTCTTTGGAATGGCAAATCTTTCAGCATCTAAGATGAGAAATGTTGGAAATATGTTTGATGAATATGATTATATTGGTGATAAAATTAGAGAAACGGCAAGAGAAGAGGAATCTGTTAGGCAATATGTTAAGAGAATGGCAAGATAGAAAGCTTGTCTTTTTCTTTTTTCTATAGTAAAATAGGATAAGTTTGAGGTGGTTTAGATGATACAAGTAAATAATGTAAGTTTAAAGTTTGGTAAAAGAACTTTATTTGAAGATGTTAATATTAAATTTACTAATGGTAATTGCTATGGACTAATTGGTGCTAATGGATCTGGTAAGTCAACATTTTTAAAGATTTTATCAGGAGAAGTTGAAACTACTACTGGTGAAGTTGTTATTGGTAAAGATGAGAGAATGTCTTTTTTAAGACAAGATCATTATCAGTATGATGAAAAACGTGTAATTGATGTTGTTATTATGGGTAATGAAAAGTTATATAAAATAATGGAAGAAAAAGATAAAATGTATCAACAAACTGAATTTAGTGAAGAAGATGGTATGAAGTTAGCTAATTTAGAAGCTGAATTTATGGATTTGGATGGTTGGAATGCAGAACCTGATGCGGCTATCTTACTTAGTAATTTAGGAATAACTGAAGAGTATCATTATATGAATATGGGTGAATTACCTGTAAAATACCGTGTTAAAGTTTTACTTGCTCAAGCATTATTTGGTAATCCTGATATTTTACTTTTAGATGAACCTACTAACAGTTTGGATTTAGAAGCAATTCGTTGGTTAGAAGAGTTTTTAATTAATTTTGATAATACGGTAATTATTGTTTCACATGATAGACATTTCTTAAATAAAGTTTGTACACATATTGCAGATATTGATTATGGAAAAATTAAATTGTATGTAGGTAACTATGATTTCTGGTATGAATCGAGTGAATTATTACAAAAGCAAATGAGAGATTCTAATAAGAAAAAGGAAGAGAAAATTAAAGAGCTTCAATCTTTTATTGCGAGATTTAGTGCGAATGCCTCTAAATCAAAACAAGCAACTTCTCGTAAGAAGATGTTAGAAAAGATTCAATTAGATGAAATAATACCTTCTTCTAGAAAATATCCATATATTGATTTTAAGATTGAGAAGGCTGCTGGTAAGGAGATATTAAAAGTAGAGAACCTTACTAAAGTAGTAGATGGTAAAAAGATTCTTGATAATATTTCATTTACAATATTTAAGGGTGATAAAGTTACTTTTATTGCACAAAGTGATACTGCTAAAACGACATTGTTTAATATTTTAATGGGACTTGAAGAATATGATAATGGTACTATAGAATGGGGAAAAACTATTGTTCCAGGATATTTACCACAAGATAATACAGAATTTTTTAAAGTAGATAAGACTATTATGCAATGGATTGGCCAATACTATGATATTAAGGATGAAACTGTTCTTCGAGGCTTTTTAGGAAGAATGTTATTTTCAGGAGATGATGTATTTAAAAAAGTAGGAGTTTTATCGGGAGGAGAAAAAGCTCGTTGTATGTTGTCTAAGATGATGCTTGAGAGTCCAAACTTCTTAATATTAGATGAACCTACTAACCATTTAGATCTTGAAAGTATTACATCGTTAAATAAAGGATTAATTAATTTTCAAGGAGAAGTATTATTTACTTCACGTGACTATGAGCTAAATAATACGGTTACTAATCGTGTAATTGAAATATTAGATGATGGTAAAATTATTGATAGAAGTGTACCATATGAGGAATATTTAGGTATTAGTAATAGATAATATAAATAAAAAAACAGTAGATTAGTTATAAACTTTTTCTACTGTTTTTTTGCCACTATCGCAACGATTTCCCCACGAGTCAAGAAGTTTTCCTTCTTGTTCTACACAAATTATTTCACAATTATTAGGACAGTTTGAACAATTTAGACTTGTAGTTTTAAAATTTTCATCTACTATATCAAAGGAAAAGTCTATTTCTTTTTCTTTTTGAGAAAGGATTGCTACTCCTAGAGCTCCCATGAGATGTCCATTATCGTCAGTAATTATTTTGGTATTTAAAATATCTTCAAAAGCTTTTTTGACACCGATATTTTTAGATACTCCACCTTGGAAAATAATTGGTTCTTCTATTTTTTTACCTTTACCAACATTATTTAAATAGTTTAGGGCAACACTTTTACATAGACCAGCTATAATATCATTTTTCTTATAACCAACTTGTGCTTTATGTACTAAATCACTTTCAGCAAAGACTGTGCATCTAGCGGCAATAAGTGCTGGATTTTTACTCGTTAGGGCGATTTTTCCGAAGTCTTCAACATCAACGTCTAATCGTTTTGCTTGACTTGATAAAAAAGAACCGGTACCTGCTGCACAAAGTGTATTCATAGCGTAATCAGTGACAATTCCATTTTTTAGAAGTATTATTTTAGAGTCCTGTCCACCAATTTCAATAATAGTTTTTACATCAGGATATCTAGATATGGTACCAATTGCGTGAGCTGTTATTTCATTTTTTATAATAGTGGCGTTTAAAATGGTACCAATTAATTTTCTGGCAGATCCTGTTGTACCAACTGAGACAATTTTAATGTCTTTATTTTTTATTTGTTCTTTTAATTCTTGTAGTACTTCTTTTACTGCAGCAATGGGATTTCCTTTGGTCCATAGATAACTTGAGGCGAGTATTTTATTATTTTTATCAATAATTACTCCTTTGGTTGAAATTGAACCAATATCTACTCCTAAATAAGCTTTAGTCATTTTTATTCCTCCTTAGTGTTAATAAGTCGTAGAAAGCTTCAAGTCTTGTTTTTATTCCTTCATTTGATGTTTCTACATCATATGATAAAAATATTACAGGCATTTCATTTTCTTTACAGATTTTTTGAATAATTGGAATAGCTCCAACTTCTGGTGTACAGGCGAAAGGTTTAGTATGGATAATACCATCATATTTTTTATGGATTAAGTCTAGTGTTCTATATACATTGTCCAAACCATCAGCACCTAAGGTGTATTTACAATATTTTTTTGTTTTCCAAAGAAGATATTTAGTTTGAATTTTCTTTTGCCATAATAAATATGAGAGGTTGGTGTAACGTTTAATTTCAACGTTCATTTTAGCTAATTCTGTTTCAAGAAAATAACTAGAAAATGGTTCCATTGCGGTATATAGTTCACCTATAATTGCGACTTTTAGACAGTTTTTGGGTTTATTGATAGGTATTTTTTTGAAGAGATGTTTGTATTTAAAATATAGGTATGTTAGTTTTGTTATTGATTTTGTATTTCTAAAGTCGTTTAACATTTTTTTCTTTAGATTTAGATGTTCATTTTTTGTTTGTTCAAAGCCAATATTTTTACGAATAATTTTATCTATTTTATCCATGTTCCAAATAAAAAGAATGGTATAAATTCCTGAGTGAATAAATGTACTTGGTTTTAGTTCTTTATTTATTTCTTTTAATTTTTTGTAAATGTTTTTAAAATTTACTTTGCCTTTTGTTACAAGAGAGTAATATTCAAAATCATAGCCTAAATCTCTTAAAATGTTTTCTGTTACTTCAGCATAATAACGATATCTACAGCCACCACCTGCGGTAAAAAGGATATTTGAACCATTATCTAGACTTTCAATAAAGTTTCCAAGATTATATTTGAAGGGAAGACAGACGGAGTCTGGAGAGTATTTTGCACCAAGTGTTATTGTTTTCTTTGTGATAGGAGGAGATGGTTTTATAGTGGCATTTGTCGTTCTTTTTAAAAATTCAGATATAGGTATGTAGTAATCACCTAGATGGGGGAAACTAATTATTTTTTTCATGTGAATGCTCCTTTAAATTTTTTAAGATATCGATAAAACTTTCTAGTCTAGTAATTACGCCAGTCTCACTATTTAAATCTTCAAAAATAAGAGTTATTATAGGTATATCTTTAATTTTATGATTTATCATTTCGTTTGCTAGAGAGTCTGGTCCACAAGGGAATGACGAAACAATAATAATACCATCAACTTTATCTTTATAATAAGAAATACTTGCCATAACTTCTTTACTATGTGTCCAGTGAATATCAGTTGAAATTTTTTCACATTCGGAATCAATTATTTTATGATTGATACGATCACTATAGATTATTGTAATATTATTATCTTCTAAATAATTTATTATTGTTTGACCTATAAGATTGTCATATAAATTATAGGGGTGTCCAGCAAGCAGGATTTTTATGTTTTTGTTATTTAAATTTTGTTTTTGTGTATTTTCTTTTTCTAAACGATTTTTAATACTTATTTTTTCGGCATATTTAAATGCTTGATAACTCTTAATATATGATTCACCAAGTGTTTCACCAAGTTTTATAAAGGCTTGTAGTTTTGTTTTATTTGAAGTTAGATCAATGTTGTAATTTATAATATTTGTATCTACTAAATTTCTTGTTAGATCGTATAGACAATTAAAATTTGTACAAACTTGTTCTCTTTTTTTGATAGAATAGAGTCTTGGTATGAGAATTAAGTCACATTTATCTTTTAA
Source organism: Bacilli bacterium (assembly GCA_045125935.1). Lineage (GTDB taxonomy): Bacteria > Bacillota_I > Bacilli_A > RF39 > UBA660 > CAG-877. The sequence continues at coordinate 13,457 of JBGVNW010000062.1, read as the reverse complement.
TTCTAAGACATGGCCTAAGTACATTTTAAGAGAAAGACATGCTTCGTCATTAGCAAGTTTTGTACCATTTTCTAGTATTTTTTTATTACTTAGTGGACTTATGATTGTGTTATATCCTAGGAAGTTGAAAAAGTTTAACCATAAGTCTTTATCATAATAGTAGAGTAGTCCTCTTGGTATTCCAATAGTTTTTTTGATATTATCACGTCCTTAGTAGATAGTATGATTTAAATATTAAATTAAAAGATTTTTTAGTCGACAAAATTTATAATTACAAACTTTTAAGTATATGATATAATTTTTGTAAGGAAGTTGGAGGTACTTATGTCAAAAGTTTATAAGTTAGCAATGAGATTTAAAAATAAATATCCTGGCACTGTAGGATGGAGAATTAGACAGAATGCATCTGTAATTGAAAAACATCTTAACCCTGGAGAAGAAGTTTTATATGCGTTTGTGGCACAAAAAAATGATAATCCGTTGGATATTGTTAGTACTGCTGTTATTGCTTTAACTAATAAAAGAATTTTAATTGGTCGTAAAAGAGTGGTTTTTGGTTATTTTTTAGATTCAATTACACCTGATATGTTTAATGATTTAAAGATAAAGGGAGGTCTTTTCTGGGGAAAGGTGTATATTGATACACTTAATGAACTTGTATCGTTATCAAATGTTTCCAATGCTTCTTTGCCAGAAATTGAAACACAGTTATCTACTTATATGATGGAAATGAATAAGAATAAGGATAATGATGAAAAGTAAGACTTTATTTAAGTCTTTTTTTTTGTTATACTTAGGATGGTGAAGTGTATGAAGAAGTTAGTTCCAATTATTTTTATATTAGGTATGTTGTCTTTAATAATACAGTTTGGTATACAAGCGCTTATTAAGCATCATGAGGTTGATTATTCTATTATTACTGATGATAATGCTTATTTAATTAATGAAAAACTTAATGTAGAAGATGGTGATCATACTTATTCTTTTATAGTAACTGATAAGAAAAATAATGATATTTTTTATTTTGATTTTGTTCATAACTATAATAAGCAAGATAATATTATTAAGGATATTAAATTTTTTGAAGATGAAAAATTAACTTGTATTTTTCCTATTTATAAAAAGAATTTTAATGGAGATATTTTCTGTAATTATGATGGTGTACAAGTTAGTAATTCGTATTTGAGACAGATTGATAATGAAAATTTGAACACTGTTATTTCAAAACTAAAGAGTAGTGGCTATAAATTTGATACTTGGAATGACTTGGAATCTACTTTTGAATCGGTTGATGGTAAATTTAATCTTTATAAGGAGAATTTACCTGATGATATTGTATTTACAATGTGGTTTTATAATGGATTTTACCGTATTAGTAAAGATGAATTTGAGGTTAAGACTTTTTTAAATGATGATCGTTATGATAATGATAGGTCATATGTTATTAATGATTATATGTTCGTTATAAATACTGATGATATTGGTGCGACTGGGTATTTTAATTTTTACATATTTGATGTTGCGAATGGTGGAAAAGTAAAGTTGGATTTTGAGGAGCAAGTTACTGATAATATGTATTTTAACGGTGTTTATGGAAATAAATTATATTATACTGATTTAGGTAAGAAGAAACAGTTTTCAGTACATCCTAAGACTAATGTTGTAACTGAAGTAGGTAATGTTGATTTAGGATTTAAAACAGTAAAAAATAATAAGTTAGTGGATATTTCAGCTAAAGATTTCTTAGAAGAAAACGTATACTTTGAAAAGGAAATAGTTAATGATGATTTAGTGAAATTGTATGGGGCTAAAGAAATTAAAATAGATGGTGATATGTACTATTTCTTGAGTGAAAATGGTAACTTTTATAAGACATTTGTTGATGATGTTGAGCATGCTATATTATTATTTAACTTTTCTTCTGTTTCTGAATGGTTAGTTAAAGATGGTAATGTAATGATTGTTTCAGAGGATATGTTATATTTTTATGATGATAATGGAGGCCTTTTACCAATACTACAAAATAGTGAGTTAAAATATAATTATAAAAATATATGTAATTTTGTAGTTAAATAAGATTTAATATTATAATCGCAGAATTTTATTGATTCTGCGATTATTTGTAATTAGTGTTTCTCAGTAACTATTATTGGTTTTTAGTAGTGAAGGGGAGTTTTATTAGTATAAATTTGATATTTTTCTTTGTAATTGGAATATTAATCATTTAAATTTAATAAAATATAAAAAAATAAATAAATTTAGTTGAAATTTAGAATTAAGTTTGCTATAATTTTAATTACGACGGGGCTTTAGCCAAGTGGTAAGGCGTGGGTCTGCAACACCCTGATCACCGGTTCAAATCCGGTAGGCCCCTCCAATTTATTTATTTGCGAATGTGGTTCAATGGTTAGAATACGGCCTTGCCAAGGCTGTGATGGGGGTTCGATTCCCCTCATTCGCTCCATTGAGGAATCTGCTCGGAACTTTTCTGAGTTTGATATAGAAATCATTCGAAAGAATGATTTTTTTGTGTTTATAAATCATCCATCCAACAAGAAAGGATGGTGAAATAATGAGACAATTTAATGTTTATAAGACAATGATGAAATATTTAACTGATGAAAATTTATCTTTAAATGCAAAAGGTTTCTTGAGTATTGTTCTATTTAATGATGAAATTATTGGACTAGATATTCAAAAGTATTGTACTGATAATAAAGAAACTATTAAAGATGCTTTAATTGAATTAAGAATCAATAAGTATATTAAATATGATTCAGAATCTAAGAAGCTAATTGCTGCTCCTATTCCATATACTGAATGGGATGAAGAATAAAGATAAGAAAGGAATTTATTTATGTTAAATATTACTACAAAAGAAGTTCAAATTGATGAAGAACTTAAAACAAGAATTGAATTTATATGCGATTTTTGTAATATTAAACCGACTATTATTAATGGTTCTATTCGTAAGATTGAAAAAACTAATATTAATTATATCGAACCAAATAAGATAATCATAAAAGATACTACTTTTCTAGCATTTAATCATGGAAAAGATATATTTGTAGAAAACCTACAAAAACGTATCAAGATTAGTGAATTTCAAGAATATATTAAAAGTTTATGAACTATTGACATTATTTTCAAAAGTGATATTATAAATAACCAATGAAAGAGGTATTCTCTAGAAAGAGAGGTACATCTATGATAAAATATATATGTAAACACAAAAATTATAATATTGAAGATTTTGAGGAGTCAGTAGTATTTAGACTTTACTAGATACTATTGGCTCCTCTTTTTAGTAAAAGGAGTTGAGTATATGGGAATATTAAACGATGATATTAAAGTACGTGCTGGTCTTTATATGCGTGTTTCAACAGAAGACCAAGCTCGTGAAGGATTTAGTTTACCAGAACAAAAAGAACGATTAGAAGCTTATTGTAAGCTAAACAACTTTGAAATAGTAGATTATTATGAAGATGCTGGAATTAGTGCTAAAAAAGGCAATTATAGACCCGAATGGGAAAGATTAAAAGAAGATATTAGAAATAAGAAAATAAATACTATGTTAGCTTTAAAACAAGATAGAATTACTAGAAGTATTTATGATTGGGAAAATATTTTAAGTTTCTTAGAAGAAAATGATGCTTATTTAGATTTTGTATATGATGATATTAATACTACTACTTCAAATGGTAGAATGATTTCTCGTATTATGATGAGTGTTTCTCAAAATGAGATTGAAAGAACATCGGAAAGAACTAAAGTTGGACTTGCTGGTGCAATTAAACAAGGACATATTCCACACAAAGCACCATTAGGTTATAAGCATGAAAATAGAATGTTAGTACCTGATGAGGCAACAAAAGATATAGCAATTAGAATATTTGAACTATATCATAATGGATTATCATATCAAAAAATTGCTAATATCTATAATAAAGAACAAGTACTTGGAAAAACTAACTGGGGAGATAATACAATTTTTCATATTATTGAAAATGAAATATATAAAGGAGACTTTGTTCATGGTAAAAGAACTAATAAACCAACTTACTACCCTGATGTAGTTGAACCTTTAGTTAGTAAAGAAATGTGGGAAGAATGCCAACATCAAAAAAGAAATAATTCAAGAGCATATTCTAGAACTTTAACTTATATCTTCTTGCAAAAATGTTTATGTCCAAAATGTGGAAAAATCTTAGGTGGTAAAGCTTGTAAGAAAAAAGGTCATGAATATTTTTATTATTATTGTAGAGATTGTAAATTAAATATTAAAGAAACTGAAATTGAAAGAGGTTTTAAAGAAGTTGTAGATCAACTAACTGAATATGATTCAATCGTTAATCAATTCTTTGTTCCTATGGTAATTAAAAACTTTGATGAACCAAGAGAAAAAATATATAAAGAAATTGATGTTCAAAAACAAAGATTAGAAAGAACTAAACTTGCATATGTAGATGGTGCTTTTACTCTTGACGATTATAAAGTAAAAGCAAAGAATATTGAAGATACAATTAAATCATTAGAAGAAAAAATTAGTAATGCAGATAAGTTTGAAGTGTTTAACTACTCTGCAAAAGATATATTAGTATCTCGAGATGTTGCTTTCTTAAATAGTAAAATTCATCCAGAAGAATATCAAGAAAGAAATAAAACTTGGAATAAAAGAACTCGTGAAGAGAAAGCAACTTTAGTAATGAATTATGTAGATACTATTGAACTTGAACTAGTTGGGGCTGAATGTTTTGTTAAGAATATTAATTTTAGAGAATCAATTGCTAAACCATGTAATGAACTTTATGACAAAGGTTATATAGACAGACCTACACCTGCTATATTTGGAAATGTTGTCGGTGAACTTAGATTTAGTAATTATATACCTGAAGAAGAAGTTGGAGAAATAATTATGAGACTTAAAAACTTTTACAATGTGTCTTATACTGAAGCAATTTACTATGTTAAAAATCAAGTTTTCTTCTTCAACTTTGTAGAAGATAATTCTGCAATCGTAAGAGTATTCCCGTTAGAAGATTATTATAAGAAAGACCCAGATGTAAAAATGGAAGAATATAGATTTGGAATTATCTATATCACAGAAGAAAATATTGTCGTAACGAAAGATAAAGATGAGTTAGACAAATTATTTAATTACATTCCTGATGATACATCTTTTATGCCTTTTAGAGAATTAAAAGATGTACCTAGTAAACCAATCAGAATGGAATTAATAAAGAAATAAAATACGTGGCACGTTTTGTTGAAATTGTTCAATGAAAGTGGCGATAGTATTTTATATAAATTCTTTATGTAGTTTTATTTCATTACGAAGTTTTGAAATATTACGAAATAAAGAAAACGGATCCTAAGGTGTTAAACCTTAGCCCACTGGAATCTTGTTAGCATGACAAGATACCTAGGGGGTTATGTATTTTGTCATAACCAAATACTACTATAAAAAAGGATGGTGATTATAATAAGTGAACTTGCATATTCACTACATTTAGGTAGTGATAAAAATAGAAAAAATAGTGTTAGAAATTCTGGTAAAAATAATATTAGCGGTACTACTTCAATGAGTAATAATGCTATTCAAAATACAAAACAATTAGCAAAAGTTGATAAGCATAATTATAGAAAATATGATAATAAACAAGATGAAATAGTTATCATAAGAGGTACTTCTTCTCTTTATAAAGATGTAGAAAATTTTTATAAAACTGAATTTGAAGAAGCAAGAATTGAATACAATAATAAACAAATTAGAGATGATAGAAATATAGATAATTACTTTAAAAAAGTTAGTGATAACTCTAAAAGCGATTTAGCTTGTGAAATAATAATTGAACTTGGAGATAAAAAGTTTTGGGATACTAATGACTTAAATTACAAACATAAAATGACTAGTGTATATTCAAAACAAGTTGATGATTTAGAACTATTAATTCCAAACTTTAAAGTATGTAGTGCTATCATTCATTATGATGAAACTAGTCCACATATGCATATTGTTGGAGTACCAATTAAATATAATTGTAAAACTGGTATGTCTATGCAAGTAGGAAAAACTGATGTATTTACTAGAACTTCTTTAAAAGAATTGCAAGATAAAATGCGAACTTTATGTATTGAAGAATACAACAAAGAATACAATATGGAAGCAACTTTAAAACAAAAACTTAAAGGTAGAAATAGAGATATTCATGTATCTGATATGACTAATTATCAAGAAACTAAAGATTTAATTGAAAAACATCAGAAAGAAATAGATACAATAAGTAATAATTCTTTAGAATTAAAATCTATTTCTACTGACATTAAAAGTGAAATAGACAAGTTAAAAAAAGTTCCTTTAAGAGATGATTTATTTTTCATTTCTAAGGAACAAAAAGATAAGTTAGAAAATTATTTTGATAAAGTTGACAAAACAACGGATGAATATAGAGATGTAAAAGAATTATCGGCAAATTTAAATATTATTACTAAACAAGCTAGACAAGGTTCAAAAAAGATTAAAAATTTAAGAGAAAATAATGAAGCTCTAAAATTAAGAGTTGATAATTTAACTTCAAAAGTAAATGAACAACAAGCCAAAATTGATGAGTTAAGACGAGACAATTTTAATTTGAAATATAGACTTCAACAACTAGAACAATTCTTTAAAAATTTGGTTAATTTATTTAAAAGAATGATAAGTAGAAAAGATAAAGAAGATTCTTATGTTGAAGTTTTAGAAGATATGCATGACCATAGAATTATTAGTACAGAAACTTATGATAAAGTTTTAGGCTATGGAGAACAAGACAAAGAAAAAGATAATGATTCATTAGAACTATAAAGTGCTATAATATTAAATTAAGCGAACTTTATTCAATTATAGAAAGGATGTGAGTTATGAATAAAGATAATATAAAAGCAGAAATTAGAGTGAATGAGCAAAAAATTAGTGTATTAAGAATAGACGGACATGAATATATTTCATTAACTGATTTGGCACGATATGCAGATGAAGATGATCCAAGATTTCCAATACAAAACTGGATGAGAAACAAAGATGTTATATCATATTTAGGTTTATGGGAAAGTATTAATAATGAAAATTTTAAAGGTGTCGAATTCGACTCGTTTAAAAATGAAGCTGGTAGCAACAAGTTTAAAATATCCCCACAAAAATGGATAAAGGAAACAAATGCAATCGGAATTATTTCAAAATCAGGTAAATATGGAGGTGGAACATTTGCAAGAAGCGATATTGCGTTTGAATTTGCAAGCTGGCTATCCCCAGAATTTAAGTTATATGTTATTCAAGAATTTCAGCGATTAAAGAAAAATGAGGCTTATCAAAATAAAATTGATTGGCATGCTAATAGGGTTTTGGCAAAAGTTAATTATATTGTTCATACTGATGCCATTAAAAGTGTTATAATTCCAACTTTAACGGAAAAACAAAAGAAATTTGTATATGCTGAAGAAGCTGATGTATTAAATGTTGCCCTATTTGGAATGACAGCTAAAGAATGGAGAAAAAATAATTCTGAACTTGCAAAAAATGGTAATATTAGAGATTATACAGATTTACTACATCTTGTAATTTTAAATAATCTAGAAAATATAAATGCCGAATTGATAGAAATGAATATATCTCAAAGTGAAAGACTTGTTAAGCTAAATAATATTGCACGAAAGCAAATGGATTTATTAAAAAATAATAAATCATTTAGCAATTTAGAATATATGGAAAATAATATAAATAACCAATTAATTGTGCAAAAATAAAAATGGTACTCTAAATACCATTTTTTATTTTTAATCATCTAAATGATCAATAGCATATTGTGCTTCTTCAGCAGTAAAACCTTCACCATAATCTGATGTTAGTTGTTTATAAATAGCTGATTTTGACATACTCATTGAGCTTTGATAACTCTTTGCTTTTGCTAAAGCATTAGCATTCCAATCGGCTTTCATATTATCTATGGCATATTGTGCTTCTTCGGCAGTAAAACCTTCACCATATTCAGAAGTAAGTTGTTTATATATACCTTTTTTAGACATATGCATTGTAGAAGAATATGATTCAGCTTTTTTTAGTGCGTTTTTTTGCCCTGTAGTTGGTTCTTTTCCTAAAGAAATAACTATAGTAATTTTATCGCCTTCATATATCTCTTTATCGGCAGCAATACTTTGGCTTACAAAACCATCTTTAGCTACTGAATCTGAATATTCTGTTTTAGTAATACAATTTACTTTTTTATCATTACACCATGTATCTCTTTCAGCCTCAGTCATTCCACTCATGTCAACAACTGTAACTTTTGTACCTTTGTTTTTCTCAAATTTTGTTTCTTCATTAGAAGATTCACCATTTCCTCCTCCAGCAATTACAACAACAATTATAACTACAATAATCCAAAACCAAACTGCCTTATAAAAAGGCTTTTTATTTTTCACACCGCAGTTAGGACAAATTTTTGCATTGCTAGCAATTTCTTTTCCACAAGATTTACAATTTTTCATTTTAGCCATTTAGCTCGTACTCCTTTCAACTATAATTATACACTATAAAACAGGACTTGTGAATACCTAAACAGGACATTTCTGTTCCCGGACATAAAAAGCCATAAATAGGACAATATAATTAGAGGTGAATATTTATGACTACATTTAAGAGAAACTTTAAATTTGAAGAAAATATAATGGTTAGAGTATCTAAAAATATTAGAAAATATAGGAAAATAGCTAATATTACTCAAGAACAATTGGCAGTTGATGTTGAAAAATCATATGACTTTATCAGACGATTAGAGTATAAAAATGGTAAGATTGGTTGCTCTGTTGATACCTTGTATAGAATTTCAGTAGTTTTAGGAATAACTATGGATAAATTATTTGAATAATTGCAATAATCTGCTATAATTAAAATAGATTTCGTATCATTCAATAGAATGATACTTTTTTATTAGGAGATGGTAAATATGTCTAAATTTTTAGAAATACAAAATGCAATAAAAAGTTTAGGTCCAGGAGAATATCAACGTTTTTGTTCAGAATATAGTACTAGAAAATTTGAATTTAGTAATATGCATGACTTAGGAAGCAAAGAAGGGACAAATAAAACAACCAAAGGAATTCCAGATTCTTATTCAATTGATGAAAATCAAAAATACACTTTACTAATGTATGGTACAGTAGAAAAAGAGTCAATTGCTAAACTAACCAAAGATATTAAAGAAGCATGTGATGAAAGGAAAACAGGAATAACGAAGGAACAAATTAAAGAAATTATTTGTTTTCATACAAATACAAATATAAAACCAGGAGATTATAATAAATTAATTAATTTGGTGCCGGGTATTAAAATAACTTTAATGGATATAGACTCTATGGCACATGACATTTGTGAAAATTATCAAGGCATTGCAAATGATTTTTTAAACATACCAATAGATACAAATCAAATTAGTGATATAAAAACATTTATAGAACGTTATGATAAATTTTCAATTAATTCCCCTTTAGAGCTAGACTTTATATATAGAAAAGATAAAGATTTAATTTACAAAAATATTATGGATTCAAAAATGACAATAATATCTGGAAAGCCAGGTAATGGTAAAACCAAAATCTCATTAGAAATATTAAAGGAACTAGAACAAAAAGATAATTATACTCCATTATGTATTAGAATAAATGGTTTAAATTTATATGATGATATAAAAACATCTATAAAAAATGATAAAAAGTATATTATATTTATCGATGATATTAATAATCTTAATGGATTAAACTCAATTATTGATTTAATAATAACTAATAAAAATGAAGAAATAAAAATAGTTGCAACTGTTAGAGATTATTTACTAGATGATATTCTAAATAAATTAAATGCATGTATTGAACCGAATATTTATCTATTAAATAAAATGGAAGATTCAGAACTTATAGATATTTTAGAAAAAAATTATAATGTTAAAAATAAGAATTGGCAAGAAAAAATACTAAAAATAGCAAATGGCAATCCGCGACTAGCAATAATGAGTTTTATTGCTGTTAGAGACGGAAAGATAGAATCTTTAAATAGTGTGTATGATGTTTTTAAAAATTATTACGATAGTATTTTTAAAGAAAAAAATATATCATCTCATGAAATAGATATATTATTCTACATCTCATTACTATCTCCAATAAGTACTTCTAATGAAATTGTAAAAAAAATATTAAGTGATTTGCAAATTTTCGATGTAAATGAATTTAAAAAATTAAGGGATATGGAACTAATTGACTATTTTAATGAAGATGCATTAAAAATTTGTGATCAAAATTTTGCTAATTATCTATTATGCAAATATCTAATTGTTGATAAAACAATTACAATTTCAGATTTGTTAAAGAAACTATACCCTAATTTTATTAATAAATTTATTAATGCAATAAATATGATTAATGAACAATTTTATAATGAAGAAACACTTAATTACATAACAGCAGAAATAAATGAAGTATGGAATGAAGAAACCTATAACAATGATTGGAAATTTGTAGAATATTTTCATAATGTCAACCCTTCAAAGGCATTACTTAAAATTAAAAATAAAATTGACAGTTATACCAAAGAGGAACTTCCTGAAGAAATTAAATATAATAGTAATGTTTACTTAAATGATGGTTTATTAAATCTAATATCTGATTTTAAAAATACAGAATATTTAAAAATGTCTTTTGAATTACTATTGTCGTATCTTGAAAAAAAGCCAGGATTATATAATGAAATATGTAAAAGCCTTAAAGATTATTGGCTAGTAAAAGAATTATATCCTAGCTTTGCATTAGAAGTTGAAATTACTAGTATATTATATTCAAAGTATAAAGAAGAAGAAAATTCTAAAATGAAAGATATATATCATATATTATTAGAACAGTCTTTACTATATTGCCTAGAATTAGAATTTCATATTAGTGAACAGGGAAAAAATGCAAGAACAATTAATCTTATTACACTAAAATTGCAAGAAAGTGAAAATGTTTTCTTATTCAGAAAAAAACTATTTGATATTGTATTTCAGCTATGCGATGAAAATAAATGTAATTATAAAATACTATTAAATGAGTCAATCTGGTTCTATGGCAATGATCAAATAGAAATATTAAAAAATGATGTACAATATTTAGATGAAAACTACTTTATTAACTGGAAAAATATTTCTATAACACAGGGCAAAATATTATACTTACTAAAACTAAAATGTGAAAAATTAAAAGTAGATTTACCAATATCATTAGAAAAGTATAAAGAATGTCCAGAATTTTTAATAATAAATATATTTGAAAAATATGATTATGGAAAATCAAATAAAGAGTTAATACAATTTTTAGAAAACAAAAATAAAGAATCTTACACAAAAATATTTCAAACTTTAAATAAAGTTGAAAAACAAAACATAAAAGTTGACAACTGGAAAATACAAAGTTCATTGGATATCTTATTTAAATATTTAATAGCCAAAGACGCTTCTTTATTCAAAGATATTTTTAAATCGTATTTATATGAAGACTGTCCATTTGTAAACGGACTGTTCTTTATCAGAGATATATTAGATAAAGATTTATTAGATGCAATAATAGATAATATAATAAAAAGTACTACAACAAAGAAATATTACTTATTAACATGTATACTTAATAACTATCATAATAAAAAATATATATTCATAGTAAAAGATTTTATAAAAAATCAAAATACTACTAATAAATATACTTTATCAATCGAAAGTGTTATTGAATATTCTAAGTACAATAAGGGATTATTAGAAAATTATACGAAGGAAATATTAGAGCAAGATGAATTTGGCTTGTATTCATGTTATACAATTTCATTTGCTGATGAAGAATATGCTGAAATTGTATATAATGCATTCGCTAATAAAAAGCTACTTGAAGAATTATATTTGAAATCAGTAGAATGTCATGGAGATTATGAAGGTAATTTAGGATATTTGTTGTGCATAAATAATTATGATTTATTAAACAAAATCCTCGAAAAAGATAGATATAATCATACAGGTAAAATCAAAAATATTATAAAAAAAATATGGACTCATCCTAAACATAATGAAATAATTTCTTATAATTACAATAAAATAATTGATTCTAACTTAGGATATTTGCGATTACATTCATTATTTGAATCAGCTACAGATGAAAATATAAAAAATAATCAAATAGGCTGGTTCAAAAATAAGATATTAGAATCTAAGAATGACAAAGAGAAAATTTACTATTTATTTTATGTAATTGGAGAAAAAGACAATAGTTTAAAAGAAGAATTGATATTATTTTTGTTAGATAATACAAATAATATTGAAATATTCAAAAATGTATGTTTATTCTCCCATTCCGAATCATGGAGTGGAAGTAGAATTCCAATTATTGAACAAAAGATAGAATTTATTCAATCTTTACTAACAAAAATTAAAGGAAAAGACAAATTATTATATATAGAGCATATTAATTATTTAAATGAAAGAATTGATAGTTATAAACAAGAAATTAAAAGAACACAAATTGAAGAATATGTTGATGACTTTCTTAACTAACAAATAGTATTTCAAAAAAAATAAAATGTGTTATAATATTTATAGATGGATGATTTATATATCATCCTCATACGGGAAAAAGTTGTGTAACCACTCAACTATCGCTCCATAGTGAAATTTGCTCGAACTTTTCGAGTTTAATAAATAACTAATCTGGAAATAGATTAGTTTTTTTGTTATAAAACCTACGTGGTCAGTTTAGAAGAAAAAGACTATCCTACTTTATAAGGAAATGATAATGATTCTATTGTATACTTTTATTTTGATTAAGGGAAAATTAATAAGTTAATTAAGCTAATAAAAAATATGTTTAAACGAAAGTGATAAAAAAGAACAATATGCGTAGTTTACTAATGTCCTATATGAGAATAGAATTATTAATGACAAAACTATGGATGAAATTGAGTGTGTATATTATAATAAGTCAAAAGAAAAAGATGATTATCATCTTTTTCTGTTTATAAGGATTTTTTCTAAAATTTGTAGGAAGACGTGTAGTAATTGCTAATAATATAAGTGTAGAGATTAATATTTTCTATATTAAAAAATGTGGTAAGGTAATTTGTTCGATGTATTATTTTGTTAAATGATGAGTACGGCAGCGACAGCTGTGAGTTTAAGTCTATGGAGAATAGAGGATACTCTAGTCAAGGAAGTAGGAAGTTGGAGTGGTGACGACCAAAGCGATTTAAAATTCTGATTTTTAATCGTTTGTTCTTTATAAGGAATTTTCTCCTTATAAAGAACATAAAAGGAGTGTACAAAAGTCCACTCCAAAAACAACTCATAATATATGAATTTTAAATTAAAATAAATAGCTATTTTTCATATTTGTGATGGTAACCTCTTTTTGATTTA
>JBGVNW010000061.1:0-14614 GCA_045125935.1 Bacilli bacterium | reverse complement strand
AGTTCTATCTTTATAAAATATATTATTATGAAATTCAATTTCTTCTATCATATACATCACTTAATTAGTATATCAATTTTTATTTATGGCCGAAAGGCGCGAATTAAAATAAAATTTTTTTATTTTAATTCTTTTCTTGTGAATAAAAAGTCAAAAACGCAAATTATTTTATGAAAAATTAATAAACTAATTAAAGAAATAAAAATAAATAGCGAATAATACAATTGGAGACAAAAAATGATAAGAGTTATAAAAATGAAATTAATTTCATAGAATATTTGAATGACAAGAAATTTGAGGATTTAATCATCTGATGCAAAAAGCTATTCAATATATGTATCCTGACATTAGAGAAAAGAATATTATTAAAGCAGCTAAGTATGGTAAATATGCAAAAACTGATATTGTTATATCAGTTAGAAATAAGAAAAAAGGAATAGTATTAAAAGTAAATATAAAAATTCCGTACATATAGAACCAGTAAATAAATTCAAAAAATATTTAACACATATGATATAATTGTTTTAAATAATATTTTTATTATCAAAGAGGTGATTAAATTGAGTATAAAAAAAGATAAAATAAATGTATTTAAAACTAGGTTCTTTCAAAAATTATTTGTAATACCATCTATCATATGGATTTTATTATCACTTGTAGTAATGATACCAGATGAGACTGATCTAGACACCTTAACTTGGCCGGATGTTATTAGTATTGATCTAACCATATTATTACTTTGGTTTATAATAGCTTTTATAATTTCATTAATCGCATATAAAATAAAAAGTAAAAGCAAAAAACAATATATGAGTAAATCAGATAATAAAATAGTTGCAGAATCAGAAGAAGTAAAAGAAGTAAATAAAAAAGAAAATAAAAAGAACCCTAGCAGTAAATGCTTATATTCATGCGAAAGTATAGTTAACGGTTATGAATACAAAAAAATGGCTAAATACTTTCCAAAAAGAATGTATTGGGTATTTGTAATTAGAGGTTTAATTCTAAACTTAATTTTCTCTGCAATAATCGCAATAACATCAAAAAGTTTTACAGATACGTTAACATTTTTTGTTATTTATCAAATATTTTTAATGATAATTTATAAAATTAGACTAGAACATTATGCTGAGGAAGCATTTAATGCAAGGAAAAAACAAGGCCCAATAGATACAAATTTTGAAACAGAATTTTATAATGATTACTTTATTAGAAAAAGTGAATCAATTTCTTTTACTATTAAATATTCAGAAATAAGTAGATGCGTAGAAAATGATACTAACTTTTATCTTGAGTATCCGCAAAAAAATATAGTTATAATATTACAAAAAAATAGATGTGATTTAGACTTAATAAGTTTTATTAGAAAAACTTTTGAAAACTTAGAAAATCATATTGGTGATAATTCTAAATTTAAAGGTGTTAAAAAATACCACCATCCTAACTTTATAAAAAATGGAATGCTAATATTATTTATAATAACAATCGCAAGTTTATGGGGTGCATTATATTCAGTAGCATTAATTAATCAGGTAATTCCCCAACATGGCTTTAATTTTGCCAAAAATCTGTGGGTATTTTGGTGTTGGCTACCAATACCTATTTTATCTATAGTTCTTGGATATAAATATAAAAAGGCAGGATTTAAATGTACTAAAAATATTGTTTGTGGATTTATAATTGGTTTCTTCTTGCTAATATATGGTTCGTTTTGCCTATTTCCAACATTTCAAGAAGATTATAGTAAAATAAATTCTTATAAAGAAATAATTGATGCAAAACTACCAGATAATGGTGTTCTTGAAATTCAAGATTGGGGAACCTATTTTGATGAAGATAAAACTGAATATACAATCATAAATGCATATTATGACAAAGAAGATGTGGAAAAACTAGTCGGTAGCATTGAAAATAATAAAAATTGGATCTTAAGTAAAGAAATAAAATCTGAATTAAAAATATTTATTCCATCCCAACTTCGTTCTGACGATGATGCTTATTATTCAATTTATAATAAAACAACGAACCAATACAATGCTTTACCTGAAACTTCAGGTGATTATGAAGTATATGCAATGAAATATGATAAATCTGATAAACATTTAGAAATTCATAAATTTAAAATTTCATATAAAAAATAAGATAATATTAAAAAAATTAATTGTTACTAGAAATAAAATAGTAGAAAATGCTAATAAAGATTTAATTTTAATGCATTATAGTAGTAATTTAAAGTTAATTGAAAATAATAAATAGAGTTCATCTTTTATTGATACATTAGCAAAAGATTTAAAAGTTGAATTTTCTACATTAAAAGGTATGTCTGCAAGAAATTTAAGATATATGCAAAAATTTGCAACAGAATTTGCTAATGATGAATTTTTGCAAGGAGTCCTTGCAAAATTATCATGGAATCATAACCAAATATTGTTAGATAAAATAAAAGATAAAGAACAACGAAATTGGTATATTACGGAATCTATTCAAAACAGTTGGGCTAGACCTGTTATAGTCCATCAAATTGCAAGTAAACTATATGAAAGACAAGCATTATTAGAAAATAAAACTACTAATTTTGATGATACGTTAACATCACCAAATAATGCGCAGGCAAAATAGTTATTAAAGAATCCATATATATTTGATTTTATAACTGCTGATAATGATTTAAAAGAATTAGATATTGAAAGAGATTAACGGCTAATATAACTAAATTATTATTAGAATTAGGTAATGGTTTTGCATTTGTTGGAAGACAATATCATTTAGAAATAGAAAATGAAGATTATTCCATTGATTTGTTATTCTATAATTTGAAAGCAAGAAGTTATGTTGTTATAGAATTAAAAACAACTGAATTCAAACCAGAATATGCAAGAAAACTTAATTTCTATCTGAGTGCAGTTGATAAATATATTAAAGATGAAAATGATAATCCTACATTTGGAATATTACTTTGTAAAGATAAGAAAAGAGCAACTGCTGAATTAGCGCTAAAAGATATTAATAAAACTATTGGTGTAAGTGAATATAAAATTTTATCAGAGATACTTGGATTTTTAGAAAATACTCTTCCAAGTATTGAAGATATAGAAAAGAGATTGGAGGAAGATTATGAATGAACATAAATATTAATAGAGTAAAAATTATTGTTACTATCCCTTTAGAAAATGTAGAAGAAGTTAGAAATGCTATATGTGAAGCTGGTGCAGGTGTTATTGGTAATTATACCCATTGCTCAATGTCTACTAAATGTGTAGGAACATTTAAACCAACTGATGCAGCAAATCCATATATTGGAGAAAAAAATAATTTAGAATTTGTTGATGAAGAAAAGTTAGAAGTTGTTTGTGATGTTAAGAAAGTAAAAGAAGTAGTTTCAATATTAAGAAAATCACATCCATATGAAGAACCAGCAATAGATATTATTCCCTTAATTGATGAAAGCTATTTTGAGTAAATGAGGTAATAATATATTTAATAACAAAAATTAAATATAAAAAAGCTATGAATTCAATCATAGCTTTTAAAATACAAAATAAAACTCACACTTCCATGTGAGTGATTTTTAAATGGAGCGGATGATGGGAATCGAACCCACGTAGTCAGCTTGGAAGGCTGAGGTTCTACCATTAAACTACATCCGCATATGTCATTAATCAACCTCAGCCTTAATTCCGATGACTTAGGTCGACTAAATCAAGTAGACAACATTAATTATAGCAGAACCTTGATTAAAGTCAACACTTTTTTTAAAAAAAATTAAAAAAATTCAAAAATACAGTTTGAAAGTCAAAAAAACAGAACTTATTCATATTATTTTATAGGTGATAATATGGATAATTTCGTAATAGATTTAATAAGTAACTATGGATATTTAGGAATGTTCTTAGGAATGGTTCTAGAAGCAGTAATCATTGTTATACCAAGTGAACTAATACTCGCAACAGGCGGCATTCTTGCTGGAAGAGCTATTTTCTCTTTTTGGGGAGCCTTCTTAACAGGACTATTAGGTAGTGCTTTTTGCGCCGTAGTCATTTATTTTATGGGATACTTCGGTGGTAAACCATTTATAAAAAAATATGGAAAATACTTTTTTATGAAAGAAGAAGATATTGAAAAATCAGACTCTTGGTATCAAAAATATGGTTTAATTGCCGCCCTTATTTGCAGAAACTTTCCAATAGTAAGAACACTAATATCCCTACCAATCGGTATTATGAGATTATCATTTCCTAAATTTTTTCTTTATACATTAATTGGTTCAATACCCTGGACTCTTATCTTTGTATATGTTGGATATGCCTTAGGTAACAACTGGATTATTATCAATGAATATGTTGGTAAGCTAAAAGTACCAATAAAAATATTACTAATCATTTTATTAATAAGCTACTTTTATAAAAAAATAAAAGAAAAAGTAAAAAAGAGGAAAAATTCATAATAAAGCATATAATATAGTGGTGAATGTATGACAGAAACAGAACAAGTGTTATTAAAAAAGTTTACTCTAAATGCTGCTATTGTAAGTGATGTTTTACTAAGTAGCATAGTCTTAACTGGTAATTATCGCTTTGAACCTAAGGTGATTGGCTTAACAGCAGCCTGTGCAGTTTCGAATTATGCGTATATAAAAGTACGAAAAAATACTAGAAAAAACTAGTATTTTTTTAATTTCTATGTTATAATGGGAAACGTCGTAAAGAAGAGGTGTAGTATATGGAAAAAAGAAATGTAGCAATTATCGCACACGTTGACCACGGTAAAACAACATTAGTAGATGGTATTATTAAACATTCAGGAATGTTTAGAGATAATGAAGATGTATCAAATGTATCAATGGATTCAAACGCTCTAGAAAGAGAAAGAGGAATCACAATCTTAGCTAAAACAACAGCTATTGACTATAATGGTGTTAGAATTAATATTTTAGATACTCCAGGGCATGCTGACTTTGGTGGAGAAGTTGAACGTATTATGAATATGGTTGATGGTGTATTATTAGTAGTAGATGCCTATGAAGGTGCAATGCCACAAACTAGATTCGTATTAAAAAAAGCATTTGAAGCAAAAGTTAAACCAATCGTAATTATTAATAAGGTTGATAAACCAGCTGCAAGATGTAAACAAGTTGTAGATGAAGTATTAGATTTATTTATCGAACTAGGAGCAGATGATTCTCAATTAGATTTTAAAGTAATTTATGCATCAGCCGTTAATGGAACTTGTTCATTAAGTGATGATATTTCAACTCAAACAGAGGGATTTAATGAAATTCTAGATACAATTTTAGAAGAAATTCCAGCTCCAACCGGGGATGCTAATGAAGCATTACAATTCCAACCAGCATTATTAGATTATAATGAATTTGTTGGAAGAATCGGTATTGGTAGAGTACAAAATGGAAAAATCAAAACAGGTGAAATGGTTACATGTTGTAGATTAGATGGAACTACAAAACAATTTAGAATTCAAAAGCTATTTGGATACTATGGATATAAAAGAATTGAAATAGAAGAAGCAGAAGCAGGAGACTTAATTGCTATCGCTGGACTTGCTGATATTTCAGTAGGAGAAACAATTTGTAATAATAATGATATTAAACCATTACCTCTATTACATATTGATGAACCAACACTACAAATGACTTTTGGAACTAATTCATCACCATTTGTAGGAAAAGATGGAAAAATTGTAACAGCCAGAAAAATCGAAGAAAGATTAATCAAAGAAACACAAAAAGATGTAAGTTTAAGAGTTGAACCAGCAACTAACGAATCATTCTTAGTAAGTGGACGTGGAGAATTACATTTAGGAATTTTAATTGAAAATATGCGCCGTGAGGGATTTGAACTTGAAGTTTCTAAGCCAAGTGTAATTATTAAAGAAATTAACGGGCAAAAATATGAACCATGTGAAGAACTACAAATTGAAGTACCAGAAGAATGTGTTGGTACAGTAATTGAACAACTAGGTGTTCGTGGTGGAAAAATGGAAAGTATGACTAATTTTGAAAATCAAGTTAGATTATTATACACAATTCCATCTCGTGGACTAATTGGTTTCTCAACAGATTTCATGACAATGACAAAAGGTTATGGTATTATGAACCATACATTCAAAGAATATATGCCATATGAAAATGGTATTATTGGTGAAAGAAAACTTGGAGTTTTAGTTTCAATGGAAAATGGCCAATCAACAGCTTATTCAATTGGAAACTTAGAAGATCGTGGAATTATGTTTATTGAACCAGGAACGGAAGTTTATGAAGGTATGGTAGTAGGTGAATGTAACCGTGATAATGATTTAGCAGTAAACGTTGTAAAAGGAAAACAATTAACAAATACACGTGCAGCTGGATCAGATCACACAGTAGTATTAAAAAGGCCTCGCCCAATCACCTTAGAATATGCACTTGACTATATCAATTCAGATGAATTAGTAGAGGTTACACCTAATAATATCCGTATTAGAAAGAGAATTTTAAATACAGAAGAAAGAAAAAAATTTGACGCTCGAACAAAAAATAACTAGAAATAGTTATTTTTTTCTTGGTAATTAATTTAACTTTTGTTATAATTAAATTAAGAATAGAGGTGGCGTACATGAGAAGAATGACCAAAGAAGAAAAATTAGCCAGAGAAGAACTAACAAAAACACAAGTTTTAAACTTAAGTGAACTAGAGCGAGTTGCTAATTACGAAAAAAGAACAAGCAAGAAACCAGCAGCTATTTGCGCTATTTTAGGAATAATGTGCATTACATTAGGGTTATCATATAATAATATTGTAAGTATCTTTACTGGAACACCGGTAAATGAAAAAGAAAACTCTGCTGCACATAGGGAAATTGAAAAAGAAGAAACAACAATAAGCCCAGTATCGACAATGAATTGTCAATATACAAGTTATGGAACAGATGGATACGATACAGTGGTTAATATGACTTTAATTTTTAACAATGGAGCATTAAAAAGTTATACTAAAGTAATGGATGTTACTCCAACAGTTGGACAAGAAACTCTAGCTACCGGAACAATATCAAATTTAAAAGCTGCATATCATCAAACTTTCGATCATTTATCAATTCCTGGACATCAAGTTGTAACAAACGATAAAGGAACAGGTTTTGAAACAATTGTAGCGATAGATTTAACAACTCTAGATTCAACACAACTAAATATGTATCACGCACTTAACGTTGTAACAAAAGTGGAATTTGCTTTAGATGATACAAAAGACGCTGTTTTAACAAAGGCACAACCACTAGGATACATTTGTCAATAAAATAAAAGAGTTAAATCTAACTCTTTCTCATAATCTAAAAATAGGTCAGAAAAAAACGAATAGAATTTTAAATTTTATTCGTTTTCTTCTTTTCTATAAATATCAACAAAAAAACTGCATATCATTATGCAGCTTTTTGATTCTTTAATAAAGTTCTCTTTTCTTTAGTAGAAAGTCTAGTTTTTGTACCATCAGCAAGTCTATAAACTTGTAAGTTTAAGTTTTGTCTAGTTTTAGTAGCATTTAAAGCATGAGATCTTTTATTTTTTACATTACCAGTTCTTTGTGAAATATTTATAGCCATAATCTCTTCCTCCTTCGGTCTTTTTCTTTCTGCTTAATAACTTTAACATAAATATTTGAGAAAGTCAAACAAAAACCTTAAAATATAACAGTTTAATTCAAATAAATGTATATTATTGTCGAAATTTATCTTCTGGATTTATTCTCAATAGAATAACTTTATGATAAAATAAATATGCAAGGAGGTATTAGTATGTATATTCCATTATATACCAAAAGTAATTACACATTATTATCAAGTCTACTTAAAATTGATGATTTAATTACATATGCTGAAAAGAATAATATCTCTAGTCTTGCTCTTACAGATACAACAATGTATGGTACTATGGAATTTATCACAAAATGTAAGAATAAAAATATAAAACCAATTATAGGTTTAGACGCAATCCTTGAAGAATACAATATAGTTTTATTAGCTAAAGATTATCAAGGATATAAAAGTCTTATAAAACTTTCAACTATTCAAAATGAACGTCAAGTAACAGAAGAAGACCTATCACAATATAATGAGAGTCTTATCGCAATAATTCCGTTTAAATATAAAGAACACTTTACTTCCTTAAAAGAAAAATATAATGATCTTTATTTAGGATATACAACTAAAAAAGAAGAATTAGAAGCTCTTTTAATAACTGAAAATATTGCCTTTTTTAGAGAAAGCCTTTATTTAAACAAAAATGACGCTAGTATCTTACCATATCTATATAGAATTAGAGATGGAAAAACGGTAAGTGATGAAGTCCACTATGAAGTTGAAAATCACGAACTAGAAATAACTAACATATTAGATTTAACTGACAATAAGGGATTAATAAATACAATTAAAATAAGTGACTCCTGCAACTTAGAATTTCCAAAATCAAAATTACTATTGCCAATCTATGAATGTGATGATCTAAAGCAGTATTTATTTGAATTATGCAAAAAAGGTCTTTCAAAAAGACTAAATGGAAACATCACTGAAATCTATAAGAATAGGTTAATATATGAACTTAAAGTGATTAATGAAATGAATTTTCCAAATTATTTCTTAGTGGTATATGATTTCATTAGATTTGCTAAAAAGAATGGCATTTTAGTTGGGCCAGGAAGAGGTAGTGCTGCTGGTTCATTAGTGGCATATTCTCTAGGTATAACTGATATTGATCCAATAAAATATAATTTGTTATTTGAACGTTTTTTAAATCCAGAACGTAAAACAATGCCTGATATAGATACTGATTTTCCTGATAATAGAAGAGACGAAGTAATTGATTATGTTATTGAAAAATATGGTAAAAGACGTGTCAGCGGAATAGTAACATTTGGAACAATGAGTGCTAAACAAGTAATTAGAGATGTTGCTAGAGTCTTAAATATTCCAATCTATAAAGTTGATAGTCTATGCAAGTTTATTCCTGGAGTTACAAAAGATAAATTAAAAGATTTCTATGCTAAAAATCCTTCTTTTAAAGCACGAATTGATAGTGATACACTTTTAACAGATATGTATAAAATTGCATTAAAACTAGAAGGATTTCCAAGACATACCTCATCTCATGCTGCAGGTATTATTATGAGTCAAGTTGACTTGGATGAAGTAATTCCATTAACAACAGGTGATGGCATGTATTTAACTAGCTATTCGATGGAATATCTAGAGGATTTAGGTCTATTAAAAATGGACTTTTTAGGATTAAAAAACTTAACTATAATTGATAACATCATAAAAGATATAAAAGATCAAACGGGAGAAGTAATTGAATTTGCCTCAATACCATTAGATGATAAAGAAACTTTAACTATCTTTGAAACCGCAAATACTAGTGGGATCTTCCAATTTGAATCAGTAGGGATGAGAAACTTTTTAAGAAGATTAAAACCTAATACATTCGAAGATATCTTTGCCGCAATAGCTTTATTTAGACCAGGGCCAGCGATCAATATAGATACTTACATAAAACGAAAACATGGTGAAGAAAAAGTAACATACTTAGATGAATCTCTAAAAGATATTTTAAGTAATACATATGGAATTTTAATTTACCAAGAACAAATAATGCAGCTAGCAAGTATTTATGCTGATTACTCTTTAGGAGAGGCCGATATACTAAGACGTGCCATGAGTAAGAAAAAAATCGAATTATTAAAAAACGAAGAAGAAAAATTTATTAGTAAGAGTATAAAAAAAGGTCATTCAGCAGAACAAGCCAAAGAAATTTTCGATTTAGTTTTAAACTTTGCAGGTTATGGATTTAACCGATCACATTCAGTAGCGTATGCCCTTATAGCTTATAAAATGGCTTATTTAAAAACACATTATAAGACTATATTCTTTGCTAATCTTTTAACTAATGTTATTGGTAGTGAAAGTAAAACACATGAATATATAATGGAAGCAAAATCAAATAAAATAGATGTTATAAAACCAACAATTAACCAAAGTGAGGAACGATATATCGTAAAAGATAATAAAATTATCTATCCAATATCTAATATTAAATCAGTAGGTGCTGTGGTTTCAAAAACAATAAAACAAGCTAAAAATGAAGGACCATTTATTGATATATTTGATTGCGTCAGTCGTTTATACATTGCCGGTGTTGGAAAGAAAACATTAGAAGTATTAATTTATGCTGATGTCTTTAAAGAATTTGGTTTCAACAGAAAAACTTTAATTCATAATTTAGATAGTCTCTTCAATTATGCTGAACTAACTAAAGATATAGATCCAAGTTTAGTAATGAAACCCGAAATAGAAGAACAAATAGAATATCCTAATACTTATCTTTTAGAAAAAGAAAAAGAAGTCTTTGGTTTCTATTTATCACAACATCCAACTACTATGTATAAAAAAGACAATCCATACTGCATTACTTTAAATAATGTAAGTCAATATTTCTCTAAAAAAGTTGATACATTAATCTTAGTTGATAAAATAAAAGTAATCGACACCAAAAAAGGGGATAAAATGGCCTTTATTACTGGTAGTGATGAAACAGATACCATGGATTACACATTATTCCCTAAAACATATAAAGAATATAGTAATATCCAAAAAGGAGATTTATTAAAAGTTAGAGGGAATGTTGAACGACGTTTAGATCAATATCAAATAATAGTAGAAAAAATAAAAAATCTTCAAGAAGAGGCAAAAAATGATGAATAAAATAAAGAATAAAAAGAATATATATATAACCGCAATACTATTGGCACTGATAGATCAAATTGTGAAAATACTTGTTCGTACCAAAATGGCTCTATATCAAGAAATAAAGATTATTCCAAACTTATTTTCTTTATATTATGTAGAAAATGAAGGCGCAGCTTTTAGTATTTTAGGAAATCAAACTTTACTTTTAATTATAGTTAGTATAGTCTGTTTGGTTGTTTTAAATAAATTTATTCTTGATGAAAAAATACCTAGAATTTTTCATATACCACTAGGTTTACTACTAGGTGGAATTATAGGTAATTTAATTGATAGACTTATTTATCAGAGTGTAACAGACTATTTATCTATATTTATTTATAAATATAGTTTTCCAGTCTTTAATATTGCTGATATTGCGATATGTTTAAGTGCAATCTTTCTAATGATATTGTTTATTATTGACGAAAAGAAAGAGAAGAATAGGAGTGAAAAAAATGATTCTAGTAACAGAAGAAGAAACTCTACGAATTGATTCATATCTAGCTCAAAAACTAGAACTATCTCGTAGTAAAATTCAAAAATTAATTAAAGAGGATTTAGTGACTGTAAATGGTAAAACAGTTAATGCTAATTACTTAGTAAAACAAAATGATGAAATTGAAATAAATGATAATTTAAATTATGAAATTGATATTGAACCAGAAAATATACCACTAAATATTGTTTATGAAGATGATGATTTATTAATTATTAACAAAGAAAGTGGAATGGTTGTTCATCCTGCTCCAGGACATTATACTGGTACACTTGTTAATGCCTTACTCTATCGTTTTAATTTAACAAGTGGTGAGAAAAATCGTCCGGGAATAGTTCATCGACTTGATAAAGATACAAGTGGCTTAATGTTAGTGGCAAAAAATGAATTTACTCATGAAAAACTAGCTGAAATGATAAGTAAAAAAGAAGTAGAAAGAAAATACTTAGCTATAGTTGATGGTCTAATTAAACATGAAACAGGAACAATCGATGCCCCTATCGGAAGAGATATAGAAGATCGTCAAAAGATGGCTGTAACTGATGTTAATGCCAAGGACTCAATAACACATTTTAAAGTATTAGAAAGATTTAATAATAACACTCTAATTGAATGTATTCTAGAAACAGGTCGTACTCATCAAATAAGAGTTCATTTAGCTTACATTGGATATCCAGTAAATAATGATCCAGCATACGGAAGAGGTAAGGCAACAGAGTTTGGTCAAATGCTTCATTCAAAAAGTATAAGATTACTACATCCAAGAACAGGTAAAGAACTATTCTTTGAAGTAGAACCACCAAAAGAGTTCAAAGAAAAACTAGAAAAATTAAGAAATGAAGAGTAGTTAAGTTTTGACAAAATAACAAAAATATGATAAAATATAGCCATTTCAGTGGAGACTATAACGATATATAAATGGGGGATTATAATGAAATTTGCAATTTTTGATATTGATGATACCATAGTTGAAGAAACAAACTTCATGTTAAAAAATGCTCAAAAATATCTACAAGAACATTTTGATATTGATGTCAAAATAGTAAATCCAAATGGATATGATGTTAAAGAGGTTTTTGGTTTAGTAGAATATTTCAAGAGTAAGGGATATAGTGAGGAAGAAGCAAATACAGAAAGCAAGAGAATAAATCAATCATTTTGGAATAATAATTTTGTAAAATATTGTCAAACACCCTTAAAATCAGGTGTAAAACAGACCGTTGATTTATTAAGGGATAATGGATATCAAGTAATGTTTGTATCATTAAGAGGAAAAAAAACATCAAAAGAAAGTACTTTTGTTGATAATTTAATAAGATTAAAAATTGTTCCATTTTTAACTGCAACACAACTATCTAAAGGAAAAGTCAAATATGATACATTAAAACTAGTAAAAACACCGCAAGAAAAAATAGAAATTATTAATTCATTAAATCCTAATTTTGTATTTGAGGATCAACCAGAAATAATTAGACAGTTAAATGTAGATGCAAATATAATTTGTGTGAGTACACCACATAATACTGAAGATGAATTGCCACAAAATATAATAAGAATTAGTGAATTTAATCCAGAGGAAATTGAAAGAATTATAAAAGAAGATCAATTGGTTGAAGCTAGCAGAAAGAAAAGAACATCGCTTATTCAAAAAGGAATTGTAAAAGATTTAAGCATAAAAAATCCAGTCTATTTGAGAAAAATCTTAACAGAAACTACATATTGCCTAGTAAGTAAAGCGGGGACACCAATTGTAAGACATATTTACAAACCAATTATTAAAGGTCAAGAAAATGTTCCTAAAAAAGGTGCAGTGGCATTTGCGGGAAATCATAGAAATAAAATGGATCCTGTAATAGTTGGTGTAACTGCAAATAGAAATATCCATTGGGGTGCATTACTTAGAATGTTTCAAGGAAAAGAAAATTTATTTAGTGCTGGAAAAAATCCAATACCTTGTTATTTATCAGCAGCCTTTATTACAGCGATGGGTACAGTTCCTATTGCTAGAAGCACAGACGAAGACTACATGAGAATAAATCTAGAAAGTATGAAATTGTTATATCAATTTATGCAATGGGAAGGTGCAGCAGGTCTATTTCCTGAGGGAACATTAAATAGAAATCCTGAACAGCAAAATATTTTACCATTAAAATCAGATCGAGTATTTAAAATGGCAGTCGATATGAATGGTTTAATTCAACCATTTTCTGTTGTGTGGATACCAAAAGAACTTGATGTTCCAAATAGAGTAATAATTAATTACGGA
Organism: Bacilli bacterium; assembly: GCA_045125935.1. Taxonomy (GTDB): domain Bacteria; phylum Bacillota_I; class Bacilli_A; order RF39; family UBA660; genus CAG-877. The sequence continues at coordinate 1,085 of JBGVNW010000061.1, read as the reverse complement.
TTACCAATCAACAGTAGAAATAAAACAGCAAAAGAAATATCAGAATTATGGCACGAAACTGTAGATAGTGGAATAGAAGAATCAAAAGAATTGATTAGCAGAATAAGTAAAGTTGATACAGAGGAATTTGATAAGGACAGAAAAAAAGAAAAAATTAAAAGTCTAGTAAAAGACTTTATAAATGAATAAACAGTTTTGTAATATAACAAACTGTTTTTTATTTTATATTAATAAAAAATATGATAAAATGTTCTAGAATAGGAGTGATTGTATGCATGCAAGCATATTATTATTAATTGGATGTCTCTTTTTTATAATATTAATTTCAGCAATTTATTTTAGCAAAGAAAGAATAAATAATACGGAAAATAAAATATATAAATACCTTTTACTAGTATCAATTATAGGAATAATACTTGACCTAGCCGGAATATATGCAAGTTTGACAATAGATGACACGCATTTTTTTAGATTTTTAATTTTAAAAACATATTATTTATACTTGTTAACAATGTGTTACTTACTTAGTCTTTATATTACATCAATAAAAAAGAAAAATGACTCAGAAGAAATTTCTCAAGAAAAAGAAAAGAAAAGGTATAAAAAAACAAGTAAGATAATTACATTAATTTATATAGTAACAGTTGTAGTAAACTTTATTTTACCATTTGAGTTTTATAGAGATGGAAATATTATTTATGCATATGGTGCGAATACTACTTTTTTATATGCTGTTAGCGGATTATCAATATTATCATGGTTAATATATATTTTAACTAATTTCAAAAAATTAAAAACAAAAAGTATTTTACCAATAATATTTTTTATTATCCTTGCTATACCAATTATATGCATTCAAATGTCCAATCCAGAATTATTATTAGTAACTGCATTAATAACATTTGTTGTTATATTCATGTACTTCACAATTGAAAATCCAGACATAAAAATGATCGAACAACTAGAGAATGCCAAAGACCAAGCTGATAAAGCTAATCGTGCTAAAACTGACTTTTTATCTAGTATGTCACATGAAATACGTACTCCATTAAATGCTATAGTTGGTTTTAGTGATTGTATTAATC
>JBGVNW010000060.1:0-20073 GCA_045125935.1 Bacilli bacterium | reverse complement strand
AATGGATAATCTGCATACATTTCCTTTATTTCACTACACATATCAAACACTTTAATAAAACCATTTTTCATACATTTATCTAGAAAATGATTATAAATAAATCTAACACAACCAAATGTTTTATTAACCAAGATTCTTTGTGTATCATTTGGATACAATCTAAATCTATAAGCTTTATACATACGATTCCCCCATAATCTTATCTTACTATAATAAAGGTAGTTTTAAGAATCGTCAAGATACCTAAAAGAGGAAATTTTTACCATCTATGATAAAGATTTTTTTACATAAAAAAACACTTTCCAAGTAAACAAAAAAAGGAAAAGGCGAACTTTCCCTTAAATTAATGACATCAAAGTAATTATTATTTAGTATAAACAACTATATTATGTTGTTTTTTATCATTAACTAACTTAATAGAATTTCCTTTTACCTCTACTCCATCAAGCATAACTAAATCTTCTTTTGATTTAATAACTTCAATATTATAAACAGTATCCATATAGTTATAAACTATCTTATATGAATCCCAAGAAACTGGCATACTAGGTACTATTTTTAAAGTATCATTCTTTTTCTTTAAACCAAGAATTTCTGTTATACCTACATTATAGAACCAACCAGCTGAACCCGTATACCAAGTCCAACCACCACGTCCTGGATAATTTTCTGCCGAGTAAATATCTGCCGCAATAACATATGGTTCAACTTTATAAGTCTCAACACCTTTACTAGTAACACTTCTTTCTGCCGGATTAACCATCTGATAATACTTATAAGCACGATCATGATATCCAGCTTTAATTAGCGCCATTATATACCAAGCAACTGAATGTGTATATTGACCACCATTTTCACGAATACCCTTAGCATAATTCATAATATATCCAGGATTATTTAATGATTTTTCAAAAGCAGGTGTTAAAAGTTTAATAATCTTCTTATCTTTATCTACTAAATATTCCTCAACAGAATTAATTGCTTTCATTGCCCGATCCTTAGGTGCAACACCACTTAGAATTGAAAAACTCTGAGAAATCAAATCAATCTTACATTCACTATTCTCATGACTTCCCATCTTGTCACCATTATCAAAGAAAGCTCTTAAGTAGTATTCTCCATCCCAAGTTTTCTTATTCAAATTTTCCTTAAGTTTCTCATTAAATGTAACATAACTACTAACATCAAAATTCTTATCATAATGCTTCATCATTTGAATGAATTTTTCAAGTATATCATATAAGAAGAATCCTAGCCAAACACTTTCACCTTTACCTTTAATACCAACTTTATTCATACCATCATTCCAGTCACCACCACCAATTAAAGGAATTTTATGACGACCAAGTGAATTCATTGATAATTTTAAAGAACGTAAACAATGTTCTAATAACGTATCTTGCTTCTCAGAATAAGTAAATGTAATACCCTTTTCATGTTCATAATTACTTAACTTATCACCTACTACATAAGGAACTTTTTCTTCTAAAATTGCATAATCTCCTGTAGATTCTACATAATTATAAGTCGCAAGTACTAACCATAAATAATCATCTTTATAACGACTACGTAATCCAAAGCGATTAGCTTCATGCCACCAGTGTAAAACATCTCCCTCTTCAAATTGATGAGACGCATTAATTAGAATTTGTTTCTTTGTAACATCCGGATGAACAAGAACAATATTCATCGAATCTTGTAACTGATCACGATAACCAAAAGCACCACTTACTTGATAAAATCCTGCTTTGGCCATAATTCTTGAAGACATAGCTTGATATAAATACCAACCATTTATCATATAATTGAAACTCTTATCTGGAGTCTTAACTTGTACAGTTGATAATTCTTTGTCCCAATAAGCTTTTACAGCTCTTAACTCTTTCTTTGCAGTACTAATATCAGTATACTTTTTAACTAACTCATTACCAATTTTTTCATCTCTACTACTACATAAAACATAAACCATTGTCTTTTCTTCTTCTGCTTCAAGAGTAACTTTATTATTAATACTCTTTAATAAGATACGATCAGACACTACAGAATCAATCTTCTCGGATGAAGACATATAAACACATACATCTCCATAATTAATACTATAAACATTACGTAATTTTAAATAATTATCATTACCCATAAATTCAGATAAAATATGACGAGCAGTCTTTTCTTCGAAATTACCAAATGTCGGATTAATCCAATAATCAACACTTAAATTAATTTTTTCTTTAGTTTTATTAGTGAGATTAACTAAATAAATTTTAACAGGATCATCTACCGCTACAAACTCAGTAACTTCTTTAACTAAGTCTTTATTTTCACATTCTAAAATACTATAACCAAATCCATGAGTACACTTTTCTGGATCAAATACTTTGCCATTGAATTTAAATCCTTCAGACTTATCATTAACAACAATATCATTACTCCAAGAAGTAATCTTAAATTCAGAAGAATTATAAGCAAATGTATATCCACATCCATTATTGGTAACAATAGTACCAAAATTTTTATTAGAAATAACATTACTCCATGGCGTAGGTGTATTTTTATTATAAATTACATATTCACGACCATTATCTTTAAAACCACCAAATCCATTATCATAAACTAACTTTTCATGATTAACTGCAGAAATATTTTCTTCAAGTATTTTGGCATCATATAAACTAATCTTATTATTTTTCTGCATCTCTTCAATAGCTTCTTTAAATGAAATATGATCTTTTATAATGAATTTTAATCTTGGAACAGTATCTAATAAACTTTTCTCTTCTCTTGTTAAACTAACCCCATCAATTACATTAATTGATCCAGGGGTATGATAAAAACTATTTAAAGAATACATTCTATATTTTTCATCTTCTATTTCTTTATTAATAATCTTAGCATATTGTTCATTTTCATTATTAACGATAACTATATCTACAAATATAGAATTATTCTTATAATATTCAAATGCTTTTAATACATCAAATACAAATGGTAAATCACTTATATCAGAAATATCTACTAAAACAATTGGTCTATCTCCACTAATTCCAAATTTCCATAAACCATTTTGTCCTAAACAATTTCTTCTAAGTATATCCATTCTTTCATCACTAACTGATATTTTAGTAGTTTGATATAAGTAATTTAACATAATGTTATAAAGTCTCATATCATCACCACTAATACCAAGTGTTTTAGTATTAATAATATTCATAAGTGCAGATACTCTAAATGCTTTTTCAATAGCAGAAGCATTATTATAGGCATTAATAATATCTGTAATCTGTTCTCTACTACGTCCAAATCCCATAACTAAGTAAACCGTAACACTACTATTAGCTTCAACTGTTACTTTATTTCTTAAACTCATTACTGGGTCTAAATTATCGCCACTATAATTACTTAATTTATTATCAAGCGCAACTGGATTTCCCGGAGTATGTCCTCTACCTATAAAATTACTTCTTTCAGTTTCATAAGTATATTCAGATGCTGGTCCATTAATAATTAAACGATTCATCATATAACTATTAACAGTTGTCTCTCCTCGTCCTTTACGTTTCATAATTAAAGTATTACTAGAACTATCATATTCACTAGAAACAAACATATTGTTAAATACTCTATGTGAAACATCATCCATATTTTCTGATAGGATAACTTCAGTATAAGTTGTTAATTCTAAAGTTTTAGCTTGATCACTATTATTCTTAAAAGTAATTTTTCTAATTTCTGCATGATGATCTTTTGTAACAACAATCTCAGTCTTAGTCATCATCTTACCATCAGTACGTAAATATTTAATTGAGTCTGATGCAAAAACAACTTCATAATTATCTGGTTTACTATTTATTGGTGCATATGTATTAGACCAAACGTTATTAGTCTTTACATCTTTAACATACATAAATAAACCATAATCTTGTTCAGTAACTTTACGATATCTATTTAATTGTAAAGTTCTATATCTAGAAAAACTATTACCTCTATCATTCATAAGTAAGCAATACTTTTTATTAGATAAAACCGATACTTCTGGCATATAAGAAATATAGTTAAATGCTCTAATATCATTTTCAACATGTTCTTTTTGATAATCATATTTCTTATAACGAGCCATCTTCATATCAATACTTGTCTTAATTTGTACTTTTTCTTTTAATAAAATATCAAATGTCTTAATATTAACATTACTATGGAAATAATTTTGAATAGCGCCACCTTTTAAGTAGTTAGTAAGAGCTGCTAAAATCATTCCTTGATGATGTGCAAAATATGCTTCAACTACACCCTTATTATCATAATCATATGCTTCATAGAAACCATATTTATTATACATATCAAGTTTCTTAAACTTATTCATATTTTCATATACATCTTCTGGAAATAACTCCATTGCCATAATTGATGAATATGGAGATAAAACTATTCTATTATCTTTATCTTCTTTAGCTTTTAAATATGGAGTTGAAAATGCCTTATATTTATAATTTAAAGAATTATCTAATTCATCATAAGCACTTTCTCCAATACCCCATGGTAAATTTCTAGAAACACTCTCTATATAATCTTTTTGACAAAAATGTGCAAAATTATAAGATTCATCCAACAAAGTATTTGGATAATTTTTCATAAATAAAAGTGGCATATAATACTCAAATGAAGTTCCAGACCAAGAAATTAATCCCTTATGTCCTTTATGAGTAGTTAAAGATTTATCTAGACTAAACCAATGTTTAGAAGGAACTTCACCCAAACAAATAGCTAAATATCCAATTAAACGAGACTCACTCGCAAACTTATTATAGTTATATATTGATAACTTCTCTTCAGACTCATCATATCCAATACTAAATACATTCTTCTTAGTATATAACTTTTTAAAGTTCATATTATTAATTAACTTATTACATGATTTAATCAAATCTTCAGCCTCTTGTACTTTTAAAAATTCTAAAGTAACAATTAATGCCGCAATTAAATTACCAGAATCAACAGTAGATACAAATCTTGGATTAAATACTTTCTTAGTTTTGATATCATACCAGTTATATAAATGTCCATTCCATTTTTCAAGTTTTTCTATACTATGAAGTATTTTACCAATTAAATCAATTGCCTTATCTTTATCAATGAATTCTAATTCATATGCACCAACTATACTAGTTAATGAATAACCTATCGCAGTTGGTGAAGTACGTAAATCAAGTTTTTGTTCTCTATTCTCTTGATAATTATCAGGTATTAAATAATCATATTTTTCTACTAAATTTTCTTCAAAATATTTCCAAGTTCTAAGTGCTACATCTTTAACATCAAAAATTTCTTCATCTTTTAATTTTATTTGACTATGATCAATATCTTTACTTACACAATATAAAATAAATGGTGCCGTAAAGAAAACTATTGCTAAGACTATGGCATAAATATTTTTAAATAAAATTCCAAAAATAATTAGAAGTATCATCACAATAATATTAGGTACAAAATTTCTAAAATAACTTTTTAAATCTCCACGTACTGTCTTTTCTACTTCTTCTGCAGTTATCCAATTAAGTAAATTCTTATGTGATACAAATAGACGATACATAGTTCTACCAAATGCATCCATATAAAGTTTTGTATAAAAAGGTATTGTTGCTAAAACAATATAAGATCTTAGTAAAACACTACGTCCTCCATGAAATAAGTTCTTATAATAAACATTTAATTTGCCTTTATTCTTAGTAATCTTACTACGTAAGAAAATAACAACTGGAACAGCTATTTCTAAAATAACTAATCCAATCCACCATAAAGGACTAACTTTACTAAAGAAAATACCACAAATAAGTGTAAGTAATAAAGTCGGATATAAAAACATTCTAACTATATTATCAAATATCTTAAATTTACCAAGTAAATTAATTGGATTTTTTACAACTTGTTCTCTAGCATTTCTAACTCTACTACGTAACCAACCAATTATTTGAACATCTCCTCTAGCCCAACGATGATGTCTTGTAATATCAGTTAAAAATTTAGATGGAAAATCATCTATTAATTCAATATCCGCAACATAACCACATCTTAAATAATTACCTTCTAATAAATCGTGTGAAAGTATTAAATTTTCAGGAAAAGTATTTCCAAGTACTTGCTCAAATACTTTTAAATCATAGATACCTTTTCCAACAAAACTACCTTCTCCAAATAAATCTTGATATATATTTGGCACTATTGCTGAATAAGTATCAAATCCACCTATACCAGCAAATATTTGACTATATAAACTCTTATTAGTAGCCTCAATATCTACACTAACTCTAGGTTGCATTAAAGCATACCCTTTAACTACTTTAGTACCATCTTTATTAAGAACTGGTTTATTCATTGGATGAGCCATTGCTCCAACTAAATTTAAAGCTGTATTTAATACTAATCTTGTATCTGTATCCAATGTTATAACATACTTAATATTTAGTTTATGATCATGAAGCATATTTACATTAAAATATTTATTTTCAAATGCTTTATCAGTCTCATGTAATAAAATTTTATTAAATTGTAATAAAGCCCCTCTTTTACGTTCATATCCTAAATAACTATCCTCTTTAGAATTCCAAACACGTTTTCTATATATAAAATAGAATAAATCTTTTTTATACTTTTTGTTTAACGCTTCTGCTACTTCTCTACCATATTCAGATATTTCTTCGTCAAATGGCATTTCTTTTTCTTTACTAGCTTTAGTATCACCTAATAAAGTAAAGTATAAATTATCAGTTTTATTAATCAAATAAAATGTCTCTAAAATACCAAACATTTCTTTAATCTTTTTCTTGTCACTAACAATTGTCGGTATAACAACCATAGTTGCAGACTCACTTGGAATTCCCTTCGAATAATCAAGTTTAGGTAATGGATTAGTTGGTACAAATTTAATTAATAATTGATTAAATATTTGAATAAACAATTGACTAACTGGAATAAGTAAAATTATAAAACCTAATACTCTTAATCCAATAAAATATTCTGAAAGTAACCAACTAACTAAAGCTGTTACCACACATATAACAAGTATATATAGAGCTACCCAAATACTTTTATTTTTATTTTTAAATAATTGAAAGCCTATATGATAATCATCAAGACCAGTTTTATCTAATAATTTATTTAAATATTCAACTTCACTACAACGATTTTTTCTAGCTAATTTTTCTACTCGCTTACGATAAAGCGCTTTTGATTCAACAGTCATCTTACCATAAACTTTATCTCCTAAAAGAATCTTTTCTGCTTTTGATACTTTTTCATATAAATCTTCAACAGATAATTCAAAGAATTTTCTTAAATCATTAAAAATATTTGATATTAATAAATCATTTTCTATTCGAGCCTGATGTTCATCATTAATAATTTCTTTTAAACTAACTTGCTTTTCTTTTAAAAATTCATTTAATTCTTTAAATAATCCATTACTTTTAGCACCAAGTTCTTTTAATTGACTATTAAGCTCATATATATAATGATGATTATGCTCAACATCAAATTCTTCGTTAATAAAATCTTTTAACTCAATTTCTTTATCTTCGTGATTTTCAACAATTCTTTTAATCTTCTCACTCGATAACAATTTTTCTAATTCTTCATCACACAATTTAACTAATCTATTGACATAAATAAATACTAATATGTTTCGTATATTAGCAATTTCTTGATATGAAAAATATTTACTAGTTTCTTTTTGATATTGTTTTAATTCAGTAACTAAATATTTAAATCCAACACTATAATTACTCTTTTCCACTATTTCTTTTAAACAAAAATATAATGTATCAGATTTTTTTAATCTTTTATTAATTATCTTTTTGTCATGAACAATATCTGTTTTATGTTCAACTAATAAATAGAAGTTATCAATAAGCCATTCATTAGTAATACCCACATATTCTAATTTTTTTGTCTTTTCAATTAAATAATCATAATAATTATTAACTTTATTAAAATCCTTAAAAAAAGTCTTTAATAATTTATTCATCATATCAACACTCCTATCAAAAGTATATCAGAACAAATGAATAAAAACCAGTTTTTTATTTCTATACTGAAAATTTAAATAAAAAATAAACTTATATAAAGATATTCTGAAAAAAACACACAAAAAAACCTTGCAATGCAAGGTTAATTTTATAATGGCGGAGTAGGCGAGATTTGAACTCGCGCGCCAGTTGCCCGACCTACACCCTTAGCAGGGGCGCCTCTTCAGCCTCTTGAGTACTACTCCAACTCTTGTGCGTCCGCATATACAATATTACATTATAATTAAAATTATGTCAATAAATAATTTTCAAAAACATATTATCTCCTATCAACAAAAAAACTTAGATTACTCCAAGTTTAACTTCATAAATGGTGACCAGTACGGAATTCGAATCCGTGAATGCTGCCGTGAAAGGGCAGTGTGTTAAGCCACTTCACCAACTGGCCATAAATAAATGGCGCCCCAACTAGGACTTGAACCTAGGACCCCTTGATTAACAGTCAAGTGCTCTAACCAGCTGAGCTATTGAGGCAATTATAATTTGGTGGACCTGACAGGACTTGAACCTGTGACCCCACGCTTATCAAGCGTGTGCTCTAACCAACTGAGCTACAGGTCCATCAACAAGTTACTTATTCATTTTACTATATTCAAATGAATTTTGCAATACTAAATTTGATTTTTTTTAAATCTCTTTCGCAATTGCAAATATAGAATACTATAAATAAATGTTTTAAGTCAAGTCTTTTTTAATATTTTTTTCCCTTTATTAAAAATTTATACAAAAAATAACTATTTTTTCTAAAATACACCCCTATTTAATATAAAAAAACAAAAAAACTCTTGTAAATATTCAAATTATAGTATAAAATTATATATGCAAACAAAGAACTGGGGCGTTAGCTCAGTTGGTAGAGCAACTGACTCTTAATCAGTGGGTCTAGGGTTCGAATCCCTAACGCCCCACCAGTTTAAAATCAAACGACTATAAAGTCGTTTTTTCGTTTATAAGGAATTTTCTCTAAAATTTGTAGGAAGACGCGCAGTAATTGCTAATAATATAAGTGTATAGATGAATATTCTCTATATTTTAAAATGTGGTGATGTAATTTGTTGGATGTATTATTTTGTTAAATGATGAGTATACGGCAGCGACTGTTGCAAGTTTAAGCCAATGGAGAATAGAGAATAATCTAGTCAAAGAAGCAGAAAGTGGGATTGGTGACGACCAAAGCGATTAAAAACTTTGATTTTTAATCTTTTGTTCTTTTACTTATATAATGCTTATGATATAGTAGATATTGAAAAAACAAAAAAAGGAAGATATATATGAAAAAAATGCATGATAGTGACATATGGGTAATTAGAGAAGAAGAACCAACTATAATTACAAAAGGAGTTTTTTCTATAGCAGACGAAAAATTATATAATCAACTTCTAACTGAATTACAAGATACTAAAAATTTTCAATCACTGGGAATGTTCTCACTAAATGAAACAAGCTCAATAGATATGAGAACAAATTTTACTGGAACATATAAAAAAGAAACAAGCGACCGTCGCTCAATATATCGATTATACTACAATCCAAGAGATATTGCCTTAAGTATGTTAATAGGACAACAATACAATGTTGATGTTGATTTATTAAAACTATTTCATTTAGGTTCAACAACAGAAGAAAGATTAGAACAACTACAAATGGCTAGAACAGTTCTAACTCAATTAGAACAAAGTCAATTGGACAAACAATCACTACGTACATTAATTAAAAACACTTGGCCAAACTTTGGTTACTTCGCAACAGAATGTCTAGACTGTTGTGAAATATCTCCAGTTGAAAGTTACCATTTAGATGAAATTAAAGAAATCAAAAGACTAAGTGAAAAAGCAAACTTAAAAGTTACAGAACCAGTAGAAACTATCCTACGTAAAGAAGATACTGCAGCAACAAATGGAAAAGTATTAACACTTGCCAAAAAAGCTCAACAAATGTCACACTAAAAAACGACCAAAGTCGTTTTTATTTTGTCTTTTTCTTGAAAGAAATAATTGAATAAATATTTAGTAATAAATAATCAACTAAAACAAACATAAAGTAATAATGATAATGAACAACCGATAAAATCAATCTATCATCATACATTATAGAAAAAAATAAAACAAATCCAAAAAATAATAAATACAAAATTGGAAAAGCTAAATTAACTTTAAGTAACTTTCTCTTCATAACTAGAAAAATACTAAACACAACTACAAATATAAAATTAAGAATAAAAGATAAAACCATTGCTCCAGAAGAGAAAAAACTTGTAGAAAACACAGTTATTTTAGTATCTAAAAGTAAATATGAACAAATAGTTACTAAAAAACATGCATAATATAAAATAATATATTTTTTACTATTACTCACTTAAACTCCCCTCTCCTTAACCATTTCAATTACATTAGAAATAATTTTTAACTCAGATTTTTTTCTAATTCTATATTCTGTATTATTAAGATTAGGTTCCACAACCGATCTAAAATATAAATCTTTTACTCCTAATTCATATTGATATAAATATCTTTGATATATTTCCTCATTTTGAATAGTCGTAGTTATAAACAAATCAGAAAAACTATATTTATCATTATCTTCTTCTGTTAAATTACAAGAATCTTTTAAATCAGTATAATAACCTAAAAATCCACTATTATCTATTTTTGAGTCATACAACTCTTTAAGATTAACCATTCCATCATAAGATGTCTTTTCATAATATTTAATCAGTTCATTAACAACATTACTACAACTATTGTCTTCTAACAATAATACTTCCTGCTTTAAAGTGTTCAACTTCTTAATATTTTCTTTATCATCATGAAGTTCTACCGATGAAGATGATAAACTTATATTAACAATCATCAAACAACACACGGATATTATATAAAAAATAGATATAAATAAAAGCCCCGTCCTAATATTCTTTCGCAAACAGTATCACCATCCTATAACAGCAGTATAACATTAAACTTAAATATCCATAATGAATTTTTTAAATAAGTTGCAACTATTTACATCATAATCGAGCATTCTCTCAGGATGCCATTGTACTCCAATCTGAAAAATATCACCACTACTCTCAATAGCCTCAATCAAACCATCACTAGACTTACCAACAACAAAAAAACAATGACTACGTAAAACTGTCTGTAAATGATGGGAATTAACCATAATACAATCACTATCATAAATACTTTTCAATTTACTCGGAACAAGATACACCTCGTGAATATATCCCTCATCTTTCTTATGAGTTAAATTACCTATCTCAACCAATTTATCATTACTACCATATAAAGCCATTGATTGCATTCCTTGACAAATTCCAAGTAATTTCAATTTATTATCAAGTGCATATTTAATTAAAAAGAAATCAAGTGTTCCTACTTCATCCCCTCCTGGCAACAAAATCCCAGCAACTTCCTGCAAATGCTTCAAACATTCCTCTTCACTATAATAATCATAAATTATAACTATCTCTCCACCAAATTTTTCAATCGCTTCAATATACTTTTTATTAGCATACTCACTATTTTCTTTTCTAATCAACAATAAAATTTTTTTCATATAGAAAAAAGGAAAGTCTATCTTAACTTTCCTTTAACTCCTTTCATACCTTTTACCCCACCATTAGCCGCAAATCCTTGTAAAATATTTGAATCAAATGAATGAGTCTTACTAGTACGTTTCTTATAATCTTTAATTCCAATATTAATCATTTCATCTAAAACAGAAGTAAAATTAATACCCTTAGCATCCCATAAATAGAAAGCTAAACTACCAGGAATAGAATTAATTTCATTAATATAAACTTTATTTGTCTCTTCATCTATTAAAAAGTCAATTCTACAGTTACCAGAAGATCCTAAAGCTTTAAATGCTTTTATCGCAATTTCCTCTACTTGACTACGAGTATCTTTACTTAAATCAGCAGGTAATTTTCTATTAGTAGAAGCCATCCCTTTAGAAGTCTTAGCAGAACCTTTGCATCCTTTTAATTTACCTTTTCCTCCACCAATATATTTATCAGTAAAAGTTAAGAATTTATTACCAGATAATACTTCTTCAATTTCACTAACTTTTTGATGTTCATAATTACCCATAACAGCAATATTAACTTCTTTTAAGTTTTTAACAACTTCTTCAACAACAATCTTTGAATCATATTGAATTGCCTCATCTATCGCATCAATTAAAGCCCCATCATTATCACAAACATTAATACCTACACTTGATCCAGTAGTAGCAGGTTTAACAATAACTGGATACTCTAACTTAGAAACTAATTCTACAATCTCTTCGCTATCGCGTTTATAATCAGCATCATAGAACCAAACATACTTAGTCATTGGTAATTCTGCTTCCTTCCAAATATCTTTCATGAAAGCCTTATCTTGACCAACAACTGAAGCATAAACATTTCCTCCAACAAACGGCATACCTATTGATTGTAAATACCCTTGTAATACACCATCTTCAACATTTGTACCATGTACAATTGGAAATGCAATATCAATTTCCTTAACAATTTTCTTAAATAAACCATTCTTCTTTTGTAATACAAAACTTCCATCACGATAATATAAAACTACATTATCAGTATATCTTTTAATTAAAGATAAATCTTGATAAAATTCAATATCTTTTAACATATCTCCAGTATACCATTCTCTATCTTTAGTAATATATATTGGTATAACTTCATATTTTTCCTGATCAATTTTATTCATTGCTTGGATAGCCGAAATAATACTAACCTCATGTTCTACTGTTTCGCCACCAAAAATTACACCTAACTTAATTCTCATACAAATTCCTCCTACTCATTATATGTATCTGGTAAATCATTTTCAAATAATGCAAAAATCTCATTTTTACCATCACTTAAGCTATTAATAAAAGTATATGCTTCTCTAACATCATTATATACTATAACATTATCCTTATCAAAGCCTTGACTTAATAACCCTTCATATATTGGTTTAGTTCTCTTTTCACCTATTAAAACAGCATAATCTGCAACACTTGCAATTTGTTTACCAAACTCTTTATTATAATAGGCCTCTTTTTCACCTAACTCAATCATTCCAGGAGTCACAACAACCCTAATTCCATCCATCATTCCTAATACTTCACAAGCACTTTTTGCTCCAACTGGATTAGAATTATAGGCATCATCAATTTGATAAAATAATCCTAATTTTTTTAATTCAAGTCGATGTTCTACTGGTCTAACCATCTTAACAGCTGCTTGTAACTCTTCAATTTCAATACCAAATTCAATGCCACAAGCAATACCTGCTAAAATATTATAAACATTATGTTTCCCAAGTAATTTAGTTTCAAACTTATATTTTTCTTTTCCATCACCAAATATAACATCAAAACTAGTTCCCTTAGAAGAACACTTAATATTACATGCTCTTACATCAACATCTTTATTGTCAATACCAATCCAAATAGTTTTTACTTTATTTTTTAACTTATAATTAACTTGTTTTGAATCATCTCCATTTAATATAGCAAAACCATCACTAGGTAAAGATTCTATAAGTTCAAACTTACCAGAAATAATATTCTCTTCACTACCAAATGACTCTAAATGTGCAGTTCCAATAGTTGTCAAAATACCATATTTAGGCTTAACTAAATCACAAAGACCTTTAATCTCTCCCTTAACATAAGCCCCCATCTCTGCAATAAAAATATCCGTAAACTTATCCATATTATTATTAACAGTCATTATCAAACCATTATAAGTATTTAAATTCTTAGGTGTAGGTAAAGCATTATATCTAACATTTAAAATATCACTTAAAATATTTTTCGAGCTAGTCTTTCCATAACTACCAGTAATACCAATAATTTTTAAATTAGACATACTCTTCAACTTCTTTTGAGCCTTACTCTTATAATAATAGTATACTCCTCTTTCAATCGGATAATTAATAATATTTGCAACAAATACAATAAATGGATTTAAGAATAACATCACACTCATCATAAAAATCATTAACCATACAAGTTGACAATTATTAATATTTAAAACACCTAAAACAACAGGAATCATATATAAAATTGAAATAGTAATTATCAATCTTTTTACTCTCTTAGTTATAACTAAAGGTTTCTTATTTTGATCATTTTTAATACGATTTCTCCAACTTAATCCTAAAAATACATTTAATCCTATTATAACTATTCCAAGTAATAATGAAAACTTCTCTAAATCATAAGTAACTAAGCCACCTATTAATGAAATCGCCATAATAAAAATATCTAAATCCCAAAATTGTCTAACATTTTTAAATACCCATTTCAAATAACGATTATTTTCATTATATAAATTTTGTTGTAACATATGTAAAAATCTTTTTGATTTAAATAAAATCGCAAATACAAACGATAAAACAATCAATATTTTTAATAACATAATAACCTCCTAAAAAAAGCTTTTTAGTATATTAACCACCTGAACTAAATTTTCTAAATAAGCATAGTGTGTCCCAGGAAGAACTATCAATGCAGCATCTACCATTAACTTTTCAAGATCACGAGCTTCTTCAACTGGAGCCTCTGTATCATTCTCACCCCAAATTAACAATGTTGGCTCTTCTATCTTTTTTGCATAATTAGATAAATCTTCGTTAACAACATTTACTAAAGTTTGTCTCATTATTGGACTAGCGGCTTTATAATCTCTTGAACCAATATATTTTTTCATATATTCGCCAAGTTCATTTAACCCAGGAAGTGTCTTTAATTTTTTCAATATTTTAATAGATAAAGATAATTCCTTATCATTTCTAATACAAGGACTACCAAATAAAACTAGTTTTTCGATTGGATTATTTGCTGAATAACAAATTGCAACTCTTCCACCAAAAGAATGACCAATAACTACGGGCTTTTTTATATTTAATTCTTTTACAAATTGTTCTAACATAACTGCATAATCAGTAATAGTCCATGGAGTTGCTGGTTCATCACTTTCTCCAAAACCAGGAAAATCTAAAATTGTTACACGACATTTATCACAAAGCTTATCACCTAATGGCTTCATCATTGCGATATTCTGTCCCCATCCATGCAATAACAACACATCCATACCTTCACCATATTGTATGTAATTAACCTTAACATTGCCTATTTTTATCTGCATATTTAATCACTCCATAACAAAATTATAGCACAAATAAAAGAAATCATAGAAATAAACACAAATAATAAGTCAAAAACTGTAAAGAAAAAGAATGTAACAATTAATTACATTCCAATAAATCATAAGATTAATTATTTTTTTGTATAAGGTCGAGTTTTCTTAAATGATACTGCAACTTTACCAAATGGTCTTTTATCTTCATATATTAATTCACGTATATCATTAAAGCTAGTAATTCCTTCAAGATCTAAACCACACTCATTAAGCCCAAGTACAAAATCACTAAACTTACCATATAAAATGTATTGTGCATCATCAATTGAAGTAATAGGAAACACTTCGGAATGAGTTCTACCAGAATAAACAAAAGCCTTATCAAATGATATACCAACATAGTCATCTAATATACCTTTCTTATTAGCAATATTGCCTTTTTCATCAATAAAATCATTATCAACAAAAACCGAAAACAAAGGACAAACAGCAATACCATTATAAGAAACATCACTATTAGATAAGTATAATATCATTTCTCTCATCACAGTAGTAACGGTATTTACCGCTAAATCAGAATCAGTCATTGAAAGTATTTGATTCTCAGTTAAATTCTCATAAAGAGAACCATCTCCACCAACATATTGACTATATCTCTTCTGATTATCAAAACTTCTCTTCAATAATACTAAATCACTTTTTCTCATACTTACACCACCTTAATAAAAGAATGGCCAGTATATTTTTCATAACCTTCTTCACTACCAAATAACATGATCCTATTTCCCTCACCTTGTGCATAAAGACGGGCATCAGTTGAACCAAGTAAAGTCAAAATACCTGGATTAATAAATATTCTACGTTGAGCATCAACATTTGATTGAGTTATAGCTGATGAACAAAGTTTTCTTTTCTCACTCTCAATACGTTCTATTAAAGCAGAATTAGTAGAAGTAAGCAAAATATCATCATATTTATTCAAAAGACTAGAAAAACTTTTTAAAGGATAAATCTCAACAATACCATTACCAGCATCACTAACAGAAAAAACAACTTGATCACCTTTTTCCGCATTTGTCATACTAGGTAAAAACATTCTACCCTTTTCATCTATTTTAAATGAATAACTACCAAAAATAGGTACATCACCAAACATAACCATTCCCCCCACATTAGTGCGCTAATTATACCATAAAATAAGGAAAATGTCAATTTACACCACTCTTAGATTGCATAGAATTATTTAGTTCAAACAAAAAAACTCTAAATATCACAATAGAGTTTTCTTTACATAAACACTAATCATCACTATCTACAACTAAAGAATTAACAACAGTATCAAATCCATCATTATATTTATCAAACTTAGAACTAGAAACCTCTAATTTATAAGTAACTAAAACATTTTCTCTAAACTCAACAACAATTTTAATTGTATCCGAATTATAATCATAAAGACTAGTACACATATGATCAATACATTCATTACTTAAAATACTATAATCAGTAGACTTAACAAAATCATTAAAAACACCATTCGCAATATCCTCATATTCAGAACTCAAATAATTATTTTCTCTCTCACGAATAGAAATTTCAATTTTTGCCATATCATCCCTAGAACTAACAATCAATCCATCATCACTACTACGAACTTTAAAATTACTAGGATATCTAAAAGTAACATTATCATAACTATATTCCATCATAAAAATCTTATTATTAAAAATTAAAATCACAGCTAATAAACTAACAATAATAAATATAGCAATAATATATATAAATATTTTTTTCTTCTCTTTATCTAATAAATCTTTCTTCATATAATCACCTATTATAAATATATCATAAACGAAACATTACAGCAAAAATAAAGATAAAACTAAAACATCATAAACTTAAATTTACATGTTAAAAATTAAACATTTCAAAACAATACAACAAATAGTAAACAAACGTAAATTTTAACAAAAATGTATACTTTCTACTTAAATTTATTAAAAATATATGATATATATAAAGTAAAGAGAGGGTTTAAATATGAAGAAGAAAAAATATAACTTATTTAATACGAGAAAAAACAAAAAATTAGAACAAGAATTTTTAAAAACAAATGTTGGTAAAGCTATGTTTATTGTACTAACTATAGGTATAATAACAACTATTTTAGGATTTGGTATTGCACTTTTTGAAGTATTTTTATTAATAACAAATACTGATATTAATGAATATAGTTTTTTAATTAGTCTAGGGCTTGCATCAGTTACAACAGGATTAGTATGTGACGCACTATATTTCGTATCATATATGCAATATAGAAATAAAAAATAAGACATCACTTCACGTGATGCCTTTTTCATAGAAGGATATTATTATATTTTTGCTAATCTATTTCCAGAGTTTATTTCATTTCTAGTTACGTTACCTAGTAATAAACCAACATTATCTCCTTCAGTAGCAAAATCTAGTGTTTTTCTAAACATTTCAATTCCCTTAACTTGTATAACTTTACCAGTTTCCATTATTACTAAACTTTCATCAAGTCTTATTGTTCCTTTAATTATTTTTCCAGTTACTACAATACCTCTACCTGTAATTGTAAAAATATCTTCTACTATCATAACACAATCACCAGGAGTTCCATTTTGTGTCATCTTTTGTAATCTTTCTTCTTCAACCATTGACATACCAAAATCATTTTCAGCACTCTTTTTCTTAAAAAAATCAAATAATCCCATTACATCCTCCTATATTAATCATTACCACCATAAGTATACCAATCAATGTTTTTATAATCAATTACGTTTTAAAGAAAAAAGCACACCTCTAAGTGTACTTTAATTTCATATGAAACAGTAAAAGAACTTATATTTTTGTATAATTATTATTTAAACCTAATTCCACGATTTACTTCAGTATATTCTTCTGGACTATTTAATAATGATAGTAATTTCTTTTCATCAAAGTATTTACAAGAAAAAGCATCTACCACCATTTCATCGTTTGCTCTATGGAATGAAATATGTGATTCAGCAATTGGTTGTAAAATATCAAATTGATTTTCACTAGTTTGATGAGTTATTAAACTATTAATTGAAGTCATATCTATTTCACTTAAAATTGTTGAAACTAATTTCTTTGCTTCATCAAAACTAACTGCAGATGCAGGACGCACTATAATATGCTTTCCAAAATTTCCTTTTATATCTTGATTACCTTTACATAAATCATAATCATCAGTTGGGAAAGTGTCTAGAATTAAATCTTGTACATCAGTTTGTTTAGATCTATCTCCAAAATAATCAATAAACATAGTATTTTTATAACAAAATGTATGACAAGTAAAATGAAAATTTTGACCTAATACAATACCACTAACCCCACCATCTGCTTTTATCTTTCCATTAAAATAAGGTATTAGAACAATTTTCCCTTTGTTACCAAATATATACTTATTAATATTTTGGACAAAGAAGTGAACTTTACTTACATCCGCTAATTCTTTTTCAGCAATTGAATACCCATCAAAGAAAAAATGATCTAATTGTTCAATATTTTTAATATCATTCATTTTCAACACATCCTTTTAAATTTAGTTCTTATTTGACTTGTAATTGCATAACAACAACATCAGGCTTTCTCATACGATAACCATTAAATCCCTTTTCAATACCACTTATTTGCTTAAGTCCAAGATTTTGATACAGTTTGATAGCACTTAGATTATGTGCCAAAACACAAAATTGAATATATTTAACATCATTATTGTTATTTTTTTCATATTCCATAATTACAGTATTTAAAAGTTTATATCCAATATGCTTATTTCGATATTCTTCTTTGATACACATATTAGTAATTGTAGCAATCCCCTGCTTTTTAATAGTATTTATGACATAATTTTTCATCGTATAAACTACATTTTTATCTTTAGATAATTTATCATAATTATATTCAAAATCGGTATATTTATCAACGATAGAAGATAAACCAACAATCTCATTGTTTTGATTATTAATAGCAATATATATAGTATCAATATTAAAAATAAAATTATCTTCAAGAATAAGTTTTGGTAATATTTTTTACAATTATTTAAATCACCAAACCAATATGGATATATATATGAATCAGTATAGTAAATTAATTCAGCCACTCTTTCTAAGTCATCATTTTGCATGCTTTTCTAATTACTACATTTTTTTCAATATCGATATTTAACATATTATCTCCTTTTTTATGTTTATTTTATCATATATTTATATAATGTAGTATTATTCTCTTACAAAATTATTCAAAAAATGATTTAAATAAGATATAATACCCTTGTATATCACGTACATGTATTACTAATATAAGAAGAAATAAAAAAATGGATAAAGATAGTTATCTAGTGGAAAATGAATTGATTTATTTTAGAAGAGCTAAAAAAGAAGATAATATGGAAGAAATAGCAAAACTGATATATGATGCAGATCCATATATTTATCCGTTCTGGTTTGACAAGGATAGAAACAAATGTGTAGAATTTCTAAGAAAAAAATGTTAAAGGATGGTTTTATATTTAACTATAATAATATTTATGTAGCATATGATAGTACGTCAAATAAAATTGTCGATGTAATTTGTGCTATTGATAAATCTGTGAATTTAGAATACGATTATGAATCGTTAGAAAAGATTAACGATTCTTATAAAAAACAATAAAGGAACCACAAGAAAAGAATTAAAATAAAAAAATTTTATTTTAATTCGCGCCTTTCGGCCATAAATAAAAATTGATATACTAATTAAGTGATGTATATGATAGAAGAAATTGAATTTCATAATAATATATTTTATAAAGATAGAACT
>JBGVNW010000059.1:0-13688 GCA_045125935.1 Bacilli bacterium | reverse complement strand
AGACCCGTTCACGGGTAAGCAAAGATAAAATAATGCAAGTGCGAGTCGTGTGGGCGCTTTTAAGCGAAGCAAGAACCTAAGCCTTTTAGGCGCCAGAGAAAAACCACTAGCTAAGCTAGTGGATATTTTTTTTGTTTTTTTGAAAAATATATAATTTTTGTTAATAATATATATGTAGACCTATGTTTTAGTAAAGCTGTATATTTTAAAAAAATTAATTGCATTAATTGCAACAAATCGTTGACAATTGCAACAAATGACCATATAATGTTGCAATTGAAGGAGGGAAAATGAGAGAATATAATTTAAGAGTTGAAGCAGAAAAGTTATTAACACCTAATATTGTTAATGTTATTTCTTTGATTCATGAGTATAAAGGAAAACAAACATTATATATAGAATCGAAAAAAGATATTCTAACTAGTTTGCTTAAAATTGCAAAAATACAAAGTTCTGAATATTCAAATAAGATTGAAGGTATTAAAACTACTAATGAGAGAATTCAAGAACTTGTTAATGATAAAGTAGAACCTAAAAATAGAAATGAAGAAGAAATTGCAGGATACAGAGATGTTTTGGAATTAATACATGAAAATTATGAAAATATTCCTATTACACCTAATGTAATATTGCAATTACATAAAGAACTATATAAGTATAGTGCTATATCTAATGCTGGAAAATATAAGATTTCTGATAATATTATTGAAGAGGAAGATACTGATGGAAGTAAGGTAATAAGATTTAAGCCAGTATCTTCATTTGAAACACCAATTGCAATGCAAGAGTTATGTAATTCCTATAATAGTGAAATAATAAAAGGAGAAATTGATCCATTATTTTTGATTCCAATTTTTATAATTGATTTTTTATCAATTCATCCTTTTGCTGATGGGAATGGAAGAATAAGTAGGTTATTAACATTACTTTTATTGTATAAAAGTGGTTATATTGTTGGAAAATATATTAGTATTGAGAAATTGGTGGAAAATTCAAAAGTTAGCTATTATGATTCTTTGAAAAAAAGTTCTGTGAATTGGCATGAAAATTGTAATAATTATAGTTTTTTTGTTGAATACTATCTTGGAATTTTTTTACGTGCTTATAAGGATTTTTCAAATAGGGTGGAATATATAACAAATAGAAATTTATCAGTTAAAGAACGTGTTCAAATTATTGTAGAAAAAAGTGTTTCTAAAATTACTAAAAGGGATATTGTAGAAATGTGTCCTGATATAAGTGAAGGGTCGATAGAAAGGGCTTTAAACCAATTGTTAAATGAAGGAGTTATTTTAAAAATAAGTGGTGGAAGAATGACTTCTTATACTAAAAATAATAGTTAAATGAAATTACAATTAATTAATTATGAATTATTAATTAGTTGTTTTTTTTAGGCGCTTATGTTAGAATATTTGCACGTTTGGAGTGATACTATGAGTAGTGCTAGAAGTATGTTAGTAGCTGAATTTAATAAAGAATTTGAAGAATTAAATAGATTTTTTATTGATGAAGTTATTTCTAATATAAGTATGGATATTGAACTAGATTATTTTGATTATTATGATCTTGATAAGATTAATCGTTTCTTTGGTAAAGGAAAAGAGAAAGTTAAAAACGAAGATGATTTAATGGATGTTCTAAAGTTATTACTTGATAATGGTTATTGTACAGTAGTTACTCATAGAAAAAATGCTTTGTTTTATATACCTGTTTTTGTTTATTTATTAAAACATGTTCCAGAAAAAAGTATGGAATTTTATGAATTATGCATGAAAGTACATCTAACAAAAGATAAAAAAGCTTTGTTTACTGGCGAGGGACTTAGAAATTTAGAAGTGCCATTTAGGGCTAGAATGGCTGATACATTAGAGATGGTTTTATTAGCGCCTAATTTTTCTACTGATTTAAGAACTGTTATGAATCTTTTAGATTATATTGATTATGAAAGATTTGTTAATGGAGAAAACGATAGTGAATATTCTAAATACTTACAAAGGGCAGAAAAGGAATTATTTGCGTACTTTTCTTTTTTAGCGAGTGATAAATTACTTGAAGAGTATTATAGAAATAGAGAAGGTAATACTCGTGATTATAAATATACTAATATTAGATTTAATAAAGATACTTTAAAATTAATGAGTTGTTTTATTGATACTAATGTTAGGGAATGTAAAAATAAGTTTTTAGAGTTTAAATTATTAGAAGATAAATTAAAAGATGGAATGGATATTTCTTCTAGAAAAGATAATATGTTAGTTGGATTTACTTATAGAGTTTATCCGAGTGATGATTTTTATGATTGTTTTAGTGATATTGATTTAACTATGACTGATTTGATTTCATTTATTAATCGTTATGAAGAAATGGGAAATATTTTAACACCAAGGCAATTAGATAATTTACTTGCTTCTTATAGAAATAGATATTTAGAGGTTAATGGTTTAACAGATGAGTTTAGTTTTTTAATGAGTTCTGTAGAAGTGGAGTTTGAGGAGTATAGAAAAACAAGATATGCATTTTTACCTAATGATTTTATAAGATATTATAATTCTAAATATAGTAATGATTTTAGTAGTTTTAATTTTGGTACCAGTACATTTTTAACTAGAGATATTTATGAAATGATTATAAATGGTAATAATATAATAAGTTTTCCAGATGTTTGTTTGACTAAGTCTGGTGGTGAATATATTTCTAGTAAAAATATTAGGGATTATACTTTTTCTTCTGATAATACTGAGTATAAAAATGCTCTTAGGATTTATGATAAATATCATAGTTTATTGGAAGAGTGTTTATTTGATTCTGAGTTTACTATTGATTATGTTATTAGGAAAAATGTTAGTGAAGATGATTTAGAAGCATTTATGAAATTAAAATCATGGTTTGATAAGTATCGTTCTGAAAACTGGGATTATTCTAATATAGTTAAGGAAAGAACTTTTAATCAGATACAATTGGATTTTGATAAAGAGTTAAGAAATAGTCCTTTTAAAAAGCGTTTAGAAATTTTATATAAATATAATGATTACGTTGAACATGATGGGGTTAAGGAACTTATGGGACCTCGTTTCTTTTATAAACCTTTACATCAGTTTGAAAAAGAGTTTATAGAAAATCATGGGTTGTTTATGTTTGAAACAGTACTTGGTGCTTATGATAGTGGTGCTGATTTGCTTCCTGTATTAGAGGAATTTGGTCTTGCGATAGAAGATATTAATTTAGTATTTGGATCTATGGGAGAAGAGTTTTCTATTAGGTCGGCAGCTTTTCAGAGAAAGGCGATGATGGAAGCTCAACAGTTAGAAGAGATAAGGTTAAGTGAGAGACGTACAATGATTAGTAATGAAAGACATGAATTAATCAATGCTTTTGTTTCTGATAGTGAAGCATATACTTTAGGAGAGTTTTGTGAAAATAATGGTATTTCTTTCGGAGCTTTGAAAGGTGCTAGGGAACTTACTAAGGAAGATAGTGAGTTATGTGAGATGTATACTACTAAGATAGATGAGTTAAGGGCAGGTAGAAATGGTTCTGGTGGCGCAAGTATTAAAGAAATTTATGATGGATTTATTAATGGCGTTAAAAGAGATGATGGTACTTTTCGACCTTTTAATTATTTAGATTATCGATTAATGACTGATATGCCTGTTAGAAAATTTTTAAGAATAGCGAATGGGGAATTTGGTGAAAATTTTGCTATAAAGGAATTTGGAAGACTTCACCAAGATTTAGTTAAATATAATGAGGAATGTCTTTTAGGTGAGAAGTATATAATCATGGTTAAGGGTAAACCTCATGAAGTAACTACAGAAGAAAAATTAGCTGCATTCTCTTTTATTCAAGAGTATAATTTACCTAGAGAAGCTAAACTTTATGGATTAGTAATTAGAGGAGCTTTAAATGGTGATTTAGGTCTTGATAGGGATAATGATAAGCCTAAGATTTATGTAAAGAAAGATAATTAGGTGAATTTATGAGTAAATTATATATTCAAAATTTGGGTTTAATTATAACAGAAAAGTGTAATTTAGCTTGCAAACATTGTATGCGTGGTGGTAGTGTTTGTAAGGATATGAGTGATGATGTGATAGGAAGATCATTAGAAGAAGTTACGGATATTGGTAATTTAACCATTTGTGGTGGAGAGGTTACTTTAGCGGTTGATACACTTGAAAAAATACTTACATATATTGTTGATAATAAGATTACATTACAAGGATTTTCTACAACTATTAATGGAACTGTTTATAGTGAAAAGTTCTTGGAATTATTAAATTATATAAATGAATATATTTCAAAGACTTGTGGTGATGAACGAGTAATTTTTGGTATTTCTAAAGATATATTTCATAATTCTGAAATTGCTCGTCTTGGTATGGTTGGTAGTTTTAATGATAATTTATTAAGATATGTAAACAGTCCTTATTTTTATGAGTACAGGGAACTTGATAAAAAGATATTTAGAGAAGGGAGGGCAACTTCTTTAGATAAGTCTATTACTGTACCAATGCGTCCTTGGCCAATTGTTTATTCTTACTTGAAAAATGATGATATTTATGAGATTGGTCCTTTAGTTAGTGTCAATGTTGATGGTATAGTTACAGAATGTGATGCATCGATTGAAAATCAAAGAACTATTTATAATTATGGTAGTGTCCTAAATGAGGATCTTGGTGATATCTGTAGACGTGTCGGTAGTGAAGTTCATCCGTTATTGTGGTATGGTAAGACTGGTAAAATAATAAAAAAACAGTTAACTTATAATAAGTAATATATTGTATACGTTTGATATGATGTTATTGAAAAAAATAAAATCTTATGTTATTATTAGTATGTAAGCAAGGAAACTTGCGTAAAATAAAAAAGGGAAATACTTAACTTTTGCGTGTTGAGTACTTGCCCAATTGAATTGTTTAAGTACTTAATCTACGTTGAGTAAATTGAGTACTATTTTTTTATACATAGAATCATTATAGATACTATTAATAAAATGATAATTAGTATTAGAAATGAGATTAATAAATCTTTTTTCTTCATAATATCAAGCCTCCTTCCAAAAGAAGTCGGCAAGTACTCAACAGTTAGTATTTCCTGATTAATTATTATAATATAGTAGTTTTTAATTTTCAATCGGACAAATGAGAAAATGTATATTTTTAGTATACATAGGATATGTTATTGAAAAAAATAAAATCTTATGTTATTATTAGTATGTAAGCAAGGAATCTTGCGTAAAATAAAAAAGGGAAATACTTAACTTTCATGCGTTGAGTACTTACCCTGAATTAAGTTAGTACTTAATCAAGATTTAGTACTTAATCTACGATGATAGATTGAGTACTATTTTTTTATTATTAGGATCATTATAGATACTATTAATAAAATGATAATTAGTATTAGAAAACTGATTAATAAATCTTTTTTCTTCATAATATCAAGCCTCCTTCCAAAAGAAGTTGGCAAGTACTCAACAGTTAGTATTTCCTGATTAATTATTATAATATAGTAGTTTTTAATTTTCAATCGAGCAAATGAAAAATGTATATTTTTAGTATACAAATATTTTTTCTAAATTGCTTGTAATAAAAGGAAATCTGTGTTATATTAGTCCTTGAAAGCAAGTGCGAAAGACGTAATATTAATGAATTTGTAGAGAGCTTGTAGTTGGTGAAAACAGGTATGAAGTTAGTATTAAGATCACTTTCAAATGCGATTTATGGATAAGATAAATACGGTAACGCGTTATAGTATATAAGATAAGAATAATAGAATTATTGTTTTTATAAATTAAGGTGGTACCACGAGTTCTTCGTCCTTATTGGGCGAAGAGCTTTTTTTATTTTAGGAAGGAGTGTTTTTATGAAATTTGAAAAATTGGATAATAGTAAAACTAGTGAAGTAGAAAATAAAATATCTAAAGAATGGAAAGAGATGGATATTTTAAAGAGAAGTATTGAAACTAGAAAAGATGGAGAAAAATGGGTATTTTATGATGGGCCAATTTATGCGAATGCTAAACCTGGAATCCATCATGTATTTGCGAAAACTATTAAAGATGCTTTTTGTAAATATAAGACTATGCAGGGATATAGAGTTTTAAGAAAAATTGGGCTAGATACACATGGTTTACCAATTGAAGTTAATGTAGAAAAAAAGCTTGGATTTAAGAATAAGTCTGATATTGAAGTGTTTGGTATTGAGAATTTCTGTCGTGAATGTAATAGTGAGACTGCTACTAACATAGATGAAGTTAAGAAAGTTACTGATATGATGGGACAATTTATTGATTGTGAACATCCTTATGTTACTTGTGATAATGAGTTTATTGAGAGTGAATGGTGGATTATCAAAGAAATGGATAAGAAAGGTTTAATTTATCATGGTAATAAAGTTTTACCTTATTGTCCTAGATGTGGTACTGAGTTAAGTAGTAATGAAGTTGCACAAGGATACCAACAAGATTCTGTTAATACTGTAATCGTTCCATTTAAGAAAAAGGATGAAGATGTTTATTTCTTAGTATGGACTACAACTCCATGGACTTTAATGGCAAATGTTGCATTATGTGTTAATCCAGAACTTGACTATGTTTTAGTAGAATCACAGGGATATAAATTCATTTTAGCTAATAGTTTACTTGAAAAAGTTTTAGGTGAAGATGTAAAGGTACTTGAAACTTATAAAGGTACTGATTTAGTTGGTACTAAGTATGAACAATTAATGCCTTTTGTTGAAGTAGAGGGAAAGGCTTTTGAAGTAGTAGCTGATAGTTATGTTACTGCTGAAGATGGTACTGGTATTGTTCATATTGCTCCAGCATTTGGTGCTGATGATAATAATGTTTGTACTGCTAATGGTATAGCTTTTGTTAATCCAGTAGGAAAAGATGGATGTTATACATGTGGCCCTTGGGAAGGTAGACTTGTTACTGATAGCGATTTAGAAATTGAAATTATTAAATGGTTAAAAGAAAATGATAAGTTATTTAAAAAGATAAAATTAGTTCATGATTATCCACATTGTTGGAGATGTAAATCACCACTTATCTATTATGCTAAGCCAGCTTGGTATGTTAGAACTACAGCTGTTAAAGATAAAATTATTGAAGCTAATTCTAAAATTAATTGGTATCCAGAATTTATTGGTACTAAGAGATTTGCTAATTGGTTAGATAATATGGTTGATTGGGGAATTTCAAGAAATAGATATTGGGGTTGTCCAATGCCTATTTGGACTTGTGAATGTGGTCATAAGGAAGTAGTTGGCTCTTTGGAAGAGTTACAAGAGAAAATAGTTGAAGATGTTGATGTTAAGACTATTGAATTACATAGACCATATGTTGATGATTTACATATGAGGTGTCCTGAATGTGGTAAGATGATGGATCGTGTAAAAGATGTAATGGATGTTTGGTTTGATAGTGGTTCAATGCCTTATGCACAATGGCATTATCCATTTGAAAATAAAGAATTATTTGAAGATCAATTTCCAGCGGACTTTATTGCTGAAGGAGTAGATCAAACTCGTGGATGGTTCTATGTATTACTTGTTATTTCAACAATTATTTCTGGAGAATCTAGTTTTAAAAATGTTGTAGTTAATGATATGATGTTAGATGCTTATGGTAAGAAAATGAGTAAATCTACTGGTAATATTATTGATCCAGTTGAAATAATGCAGAAGTATGGTGCTGATACAATTAGATTTTATATGTGTCATGTTTCACCTGTATGGACTCCACTTAAATTTAGTGAAGAGGGAGTTAAAGAAGTTTATTCTAAATTTACTTCAACATTAAAGAACTCATATTCATTCTTTGAAATGTATGCTAATGCTGATAATATTGATCCAAGAGAATATGATATACCTGTAGAAAAACGTGAGCTTATTGATAGATGGTTACTTTCTAAATTAAATAAATTAATTAGAGATGTTAATCAAGCATATCAAGAATTTGATTTAAATAAAGTTGCGAAGTTAATTGTTCCATTCTTAAATGATGATTTATCTAACTGGTATATTAGAAGTAATCGTAGAAGATTCTGGGATAGTGAATTAACTGAAAGTAAAAAGGCTGTTTATTTAACAACTTATGAAGTTTTAGTTACTTTATGTAAATTATGTGCTCCAATTACACCATTTATGACTGAAGAAATTTATCGTAATTTAACTGGTGAAGAGTCAGTTCATTTAGCAGAATTCCCAGTTGAAAATACTGATTTAATTAATGAATCAGTAGAAGAAAGAATGGATTTAGTTAGAGATGTTTGTTCTTTAGGTAGATTTGCTAGAGAAGAAGTTAATATTAAAGTAAGACAACCAATTAATAGTTTAATTTTACCTAAGAGTGATCAAATAATTATTGGGGATTTACTTCCAGTAATTGAAGAGGAATTAAATGTTAAGAATGTTATCTTTAAAGATGATATGACTGAATATTTAGAATATATTGTTAAGCCAAACTTTAAAGTTCTTGGTAAGACTCTTGGGCCAAAAATTAAAGCATTACAAGAAGTATTAAGTAAACTTACAAGTAAAGAAATTTCAATGCTTAATGATGGTGAATTTACTGTTAAATTAGATGGAGAAGACTTTACTTTAACTAGTGAAATGGTACTTATTTCTTTAAAACAAAAAGAAGGGTATGCTTCAAGTAGTAACAATCGTACTTGTGTTGTTTTAGATACAGAGTTAACAGAAGAGTTGATTTTAGAAGGACTTGCGCGTGAATTTGTACGTAAAGTTCAAAGTCTTAGAAAAGATGCTGATTTTGTAATTACTGATCATATTAAAGTATATTATAATGGTACAGCAGCTATTGATAAGATGTTTGATATGTATAAAGATTATGTTATGGGTGAAGTACTTGGTGATGAATTAATTAAAGATATTAGTTTAACTGAAGAGTATGAACTTAATGATGAAAAGGCTTGTATTAAGGTAGAAAGAGTTTAGTGATAAACTCTTTTTTTTTAAGTACTTTTATAGTAAAATTATAGATGTTGAAAGAAAATTTAATTGATTTACTTGGAAGATGGAGTGATGAAATGGGAAAATTAGTGGCTTTAGTTACTGGGAGTAATCGTGGTATTGGAAGAAGTTGTATAATTGAATTTGCTAAAGCGGGTATTGATGTTGTAATTAATTATTGTCATCATGAAGATGAGGCGCTAGACTTAGAACAGTATATAAAAGATAACTATGATGTTCGTGTTATGGTTATTAAATGTGATGTTTCTAAAGAAGAAGAAGTTGAATTAATGGTTAATACTGTGGTTGATAATTTTGGTAAGATTGATATTTTAGTAAATAATGCTAGTGTTTGTCGTGATAGTTTATGTTTTGATAAGAGTATTCGTGATTTTAGAAGAATACTTGATGTTAATTTAATCGGAACTTACCTTTGTAGTAAATATGTTGGTAAGGTAATGCTTGAAAATAAGATGGGAAGAATTATTAATATTTCTTCAACTAATGCACTAGATACTTACTATCCAGAAAGTTGTGACTATGATGCTTCTAAGGCAGGTGTTATTTCTTTAACTCATAACTTAGCTTTAGAACTTGCTCCATATGTGTTAGTTAATTGTGTCTGTCCTGGATGGGTAAAAACTGATATGAATAAAGATTTGTCTATTGAACAAATTCAAGAAGAAAAAAAGAAAATATTATTGGGAAGATTTGCAGAACCAGAAGAGATTGCACGGGTTGTTTTATTTTTAGCTAGTCCTAGAGCTAATTATATAAATGATACGGTAATTAGAGTTGATGGTGGAAGATATAATGGATAAGGTGATTTTATGTATAAGAATTTAGGTATTTCAAATGAGGTTGTTGAATTAGTAGAAAAGTGCGAACTTGATTGTCTAGAGGAGTTTGCGAAAATTGATGAGGCCTGTACTTTTAATAGTCTTAAAGTATTGAATAGTTTTCGTAAGAATAGAGTATCTGAAACTCATTTTAATGCTACTACGGGATATGGTTATAATGATATTGGTAGAGATGTGATTGAAGAGGTATTTAAAGATGTACTTGGTGCTGAAAATGCTCTAGTACGTAGTCAGTTTATTTCTGGTAGTCATGCTTTAACAGTATGTTTTATGGCATTACTTCGTCCGGGAGATTTACTTTTAAGTATTTGTGGTAAACCATATGATACATTAGATGAGGTTATTGGTATTAGAGAAAATGCTAGTTCACTTATGAGTTATGGTGTTAAGTATGATCAAATTGATTTAGTTGATAATGATTTTGATTATGAAAAAATTGAAGAATATATTAAGAATCATAAAGTTAAAGTAGTAGAAATTCAAAGAAGTAAAGGTTATTCTACTAGAAAGAGTTTATGCCTTGATAAGCTTGGTAAAGTAATTAAACTTATTAAAAATATTGATAAAGATGTAATTATAATGGTAGATAATTGTTATTGTGAATTTGTTAGTGAGAGTGAACCTTTAAGTGTTGGGGCTGATGTTATTGTTGGTTCTTTAATTAAAAATTTAGGTGGTGGTATTGCCCCAAATGGAGCATATATTGCTGGTCGTTATGATTTAGTGGAACTTTGTGCTGATAGATTGACTGTTCCTGGATGTGGTAAGGAAGTTGGACCAAGTCTTGGAATTAATAAGCAGATTTTACAAGGATTATTTATGGCTCCATCTGTAATTGCTTCATCATTAAAAACAGCTATTTTAACTAGTCGTGTTATGGAAGAATTAGGATATGATGTAGAGCCTCGATATGATGAAGAAAGAGTTGATATAGTACAAAATATTATTTTTCATGATCCGGATAGATTAATTGAATTTACTCGTGGTATTCAAGAAGCATCTCCAATTGATTCACATGCTGTTGTTGAAGCGAGTGATATGCCAGGGTATGATAGTAAGGTTATTATGGCAAGTGGTGCATTTACGCAAGGTTCTTCTATCGAACTTTCTTGTGATGGACCAATTCGTGAACCATATATTGCGTATATGCAAGGAGCTTTAACTTATCCATATGGTAAGTTAGGATTAATGAAAGCAGTTAGTAAACTTTCTAATAATAAATAGAAGTATATAATTAATTAGCTATTTTATTAGTTTGAATTATTTTTTTCTAGCTAATTTATGGTTATAAAATATGGGAATATTCTTTGAATATTCTTTTTTTTTGTACGTATAATTTATTAGATTAAGGAGGAAGTCATGTTATGAATAAGCAGAATTTATGGTTTTTAACGTTGTTTAGTTTAATTTTAGTATTAAGTGTTTATTATATTACTATGCCAAATGATTTGTTACTTTCTAGTACAAGTGAAGAAGTAGTTACTAATGCAGTTGTTAATGAAACAATAGAAGAAGTATCGTCGTTAGTAGCGATGAGAGTGAGTTTAGAAGAAGAACGACAAAATGAGATGGATGTTTTACAAGAACAACTTACAGATGAGGCTGTAAGTAGTGAAGAAAAGAATAATGCTTATGAGAAATTAAAGTATTTAAATGAATTACAAGGAAAAGAAGAAAAACATGAAAAAGCAATAAAAAAAGAATATGGTATTGATTGCTTTGTAAAAATAGATAATAGTAATATTAATATTGTTTGTATTTCTGATAAGCATGATAGTACTTTAGCTAATAATATTATGAGATTAGTACAAGATAATTACAAAAATAAAATGTATATAACTGTTAAATTTCAAAAGAGTTAGACACAGAAATTTATTTCCTTCATAAAATATTTTAGGTGAAGAGAATGACTAGTAAAATTTTAACTGCTAGAGAAAGAAGTGTCTTTGAGCTTTTGATTATGAATATGAGTACGAGGGAGATTGCTGCTAAATTGGAAATAAGTGAAAAGACTGTTCGAAATCATATTTCTAATGTAATTCAAAAACTTGGAGTTAATGGAAGAGCTTGTGCAGTTGTGGAATTATTAAGATTGAAAGAATTATCATTATAAAAAATCGTGCTAAAATAGTACGATTTTTCATATATTGGTATAGGTGATATTTTGTGCTTAGAACGAAGGCTTTAAGAAAAATATTTGTAGCTACTTTATCTTTATTTATTTTACTTTTTGTAGTGACTATTACATCTCATGAAGATGTTCAGGTTTTAAAAACTAATTTAGAAATAGAGGATATTGCTGGTATTAATATAGATAGTATTTATCTACTTAATAATAGAGGATTACTTGTTAAGAGTAAGGTTTTATTAGAAACAGATGATGAGAAGGAAAAGATAGCTGGGATTATTTCTAATTTAACTATTGGTAATAGTAATACAATGGTTGAAGGACTTAATGGCGTTATTCCTAAAGGGACATCTGTTAGAGAAATTATTGTTGGTAATAGAATAGTTACAATTGATTTTTCAAAGGATATTTTAAATGTTTCAAAAGATACTGAAAAGAAGATGATTAGTGCTATTGTTTATAGTATTATGGATTTAGGTGATTATGAAGGGGTTAGTTTTTTAGTAGAGGGTGAAAATTTTGATATGTTACCTAATTCTAAGGAAAAGATTCCTTCTGTTGTAAATAAGAGATATGGTATTAATGAATCTTATAATATTACCTCGAGAAAAGATATAAATAAAGTAGTTATATATTATTTAGAAGATATTGATAATAATCTTTATTATGTTCCTGTTACTAAGTATTTAAATGATGATCGGGATAAAATTAAAATAATTGTTGAGGAGTTATCTTCTAGTTATATTTATGAGACTAATTTAATGAGTTTTTTAAATAGTAATACAAAGTTATTAGAATATAGAGAAGAAGATGAAGTAATGTATTTAAATTTTAATGATTATTTATTTGATGGTAATGATAAAGTACTTGAAGAGGTTATTTATAGTTTAGCTTATTCTGTATTTGATAATTATGATGTTGATATGGTTATGTTTGAGGTAAATAGTGAAAAAATAGGGTATATTAGTATAAATGATCTACCATATTAGTATTTTTTATTAAAAAAGCACTTGCAAGATTGGTGCTTTTATTGTATAATCTTATTTGTCAGTTGTGATATGTCTGCGTAGCTCAGCTGGATAGAGCAA
This sequence comes from Bacilli bacterium, assembly GCA_045125935.1. Lineage (GTDB taxonomy): Bacteria > Bacillota_I > Bacilli_A > RF39 > UBA660 > CAG-877. Next base: position 639 of record JBGVNW010000059.1, on the reverse strand, counting down.
TCGCCTTCTAAGCGATCGGTCAGGCGTTCGAGTCGCCTCGCGGACACCACTTATGAATTGAAGTTCTAGTTTCTAGAGCTTTTTTTTGTTATAATTGAGATGGTGGTGATTTCTTTGAATATTAAATTGAGTGATGAGATGATTCTTGATAAGATTACTTTTTCTGATTTGGGCAATAAAGTATTACAAGGTGTTTGTAGTGTTCATGATTATTTTTTTGTGACGGCTTATGATGCTGCAGGATGTAATTCTGTTGTGTATGTTTTGGATAATGAGTTTAAGTATATTAGAAAGACTTCTTTATATAATAATAGTCATGTTGGTGGTATATGTTTTGATGATATACATAATATATTTTGGATAACTGATAAAAAAGGTTTTATTAGTTCTTATCGATACGATGATATTTTTAATGATCGGGGTATTCCTATTGAAAGTGTTTATGTTGGTGATGGATTAATTAATCATAAGGGTAATATTTCGGTTGCATATATTACTTATAATAGTGGTAGAGTTTATGTTGGAAATTTTTCATTAACTGGTTGTGCTATTTTAAAAGAATATTTAGTTGATGAAAATGGCTCTATTAATTTAGATAGTTGCCGTGTTAAAAAGTTTTTGGATAAGGTTCAGGGGATT
>JBGVNW010000058.1:0-4003 GCA_045125935.1 Bacilli bacterium | reverse complement strand
AAGAATATTTTTAGGTGCACTTTTAGGTGCGCAACCCCATAAATTATATTAAATTAAAGTAAATTTTAATAAACTTAAAAACACAGAAGCCCTTATTTTATAAGGGTTTTAATATTTTATAAAACTAGACAAATTAGAACTAGGTCGCCCCTGAAATTCCCCTCGAGAGAGGGGAATACTTTTGTTTATAAGGGATTTTTAACTATTTTGGATTTATCTAGATACCACACTAGATACCAAATATTAGTTTTTAGATACTAAATTATATTTTTATTTAAGTTTATTTAAATACCTAGATTTAAATTATCTATGGTATTTTTTACATTAGTTAGATTATTAGGAAACATATGAGCATAGGTATCTAATGTTTCTTTAGTACTAGCATGACCTAAATATTTTGATACAGTTGTTACTGGTTGTCCAGTATTTATTAGTAAAGAAGCACAACTATGTCTAAAACAATGAAGTGCTATTCTTCGGATATCTGCGTTTTTAGCAATTCTACCATTAATTCTAGACATCATTCCGAAAGTTAATGGTTCATGCTCTCCGAAGATAAACCATTTGTCATTGAAGCCATAGTACTTCTTTTTTTCATTGTATAAATCTACTAAATCATTATATAAGACATCAGTAAGAGGTAAGGTTCTGATACTTTTAGATGTTTTAGGTGGAGTTAATTCATAATACTTTTGACTATCTTTAATGCTATTAGCTTGTTTAGTAATAGATACTAATTTATTATTCCAATCTATATCAGACCATTGAAGACCTCTTGCTTCACCACGACGTAATCCACAATAATATAACATTTCAAACATTGCTTTATCATTTAGATTAGTAGTACCAGTTATATATTTTTGAAATTCTTCAAAAGTGTAAACATCTTTTTCTTCTTTCATTTCATTAGGGTCCTTAAAGAACTCTATTTTTTTATAAAAACGCATTAGATTAATATCATACATTTTCATTCCCCAATTAAGAATAATTTTAAGAAATTTTTGAACATCATTTCTAGTAGAACATTTAATAGGTTTATTCCACAAATCTTGTTGGAATTTATGATATAAGTTTCCATCCATATCTTTTAATTTGACATTTTCAAAATCAGTAAAATATCTTCTTCTTTTTAAATATGTTTCCATTGTTCTTCTTCTAACTTTATTTTTTTGAGATTCGATATATTGGTCAGTAAGAGTACCAAAAGTCATATCCATATCTCCACCAAATTCAACCTTACTATTTAAAAACTCTCTTTCAGCGTTCATTGCATCTAATTTAGTTTTATAAGCTTTAGAAAACCTTTTATGCCATTTTCCATTTTTATCTTTTTCATTCCAATAATATTTATATTTACGACCATCTTTAGTCCATTGATTTTTTGGTAATTTATATATTCCCATATTTCATTCCTCCTTTTTGTTGGGATTTATAAATATACCAGTTCGTAACAATTATATTTTATCATACAAACTACGAATATTTATAATCATCTCTCAAAATCATCTTTAGATTTTGAATGTTTCTTTAAATAACTATTAGTTTTATCAATAGCAAAATCTATATCATTTGCTTCATACCAAGTATATGGTATATGAAGAATATCAAATATTTTAGAAGTTAGTGAGAATATTTTATTTTGAATCTTCTTTTTAAACATCTTAAATTCATTAGTTATTTCTTCAAATTTATTTTTCCATATATTTATTTCATTATCTTTTTCACTAATAATTTTCTTTTGACTATCAATAATTCTATTTTGTTCTTTATAAGTTTTACCTGATTTAAAATCATTAACTTCTTTAGTTAAAAGTTTAATTTCTAAATCCTTTTTAATATTATCTTCAGCAAGTTCTTTTGAGTAAGTAGATAGATTATCTATATCTTCATCTTTATATTGCTTAATAATACCTTTTTTAATAGGATTTAAGATATCTTTTGATGTTTCTTTATCAACTTTATCAATAAATCTATTCTCGGTTTTGTTTGCCTCTTTTAATAGTTCATTTTCTTTTCTTATTTCTTTATTTAAAGCATTTAATTCTTTTTGTTGTTTCATAGCATTAGTTAAATGAGTTTTATCTCCACCAATTTCACCTCTAAATAAGTTATAACCTTTTGACTTAATAAATTCGTTATAATCATCTTGAAGTAGAGTATAAGAAGCATTACCACCTTTTTGTTTCCAAAATTGATCTGAATTTAGAAATTTACCTTTAACTGTTTCATAGATATTATTTCCATTTTCATCTTTCTTTTGAATTGGTACTAATTTCTTTTCTCCTTTTTTATTAGTTATTTCGTGTTTTAATTGATGACCATTTTCATCTAACTCAAATACTTTTCTTTTAACTTCATTAACTACTGGAGTGAAATATATATGCATATGTGGTGTAGATTCATCAAGATGTATTGCTGCATATCTTATATTTTCTTTTCCTACGAAGTCAGAAATAAAGTTAAGACTTTCATCAAAAAATCTTTTTATTTCAGTTGGTAGTTTATGATTTTCATCTATAACAACATGTCTAATTGGTTTACCAGCGTTATCCCCAGTTTTATAAACTTCTCCAGTATCTTTAAATTCCATTCCGTAATGTTCAAAGAATTCTTGACCACTTGTTATTATTAATCCATTCAATACTTTTGTACTTTTCTTATTTGGATTATAGTTTATATTGTTAGAATAAAGATAATCATATGTAGAACTTGCTAGAGTAGGTCCATTATAATTTATTAATTCTATATTATATTGAGTTCTAGTACTATCATATTTACCAGAACCTTTTCTTTCCTTTAATTCTTTATCAAGTCCACCAATATCTGATGCTTTAAACTTTTCTAATCGTAGTGCTTGTTTTCCTGAGTACATTTATTTTTTCCTCCTTTCTAGTCTGTTTTTAAAATAATACTCTATCTCACTAGGGCATAATATATGCCCAACCGTGAGCTAAGGAATATTCCTTAGAATCCTTTATGCTTGTAATAGCTAGAGCCAATACCTAATAAATAGGTAAAGGCATTCGCTATCACAAGATTAATTAAACGATATACTATATCATTTAATTAATGGATAATGAATTCACTATCGCCACTTCCAACCTTACAGGTCAGAACGTGCCACGTTCATTCATTATTTTCGGAAGGTTCTTCATAAGAACAATGCCATAATCTCTCATTAGCAGTTCTTTTACTTGTTATATGAAGACCTTCTTTCTCCAACAAACTTAGGTTTCTTTGAATTAAACCTCCAAGTTGTGTTGGAGTTAATAAAATATTTGTTTTAGATAAGATATCTGATATTGTGTAATCAAAATCTTTCTTAGCAACTGCATATTTTATAAATAGTAGTAGATTATAATCAGTCTCATCATCAGTATTCTCATCGATAACGCTAAATGTTTGATTTTCATTTCTTTTCAAATTTAATTCTAATCTACTAAAATCCCTACCTTTATAATCTAAAATTAGTTTATTACAATTACTTTTTGATTCTTTTAATTTCATAATTCCAGATGCATCAGCAGTTAGTCCGACACTACCCATAATTCCATTACTTTTATTTAAGTGATGGGTAACAAATAATGTACAGTTATATTTTCTACATATTTCTTTAAACTTTTTAAATACAACATTATTTATTTCTTGATAATCATTTTGATTATAGTCACTATCAAATTTAATGTCTTTAAACATATCAATTATTACGAATAAGGGTTCTTTATCAAAGGTTAATTCATGAATATCTCTTTCTATATCTCTGATATAAAAATCTGGAATATCATCTATATCTATAATGTGTAATTTATCTACATTAGGTTTCAAATTCATTAATTTAAATCGCTCTTGTAATTGATTTATGTCGCCCTCTGTGGTAATATATAAGACATGAGAGGGATTTACTTTGAATCCTAAAAAATCTTCTCCAGTAGTAAGAGAGAAGGCAAGTTGCTGAGCAAACATTGACTTGCCAACCTTAGGATGAGATACAAGTAGATAAACT
>JBGVNW010000057.1:0-2132 GCA_045125935.1 Bacilli bacterium | reverse complement strand
CAACTAGTACATATATCAGATCGCTGTTTGACAACAAAAAACGTTCCATTTTATAAGAAATATAAATTTAAAGAGCAAACATGGTGCTAGACCGTGTTGTTATGCACTTTGGCTAGTTTTTGCGAACTGCCAAAGTAGAGTATACAGTTTGTTATAAGAATAACTAATTATTTTTAATATGTTTTTTTTATTTTAATCAGTAAATTTGTTGGAACTCATGATGGATAACAGAAACGAAGAAATCGAAATTGATTTAGTCATGATGGCAAAATACCTTATTTCTAAATGGAAGATTGTATTAGTTTTGGGAATAATATTTGCAGCTCTTGGCTTTACATATAAGTTTTTAAATTATCAGTTATCTTCTGTTCCTTTAGCTGAAGTTGATAAATTATTTAAAATTGAAAGAGAAGTAAAGCAACCTAATGGTCAGATTCAGAAAGTTGAGTCTAAAGTAAGCTACAGAGTTTATGTTGAAGACTATGAATCGAAGATGGCAAAATACAATGCTGATCTTGATAACTATAAATTATCTAAGGAACTTTTATCAAGAAAGGTAGAACAGGCCCAGGATTTAGTTGATGAGCAGACAAAATATTTAGAAGAGTCTTTAATATATAACTCAAATGATGACTCTTACTTTGAAAATGTTTATCAGTATGTTGTTAAAGAGAATAAATCAGGTTCTGTTGATTTAACTCAGGATAATACACCAAACCCTGGCCTTTCTTATGCAATGACTGCTTTATCATCAACAGAATTTGCATCAAATATTGCCAAGTCATTAAATATTGAAACAGATCCAACTTTTAAGGTTATAAGAGAAATTTTTGAGATAAAGGTTATAAACAAAAACAGCTTTAATCTTATAGTAAAAGGTAATTCTGTTAAAACCTTAAAAATTATCGATGTTTGTTTAAAAGACGTAAATAATAAGATAACAGATTACTGTAAAAATAAATATAATTTTGATTCAATCTTAATTTCATCAGGCATAGGTGAAATTGCTAACTTAAAAGATTTACAAAAAAATGAAGTTAAAAAACTAGAAGAGTTGTTGATTGAATTAGATAAAGCCAAAATTGATCTATCTTCTGTTGTTGAGCCAATAAAATTTGAAAATTACGGCAAGCTTACAACACTTGAAGGATATAAATTTAATAAACTTCTTATGTACTTTTTTGCAGGTTTCTTTGGCGGTATTTTTATTGCTTTGTGTTATTTTACCTGCAGGTATCTTTTTGAAGGCAAGTTACGTGATGAAAATTATGTATCCAATGCTTTTGGGATTGTAAAGGTATGTTCAATTTATAGGAATAGAAATGCTAATATTTTAGATAATTCAGGTCTTAAAAAATTAGGTTCTTATATTGACTACCTTTATGAAAATGGTATCAGATCAATTCGATTTGTATCTACACTTGATAAAGATTTATGCTCTGAATTATCTGTTTTTTTATCAGATGTTAAAAGTCGTTTAAACGCTGATATAAGTATTATCTCTGCAGCGGAAATTAGTAAAGCTGCTAAAGCGGATGCCGTCATTCTTTTTGAAAAGACCGATATCTCAAATCTGAATGAAGTTGTGGATGAAGTAAAATCTATTCTTGCTGTAAAAGAAAAAATCTCTGGTATTGTTTACGGTTAATGATTATTTCATATTGCATTTATTCTGATTAGTAAAATTGTCCGAATTATTGGAAAGTTATTAAATGTATCTGAATTCAAATCGTGAAAAGCTTATTAAGTACATAATATCAGTTAGTGGAATATTTTCTGTTACGTTATCTTTATACTTGTCTGTAAGCTTTTACTTTTCTGATTTTGATAAGTTTTTAACTTTCCAAACTCATAAAGCTTATCTGCTGATACTGGCTGGTTTATATATCGGAATAACTGCTTTTACTGGACTTAATAAAAGTTTTTTTAAGAGGAAGATTTTTAACGAAACTGTAGTTGTTATATATTACAGCTTTTTTATGGTCTGTGGTCTTATCTTAATCCTGTTCTGGATGCACAGGCTTGTTGATTCACATCGTCTGATTATTGGTTATTATCTTGTAATATTTATTGCGACAGATGTAATTTTAAGATCACTTATTAAATTTATACTTTTAAAAATTTACTTTAAT